>JAEYWK010000228.1 GCA_023431345.1 Pseudomonadota bacterium
TTACCGATCAGTGCTTCACTACAGCTACTTATACATCTACATTTACCATCACCGCCCCACCGGCAGTGGTTGTAACACAGGTTGCTCCTTCTACCACTTCTTCCTGCATCTATGCAAACCAGGTTGCTGCTAATACGGCCTTTGCAACATGGCTTGGTGGGTTTGGCGTAACGGGTGGATGTAACCCGCAGTTTACCAATGGCACTCCGGTTGCTCCTAACTATTGCGGTGGCGCAACTACCGTAACATGGACTGTAGTAGATCATTGTTATGAGACTACCATTCATGTATCTGTATTTGAAATAGTTGCTCCATTAGCAATAATTTACAATGCTCCTGATGATGTAACAGTTAGTTCTTGCGACTTTGGAAATCAAACCGAAGTCAATGCATCATTTACAGCATGGGTTGCCGCTCAGACTAATGCCCTTGGTGTTCTTAATGGTTGTGATCCCGTAGTTACAAACAATGCCGCCCAACAGACCATTCCGGTTCTTTGTGATGGTGGTAGTGCTACTGTAACCTGGACAATCACCGATCTGTGTGAGACGCTGACATGTTCCGCAATTTTCACACTTACTCCGGATATTCTTCCTCCCACCATCACCTGCCCCACAAGCTTTGCTCAATGGTGCCCTGATGTAGTGCTTACAGAACCAGATTATTCTGATAACTGTACACTTAAAGCCGACATCATCTTTACAGTAACATTTGATGGTGTATTGGTTGATAATCCTGTATTCCCATTGTACTTCAATGATCTTGAACCTGGTATACACACTGTTATATACTCGGCTACTGATCTTTGCGAGAACACATCTACTAGTACCTTCACAATAGATATTACTTACGATTGTGAGGAGGATGTTGACTATGTTTTAAACAATGGTAATCCGGTATTCTGCGGCATGGTGAATAACACTTTGGCTGCTACAATCAATGTTCCTTACGCTTCAGTTTCATGGAGTTTAGCTCCGGGTTCTGATTGGGTAATTACAGGACCTATAAACGGGACTTCTGTTACATTCAATGCAATGGAAGACGGATCAGCTACTTTCATCCTAGCAATAACAGATGTTAATGGTTGTACGGTAACCTGTGAATATACTATCGAATGTACTCCTGCAGCAGAGAATTGTACGCTGACTATGGGAGGCTGGGGCCAGCCTGGTGGAAGCTACTGTGATGGTTTGTCACAACATGACAGACTCGTTCAGATTCTGAATCAGACATCTTATGGTGTGACAGTTGGTCGTCCAGGACATTCTTATACGTCTACAACTGGTGAAGCCGGCGCAGTTTGTATTGAAGATGTTCTGCCGTCTGGAGGACCAGCAGCAGGATTAATCAAAGATTACACCTGCTATGAAAACAACAATAACCTGAAGAAGAACACTCTGCTTGGACAATCCCTGACATTAGCAATTAATATGGGGAATAGCAGTGGACTAGCAGGTTTACCGTTGAATTCCAGCTTCCTCATTGCTGATGGTTACGAAGGATGTGGTAGTCTGCCAGATGCTTATACATTCAGCTATATGACACTATCTGTTCCGCAGAATGTTGTCAATTACCTGAATTTACATTATCAAAATTATGGTGGCGCTACTGTTGGTGCTTTAATGGAATTTGCTAACGATGCTTTGGGAAAAGTTTATATCCCATCATCAGGCATGCCATCTTTAAGCAATATCAGTGAAGCTGCGACTGTAATCAACGAAGCATTTGATGAAAATTGCAAATGGGCCGTTACTAATGGAGCACCTATCTCTGCACCGATTGTTAGTAATGATATTCCTGTTTCTAACTCACCGGATGTCGTCATGTCAATCGCACCAAATCCATTCCAGGATAAGGTTGAGATCAAATACACGGTTAATGATGACTCTAAAGTTACCCTTGAAGTTTACAACTTACAGGGAGTTAAGGTAGCTACCATCTATGATGGAAATGCTACAGCGGGGTTTGAATACACTCAGACGTTCACTACTTTGAAAAACAGAAGTGAACAGGTGTTCTTAGTGGTATTGAGAACAATGTATGGGGTAACAACCAAACGAATTATCAGTACACACTAAAAAGGCCTTAGTGCCTTAAAGAAAGGGGCTGTCTAAAAAGGACAGCCTCTTTTTTTATATTTGCATGATAATTCAGTTTAAAAACTGCTTCCTTGTCACTTACATTAATTTCACGTATTCCAATTCCATTCCGCTGGCTTATATTCCTTGGCTATCTCATAGCAATTGTCTATGCTTCACTGGCATCACCCCGTGAGATTCCGAAAATAATGACAATTCCGAATATCGACAAGGTAGTTCATTTTACTATGTACCTGGGATTTTGCATAATAGGACTTTGGGCACTTAATACCGGGGAAGGATCATTGTCAAAAAGATTGCCCGGTAAAAGGAATTACTTTCTGATAACTGTGATGGCTATTGCCTGGGGTCTATTTATGGAATTTATGCAAAGGTATATGGGCATTGGAAGGCAGTATTCAATTTATGATCTATATGCAAATATCGCCGGAGCTATTATAGGTTCATTATTGTTCTTCATAATTGTCAGAACTAACAAAACTACGAACTAAGAACTAAGCACTAAGAACTAAGAACTAAGAACTAAGAACTAAGAACTAAAAACTAAGAACTAAGAACTAAGAACTAAATTCAATCCCCAAATGAAACCCCAATGCCCCTTGCTGTTTTCATAAGGGCAGTATCTGAATCGACAAGATTTGGTTGCTGAATGGCTTCCTTTAGAGTTACTGAAGTAATATATGGATGTCTGTATGAGACCATC
>JAEYWK010000107.1 GCA_023431345.1 Pseudomonadota bacterium
ACCGAAGCCGCCGCCGCCGCCGCCACCGCCGCGACCTCCGCCACCACCACCGAAGCCGCCGCCGCCGCCACCGCGCTGCGGGCGCTCTTCAGCCTCGTTGACGCGGAGCGGGCGACCGTCGAGGTCAGCGCCGTTCATGGCCTGGATCGCCGCTTGCGCCTGCGACTCGTCAGCCATGGTGATGAAGCCGAAGCCGCGCGAGCGACCCGTCTCGCGATCGGTCACGACGTGTGCGTCGGTGACCTCGCCAGAGCCCGAGAAGGCCTGACGCAGGACGTCCGTGGTGGTGTGAAAAGAGAGATTGCCGACGTAGAGGCGATTGCCCATTTGCTTTTTTCTCGTTCGTTGAGGCTCTCGTAACCTTCCGCAGTTAAGCGGACTGCCTGCCATCCAATGAGCCTTCGGGATCGGAAAGGAGGTCGCGATGAAAGAATCTCAGCGCTTTCCACACCGTGGTCTTCTGACTAGTTGACGCGGTCCCGAACAGAACGAGAAGGCGGCGATCGTCTCGAGTAACGTGGCGTGGCAGCGCTACTTGTACTCCAACTGGATCGCTCGTGCAAATCCCTCAATGTTGGGCGAGGTTAAGGGGGCTCGAGGCCCCTGGTCGGGGCTCCCCGCTCGAGCGACCCGCCCCCACGTTTCCCTACCTCGCGGGGCGCCTGCGGACGCCGTAGCGCACCGGCCAGCGGGCAGACGGAGGAGCGCCAACGGCTCGGGGCCAGCCCAATTTAGCGGCGGCGCCTGCCGGGCGCCGGCCCGGGGACACCCAGGCCCGCCGCAAAAGGCAGGTCGATCTGCGCCGACGGCTGGCGCGACACCGGCTCTTTGGCCGCGAGCAGCGACTCCTCCCGCGCCAGGTCGGCGTCGACGACCTCCTGGTTGTCGAGAGCAAAAGCCAGCGCGTCGAAGACCTTGGCCGGCCCCAGCTGCGGGTAGCGCTTGAGGATGCGCTCGACGCTGGTTCCGCTCCGGTAAAACGCCCAAAGTCGCCGCACGGGCACGCGTGACCCGACCACGTACGGGCTGCCTCCCAGCACGTTCTTGTCGACGCGCACGTGCGGATGCGGAGTCAGGATGACTGGGAGCGTCACGGGCCTACGCCTTACTGCCGCTGCGCGCTGGCGTGAAGGGCTCCCTCAAGGTGATCGCTCGATAGCGCCTCGATGCTCCGAAAAAGTGCGACTGAAACGGTGGCGGCCCCCGCCCTGCGCGACGAAGTAGAGGTAGTCGGTGCTCGCCGGCGCGAGCACGGCGCGGATGGCGCCTTCGCCCGGACTGGCGATGGGGCCCGGCGGCAGCCCGGCGCGACGGTAGGTGTTGTACGGGTTCGAGGCGTCGCGCAGCATCGCGGGCGTGGGTCGACCCGGTGAGCAGCTCGCGGGCGGCGGCTCTTGCACGAGGCAGCCGTAGGTCGCGGTCGGATCCGACTGCAGCATGCGCAGCGGCCGAAACGTCGCGTCGCTCAGCCGATTCAGAAAGACGCTCGCGATCAGCGGCTTCTCATCGGCCTTCGCGGCCTCGCGCTCGACGATGGAAGCCAGCGTGACGACGTCGTGCGCCGAGAGGCCGTGCTGGGCCTTGCGCGCCGCGAATTCTGCCGAAAGCTCGCTCTGCAAGCGGCGGAGCCGGCGCTGCGCTTCCGCCACCAACACCGCCACGACCGCGTCCGGCTTGCTGTCGGCGAGCAGCGCGTAGGTCGCCGGGAACAGGTAGCCCTCCGCGCTCGACGCGGGCACGCCGAGCGCGCGCACGGCCGCCTCGTCACGCACCGCGCGTCGAAAATCCTCGGCGTCACAGATCCCGAGCTGCTGCAGCCGCTCGCTCAGCTGCACGTGATTGTAACCCTCGGGTATGACCACCTGCACGCGGCCACGGCCCGGCGCGCGTGAAAGCCGCCGGATCAGCTCGCGCACAGAGAGGTCACCGCGCACGACGTGCGGCCCCGGCGCGAACGCGAGCGACGGATTGAGCACGCTCACGTAGGCGCTGAAGAGCCGCGGGCTGTCGATCAAGCTCGCCTCCGCCAGGCGGGCTGCGAGCGAGCTGGTGCTCTCGTTCTGGGC
This sequence comes from Pseudomonadota bacterium, assembly GCA_023431345.1. GTDB lineage: Bacteria > Myxococcota_A > Polyangia > Polyangiales > Polyangiaceae > PMG-095. The sequence continues at coordinate 2,067 of JAEYWK010000107.1, forward strand.
GACCTCGAAGTGCTGGACGCGTCCTCCGCCGGGGCCGCGCGTGAAGCTCCAGCCGAACAGCGCGAGCGCCGCGAGCGCAAGCGACAGCGCGAGCCCGAGGCCGATCGCGGCGACGCGCATTCGCCCTTGCGTCGCCTTCACGCTCGCGCGCGGCGCAGCGGCGCGGCGCTCGGTCGCCGGCCGGCTCGGGCGTCGCTTTCGCCCGCCTCGCGCGCGCTCCCCGCTCACTCGAGCTCCGCCTGGCGCTGCTTCCAGGTCTTCTCGCGCGTCTTTACCACTCGGGCCTCATCACTCGGGCCTCTCGCTCGAGCCTGGGCGGGCGGCCTTGTCGAGCCAGCTTTGCAGCAAGATGGCGGCGGCCGCGCTGTCGATGCGCCCCCGCTGCTGCTTGGCGTTCAGGCCCTGCGCGCGCAAGCGGCCCGCGGCTTCACGTGTGGAGAGCCACTCGTCGTAGAGCTCGACCTTGGCCGGCGTCGCTCGCTGCAGGCGCTCGGCGAAGGCCCGCGCCCGTTTGGCCGCCGGCCCCTCGCGCCCGTTGAGCTCTCGCGGCAAGCCGAGCACGAACAGCTCGATCTCGTCAGCGGCTTGTATCTCCGCCAGACGTCGCAAGAGCGCCGCCTGATTCTTGCCATCGAGGTAAGGGCGCGGATGGGCCAGCAGGCCGAGGTCGTCCGCGACCGCCAGCCCTACTCGAACGGCACCCAGGTCGATCGCGGCGGCGCGCACGGGCCGGGGTTTTAGTTCCTCGGCAGGTTCTCTGCCAGCACCTTTGGCGCCGAGCTTGACCCAACCGCTGGCCCCGAGCATAAGCCCGTGGCCGTTTCGGCGCTGGGCGCCGGAGCACCTCTTCCACCTCTTCGAAAACTCATGGAATTTCGCGCCATCAAGGGGATGCCCGACATCCTCCCTGAAGAAGTAGCGCGCTTCGCGTTGATCGAGGCTGCCTTTCGCCGCGTGGTGGAGCTGCACGGGTTCTCGGAGGTGCGCACGCCGATCTTGGAGTCGACCGAGCTGTTCGTCCGCTCGAGCGGAGAGACGAGTGAGATCGTCGAGAAGCAGATGTTCTCGCTGCAGCGCGAGAAGGAGTCGTTCACCCTGCGCCCGGAGGGAACGCCGGGGGTGGCGCGCGCCTTCCTCAACAACTCGGTGCACGCCAAAGAGCCCGTCACGCGCTGGTACTACATCGGCCCGATGTTCCGCGCCGAGCGGCCCCAGCGCGGTCGCCAGCGGCAGTTTTATCAAGCTGGCTGCGAGGTTTACGGCGACGCGGGCCCCGTGGTCGACGCCGAGATCATCGACATGCTCGTCGGGCTGCTGGGTAGCCTGGGCATCACCGAGCTGGAGGTGCGCATCAACTCCATCGGCGGCCCCGCGACGCGGCAAAAATATCGTGAGGCGCTGCTCGCCCACCTCACGCCCAAGCAAGACACGCTGAGCGAGCACGCCCAGAAGCGCCTGCTCGATAACCCGCTACGCATCTTGGATTCGAAAGATCCTCGCGACCAGCAAGCCGTCGCGGACGCGCCTTCGATCTTGGACGTGCTCGAGCCCGACGACCAGGCCCACTGGGACGGCTTCAAGGCCGCGCTCGACGCGCTCGGGGTGAAGTACGTGGTGAGCCCCAGCTTGGTGCGCGGTCTCGACTACTACACGCGCACGTTGTTCGAGCTCGTGAGCAATCAAGGTGAGCTAGGCGCCCAGAACACGCTGCTCGGCGGCGGCCGCTATGACGGCATGGTGCACGAGCTCGGAGGGCCGAAGCTGCCCGCGGTAGGCTTCGCGATCGGCCTCGAGCGCTTGCTGCTCGCCTCGCCTTTGCCGGCGCCGGCTCCCGCGCCGCGCTGCTTCGTCGCCCCCATCGGCGCGGCCGCGTTGAAGGAGGGGCTCGTGCTGGCCCGCGAGCTGCGCGCGGCCGGTATCGGAACGGATCTCGACGGTCGCGGCGGCTCGATGAAGAGCATGCTGCGCCGCGCGGACTCGCTCGGCGCGCGGGTGTGCCTGGTGATTGGCGACAGCGAAGTGGAAGCAAAACAAGTGCAGATCAAGGATCTGGCGTCGCACACCCAAGAGCTGTGTCCGCGCGCCGACGTGGTGAGCGCGGTGTCGCGCGTGATGGCCAGCCAGCCGCAAGCGAGCGAGGCCGCGCGTTGAAGAACGTTCAAAGCCTCGCGGCCTGCGGCGTGCTCGCTGCTTGCCTTTCGCTGTCGCTCGGCGCCGCCGCGCAAGATCCGTACGGACCCGGGCTCTCGCCTGGCTTTGGCCCATCTCCGGGTGGCGGCGCCGGCGCGCAAAAAGCCGCCCCCAAGCCGCCGCCCGGCATGCCGGAGACGCACGCGGCGTCGGGCGCCGACGACTCGCTCGACACGCCCGGCAACGAGCCCACGCTGCCGGCGGATCCGCTGGCCATGAAGGCGTCTGCCTTCGAGCGCATCGGCAGCGACCTGAGCCCCGAGCTGGAAGAACACGGGCAAAACGGCCGTTTCGACCGCAAGTTTTACGGCCCCTACTACTCCGAGAAGAGCGGGGATTACTCGTTTCAGCTGGCGTTCCCGGTTTGGGCGGAGCGCAAGCAGCCTTCGCGCACCGACAAGCTGAAGCTGGATCGGGCCTCGCTCTACGGCGGCCTCTATTACAACCGTCGCAGCGCCGAGCGCGCTGACGACGTACTCTTTCCGCTGGTTTGGAACCTGCGCGATCTGAAGCAGAAGAGCCGAACCACCATCGTCGGCCCGCTCGTGAACCGCTCCAGCGCCGACGGTCACGACAACTGGCTCGCGCCGCTCTACTTCACCGGTAAGCACGCCGCAGGCGGATACACCATCATCCCGCCGCTGCTCACCTACCTGAGCACGGACGGCCGCAGCGGCTTGAACGTGGTCGGGCCGATGTTTTGCTCGTGGAAGGGCTCGTCGACGTGCGACGCGCGCACCTCGGAAGATATCTCGCTCGGCGTCGCGCCACTGTACTTCTTCGGGCAGAACTCGGAGCGGAAGTACGAGATCATCCCGCCGCTGCTCCACTACTACCGCTACAGCGACCGCGACCTCTCGTGGTTCAACGTGTGGGGCCCGTACTACCGCGAGCACACGCAGAAGCGCGAGATGCTCCACCTTCTGCCGCTCTACTACAGCATTTGGGGCAAGAACGAGCGCCACACGACGGTGTTCCCGTTCTTCCACTACGGCTACAAGAACGAAGGGGCCAAGCGCGAATGGCTGATCGCCAACCCGCTGTTCATGGCCTCGCGGGGTGAAAACGGCGAGTCGACGTTCGCGACCTGGGGCTACGCGCGCTACCGCGGTCGCACCGAGCTCGACATGATCACGCCCTTGTATTGGGCGTTTCGCGACCCGGACATCGGCCTCGATCAGAAGCTGCTGTTCCCATTTTTCTACAAGCGCACGAGCCCGCGTGAGTCGAGCTGGGCGTTCTTCCCGCTCTACGCCAAGTTCGAGCGCTACGGCATCAGCAAGTCGACGTGGATCACGCCGCTGTTTCAGCACACCACCGATCTGCGCGGCTTCTCCACCAACATCCACCCGCTCGTTTACATCGGTCGCAGCGGACAGGCGACCCACACGGTGCTCGCCCCGTTCTTCTGGGACTTCGCGAGCCCGAAGGAGCGCGTGACCGTCGCGCTCCCGCTGTTCTGGCGCTTCAGCGACCGCAAGAGCGTCTCGCAGCTGGTGGGCAACGTCTTCTACCGCGAGGAGACGAAGAGCACGGGCGGCGAATGGGAAGTGCACATCTTCCCGGCGTTCTCGTACGGAGAGACGCCGCGCGGCCACTGGTGGAACATCCTCTACGGCCTCGCCGGTTACACACGTGAAGGCGCGACGACGAAGATGAGGACGCTGTGGATCCCGATCACCCTCAGCGGCGGAAATAAGCCGTAATCATCGGGGCCGCGACGGCCTCAGCCCCCCTCAGGGGCCGCAGATGCCGTCGTCGGCGCCGCCGTCATTGCTGCAGTCGAGCTTGGCGGTGATGCTGCCCGCCGCGCCGCTCTCGCCGGCGCTGCCGTCGCGCTCGTCTTCGGGAGCGTTGGGGGCCGATGGGCCGCCGGCGCCGCCAGGGCCCGCGCTGCCACCTGCGATCTGTGCTTCACCGGTGAGGGTGCTGCTCGAGAGCAGCGCTATGCCCACCGCGGAGCCGCCCGCGCCGCCGCCGCCGCCGCCGCCGTGACCGCCATGGGCGCCGTTGCCACCTCGACCAGGCGCGCCGGCTTGGGGGTGTGCGCCGCCGTCACGGCCGAGGCCGCCGGACTGCCCTCGCCCGCCTTTGCCGCCTTTGCCGCCTTTGCCCGCCGTCCCGAGCTCGAGCGTGACTCCGTTCACGTCGATGCTGGAGCCGATCGCGAAGATGCCGAAGCTGCTGCCGCCACCGCCACCGCCACCGCCGCCGCCACGCGCGGCGCAGCCGCCCGCGCCGCCGCCGCCGCCACCCGCGCCGCGCGCGTCGGTGT
>JAEYWK010000011.1 GCA_023431345.1 Pseudomonadota bacterium
TTACAATCCTGAAAAAGCAGCAGATCTTTTAACTGAAGCCGGTTACCCTGGTGGAATTGGACTACTACCTATAACAATCTCAACCAATGCTTCATATCTTGATATTACTCAGTTCATTCAGAGTCAATTATCCCAAATTGGAGTTAATATTAAAATTGATGTTTCGCCTCCTGGCACCTTACGTGAAAATATGGCCCAAGGCAGGATATCATTTTTCAGAGGCTCATGGATTGCTGATTATCCTGACGCTGAGAATTACCTTTCTCTTTTTTATTCAATTAATAAGAGTCCTGTCGGTCCAAACTACACTCATTTTAAAGATAAATATTATGACAGGTTATATAGAGATGCTATTAATGAAGCTAATGATTCAATTAGGTTCTCTCTATACAAGGCAATGGACAGTGTTATGATGCAAAAATCGCCTGTAATTATACTGTTTTATGATCAGGTTCTTAGATTTACCAATAAAAATATTAGTGGATTAGGTTCAAATCCCCTTAATTTACTTGAACTAAAACGCGTAAAAAAGCTTAAAGACTAATAAAGACCTATTTATGAATGACCCGGATGATATCTTAGAAATAGAGAAGCTTGGTTTTAAAGAAGTAAGACCTGCTTTATTAGTGGAAAATGCAATTAAATTAATTGGTACTGACTGGATGTTAGTTACGGCCGGGTCAATTGAAAATTTTAATACAATGACAGCCAATTGGGGTTCTATGGGATATTTATGGCATAAGCCTGTTATGTTTGTTTTTATAAGGCCACATAGATATACTTATGAATTTGTTGAACAGAATGAATATTTTTCTTGCAGCTTCTTTAATGAAGAATACAGGGAGAAGCTTTCCTTTTGTGGAACATATTCAGGCAGGGATTGTAATAAAATTGCTGAAACTGGCATTACACCTTTCAGGACAATAAACAGTATTGGATTTAAAGAAGCCAGAATCGTTATAGAATGCAGGAAAATTTATTTTCAGGACATCCTATCAACAGGTTTTATTGACCACTCTTTAAAAGCGCATTATCCCGAAAATGATTTTCATCGTATGTATATTGGCGAAATTACTTCTGTTAAATTAAAGGACTAATTAAAATAAATACTTTAGTTTACAGCTTCACTTCATTACTTTTTATAATTTTAAACCCTGATCATCGTTTTTTTTAAGACATATAAAACATTATAACATTGAGCTTCTTAAGAAAAATAAGAATATACCTCGGCGAACGCTCTCTTAAGAATGATCTTCTTAAAACAAGTCGCCTTAAAAAACCTATAAATCTTAATAACGCAACTAATATTGGTATAATTTACCAGTTAACTTCAGAAGAAGAATATAATCGAGTAAGTCTGTTTACAAAGAATCTGCAGGAGAGAGGGAAAAAGGTTCAGCTAATTGGCTTATATCATTATAATCGGATACCTGTATTTTATATCCCTAAATTATCTTACGATCTTCTGTTGCCAAAAGACATTGATATATTATTCCGACCCACGGCCCCCTTTGTAAAACAGTTTATCAATGAAGAATTCGAGATGCTCATTGACTTGAGTAATCCAGATAATTTTACCTTACAATATATCGCAGTACTTTCTAAAGCACATTTTAAAATTGGCAGAAAAATCGATGACAGAACTTTACCTTATGATCTGATGATTGACACAGGTGAAGAAATACAAAGCCAGGAATTAATTGACCAGATAATTCATTACACTTCTGATCTCGACTTTCGACTGCCAGATCAGCCAAACAGTTAAGCAACCGTTAACCAACCATTATGAACAAAAAATTTATCGGAACCGGAGTAGCTTTAGTGACCCCTTTTCACAAACAGGGGAGCATTGATTTCGGATCTTACGAACGATTACTGGAACATACGATTACAAATGGTGTAAACTATCTTGTTGTTCTTGGAACAACAGGGGAGGCTTCTACACTGTCAAAAGATGAAAAGAAAGCTCTAATTGATTTTACTAAGGAAATTGTTAACAGGAGGGTTCCAATTGTTGTTGGTATTGGAGGCAACAACACCCAGGAAGTAATTGACCAGCTTAAACTCATCGATAATGATGGTATTACCGGAATATTATCGGTAACTCCATACTATAATAAACCCACTCAAAGAGGTCTTTATTTGCATTACCGACAAATTGCATCTGCCACGTCCTTACCGATTATACTTTATAATGTACCGGGACGGACAAGTGTAAATATGAAACCTGAAACAACTATCCAATTAGCTACGGAATTTGACAATATAGTTGGAATTAAGGAAGCTTCAGGTAATTTCAGTCAGATAATGGAAATTCTGAGAACTAAACCTAAAGACTTTTTGGTTATATCAGGAGATGATTCCATAACCTTACCTTTAATAGCTTGTGGGGCAAATGGAGTTATTTCAGTTGTTGCCAACGCATTTCCAAAGAGTTTCAGCAACATGGTTAAATTAGCGTTGAAAGGCAACTTTGAAGAGGCAAGAAAAATACATTACAATCTATTACCACTCATTGAATCTCTGTTTGCTGATGGAAGTCCGGGAGGAATTAAAGCAACTCTAGAACAAATCAGAATAGCTTCAAACCATTTGCGATTGCCTATTGTAAAAGTCAACAAGCAAACTCAGAATCTTATTGGGACACTTATAAATGAATTAAAAGAAAAAGGAATAGATAACTAGATATATGCTAAAAAAAACTTTACTCAGCTTACAACTTATTCTTTGGTTTTTAATCGGGTATTCACAGATTCAATTAAGTGAAAGTAATGCTCCTGAATTATTTAATGGAAAAGGAGAAATATATTTCATTTTAAAGGGTGCAGCTTCAGAATCTGATAAATTAACCCATATCATTAGCATTGATAACATTATAAGTAATGATGTTTATGCTTATGCTTCAATGAAAGAGTTTGAAGAACTTAAGTCTCAATTTAATTACCCACTGATTCTTTTACCAAAGCCTTCAGAACTGGAGAAGGTTAATATGTCAAATTCTACAAGGCAGGTATTGGATTGGAACTATTACCCCACTTATTCTGCATATCTTCAAATAATGCAGGATTTTGCAGCTAACTTTCCTGAAATATGCAATATTGATACTATTGGTGTGACTAATGAGGACCGGCTACTGCTTGTTGCCAGAATTAGCGATAATGTCGGTATAGAAGAAGACGAACCTGAATTTTTATATACTTCCTCAATGCATGGAGATGAAACAGCAGGATATATCTTAACATTACATTTAATTGATTACCTACTGCAGAATTATGGAACTGATCAGAGAATAACTGATATGGTCAATAATATGGACATCTGGATTAATCCACTTGCAAATCCTGATGGGACCTATGCCGGAGGAAACAACAGCGTAAATGGAGCAACACGTTATAATGCTAATTATGTGGATTTAAATCGTAATTACCCGGATCCTGATGATGGACCACATCCTGATGGTAATCAATGGCAAATAGAAACAATTGCTTTCATGGATTTTGCTGAAGAGCATGATTTTACACTCTCTGCCAACTTTCATGGTGGTGCCGAAGTGGTAAATTATCCATGGGACACTTGGGTAATGACAACTGCAGATGATTCATGGTGGCGGTTTGTTAGTAGAGAATATGCTGACACTACACATGTATATGCACCTTCTGGATACATGGACGACTTAAATAATGGAATTACCAACGGGTATGCATGGTATACTATAACCGGCGGCCGGCAGGATTATTTGAATTACTTTCAGCAATGTCGTGAATTTACTCTTGAGGTTTCTAATACTAAATTATTGCCTACTAATCAATTACTTAACAACTGGAATTATAATTACCGGTCAATGTTGAATTACATGGAACAGTCTCTTTATGGCGTTAGAGGAATTGTAACAGATACTGTTTCAGGTGATCCAGTTTATGCACAAGTATATATTTCAGGTCATGATGAAGACAGTTCAATGGTGTTCACTTCAATGCCTATCGGGAATTATTACAGATACTTAAAGGCAGGTACTTATAACATAACATTTTTCGGAGAAGGGTACTCACCAAAGACCATTAAAAATGTAGTTGTCAATGATAAACATGCAACCATTCTAAATGTCAGGTTATGGGATGGCACACCTATTCCGGCTTTTTCTTCTTCTGATACTTTAATATCTCCAGGCGAAACAGTCCAGTTCTTTGATGAATCCGGAGGCTCTCCAACTTCAAGGTTATGGACATTTGAAGGTGGATCACCTTCAACTTCCACACTTCAGAATCCTATTGTGACATATAATCAGGAGGGTAACTTCAGTGTAACTCTGAAAGTCAACAATATAATCGGCAGCAATACACTTACTATTGATAATTATATTACTGTTGATGATGGTATTGGTATTAAAGATTTAGATAATAGTGGTTATTCAATCTTTCCAAATCCGGTGACCGATCGTAAATTAAAGATAATTTCACCATACGACCTTATCAATTATGAAATCTCCGATCTTTCAGGGAAGATACTTTATACAGGTGAACTTGCCGGTAAAGAAGCCTATATTGATTTAAAAGAAGCTCCAACCGGAATGTACATACTGCAATTGTCTAATCCCTGTAAAAACAATGTTAACAGATTTAAAGTAATTCTTGAAAATTAACACATAGACTTACAAGTCTTTAAGCAAGAGAAGCTGTCTAAGATAAATGGACAGCTTCTCTTATATAATAAAGTCTATTATAATCAAACGACAATTACTTTATTGATAAATTACATTCTGGGGATCCCAATTACACCATCCTGTTGTCCAGTCTTCATTCCCAAAGGCTCCGGCAAAAGAGACCTTCTCAAAGAAAGGGTCAGTTGAGTTTGGTGTATTATCCCATTTGGCTGAATTAAGAAGTAAAGACCCTGCATTAGGTGTAAGCTTTGGATTTAATGATATATATATACTTCCATCAATCCCGGCATCCTGCCATTTGTCCTTGATTTGATTATTATAAAGTGCTGTTGCAAACCAATTATCAATATTAAATCCTGCAGCAACATTTGGATCATATTGTCTTAAAGGACCATATTCATTTCCGTCAGAACCACCCCAATTATTATTTCCCCAATTTTCAACTCCTGCAAGTATTACATTCCTGATTTGAAGTTCTTCATTTAAAGCGTGTTGACTAACACCAGCCTTTGTATCATCAAGAAAGATCCCAACGGGAAACCCAGTTATAAACGAATTATAAATAGTTGGCATGCAATTTTTCCTAAAATGTATAGCATTCTGTAGTAGAGCGTTAATTACCCCATCTTTCTGATATTTTGCTCCAATAATACTGATGTTAGAAAATACAGTTTGCGTTATGGGGCTACCATTAGTACCAAATCCATCATTGTCGGCTTCAATACCGTTTGAATACGATGCATCTGCTATCTCAGCACCTCTTATTGCCAAAGCGAATTGAATTTTACCAGAATGTCCAAAGTCAAGGTCAATATCATCATCCTTTGTTTTAAACGAAACAAGGTACTTTGCATTCACAGTGCCTCCGAAGAATTCAAACGAATCATCCAAACCATAAGCACATTGAACATATTCAATTATAGTACCACTTCCAACACCAGCCAGGGTTAGTGAATTGATTTCCTGATTGTTGTTAATCACCCTTCCTGCAAATTCAATACGTACATACCTTAAAATTCCAGAATTATCAGTTTCTTCGCTCCCGCCATAAATTGCACCGTAGTTTCCCTCAAGTGTTATTAAATTACCTTGGTTAACAGGAGCTTTCCCACAAATAACAATTCCACTCCAATCACCGGCGCTTCTATTCCCAACTGGTTTTTCGCTTGAAAAGATAATAGGGGAGGAAGCGGTTCCATCTGCAATTAATTTACCACCGCGTTCAACCAATAATGTTCCTTTTGTTTCAAAATCTCCAACTATCAATGTCCCTGGTTCAATGGTTAATATATTTCCATTCGTGACCTTAACTATATTGTTGATTTTCCAAATTTTATTTGCCGTCCATGTTGTATTCCCGGTTATATCAGCAATTACATCCACTATTTCACGCTGGGTAATCTCATTTACTGTCACCGCAAAAGTCTTTTGTTCAGACTTAACATTTAGTGAATCTACTGCTTCAAAAGCAAAATTTATTACGGTGCCAGCAGTAAGGTTCTCTTCTATTTGATAGCTGAAATTATAAGAGGCAATAGTTTCAAAATTATAACTTACCTCATTATAAATAGCTCCATTTTTATAGATTACTAATTTCTGTAAACCGGCAGAAGCATTAATTGATACTGTAGTTCCAACATTATTGCCAGGTATTTCAGATGCCTGGTTATTTGACAAAGAGACAATGGGAGCATCAGTTGTCGGGTCATTATTCTCTTTCTTGCAGCCCGGAAAGGCAATTGTTATAAATAAGAATATCCAGAGACTTCTTTTTAGTAAAGTATTTTTTGTCATTTGAGATAGTATTAATTAAAACTAACTTGATTTACTACAGGCTACTAATTGATTAAAATAAAAGCCATTATGCAAATATCATATTTTTTTATAATTGCGCTCACCAAAAATTGCAGTGCCAATCCTGATC
>JAEYWK010000111.1 GCA_023431345.1 Pseudomonadota bacterium
CAGCGCGATTCCGTCCAGAAACGTGCAAGCTCCGCGCGGGCGATGACCAACGCCGCCCCGCCATCCCCCTCACGCAGCTTGCGCGAGATCCCGCATCCGTCCCTCAGCTACGCTGCGCGGTAACACCCGAGCAACGACGAAACCGCCAAGAGCCGCGAGGCTCCTGGCGGTTTTTCGCATTTCTAGCTCGCGAGCTCAGCGGCGGCGGCGTGCGATGGCAGCGCCGGCCAGCATCATGCCGAGCAGCGCGGCGCCGGCGCCGGCGGGTCCGCCCGGGACGGTCGTGCAGCTGGCGGAGGCGGAGCCCTCGGCTTCGCCTTCACAGCTGTTGCCGGAGCACTCGCCCATCGCCGAGCCCCGCGCCGTCACGTCCACGTTGGCGGTGATCGTGTCGTTCAAGGCCGCGATACACGAGTCGAGGTTGCCGCCGTGATCGACGTACTGGCCGTCGCAGAACACAGCGCCGTCAGGCTTCTTGCAGGCGGCCTCGCAGTCGACCTTGAGGCGCCCCTTGCACTCGGCGTAGCCATCGGCGCGGCACGACACCTGACACTTGGCTTCGGCCTTACCCTGGCAAGAGCCCTCACAGCGCGCCTTGCACTTAGCGTCGCACTTGGCCGATGGCGGCGTGCCTTTGCAGCTCGCTTCACACTTGCCCGACATCGACGCTTTGCAAGAGGCCTCGCATTCGCCCTTGGCTTCGGAGCCGTTCGCCTTGCCCGAGCACTCGCCCGCGCAGTGGGCTTGGATTTCGCCTTCGCACTCGGCCTTGCAATCGAAGCGACCCGGGTCCACCTCGCATTCACCCGTGCACGACGCCTCACAGTCCGCGCTGCAGCTCACGTCGACGTCGACCTTGCACTCGCCGTTGCACTCGGCCTCGAGCTCCACCGAGCAGGCCAGCGCCAGATCAGGGGGCTCACAATGCGCGGTGCAGCCGCCCTCGACCTCGACCTTACATTCGGCTTGGGCCTCGACGTTGATGTTGCCGCAGTCGGACAAGCCTGCGTGAGCATTGCCGCTCCAAACGCCGAGCGACAGACACAATCCGGTTGCCGCGAATCTCAGGGCTAGCTTCATCATTTTCCTCCAAGTAAGCGTGCCTGGCGCCTCGCGCGCCTCGACCCTAAAGTTTACCCGCCGCTGCCCCGCCGTCTTCCCACAAATGCCTCAGGGCCCGCGAGACGTAGGCGTAAACGCGCGAAAGGCGTCGCGTTTTGCGACAAATGATCTCTAGTCCACGAGGGGCCCTCGCCCAGGGCCGCTCGTCGTCAGGACTGTGACTTGGAGGACAGGACCTCGAGCTCGGGGCTCGAGCTCGTCACGGAGCGCATGACGCCACTCTTGCCGCTCGAAAATCTCACCCGCACGTTCACATGCGTGCCGCCCAGCTCTTCACACAAGGTGCCTGCGAGCGCGAACAGCTCATGCCGCGAAATATCGAGCTCCTGTCCATCGCCGGCGAGCACGAGCTCGGCTTCGTGCGAGGGCCCCATGGCGCTCAGCAGCGCGCGCGCCACGCTCCTACGTAACGAGGCGCGCTCGCGATTGCCGGCGTCGGCCAGCACCATCACACCAACACGAACGCTTGGGCCGCTGCGCGCCGTCGCTTCTTCGATGCGATGCACGGCGCGGGCCTCGAACGCGCTGAGCGACTCGGCGCGAGCCTCTGCGATCACGACCGCGTTTGGCGCGAGCCGCTGATATTCGCCGATCCACACGGGCCAGGCCGCGCCTGCCTCCAAGACGACGATGGATAGCAAATCGTCGCGGTTCTCCAGCATTTTTCCCTCAACCCGCCACGCTAGCGGGCGCCACTGACCGTTGACCGAAAACCACGCTGGTCACTCGCTGCAGCGCGCGAAAAATCGCACGCCACAAAAAGTTTCCCAGGGTTTTTCATCTATCCGCTTTTGGTCTCGGCACGTCAACCCAAAATCGAGCAACGCCTCACTCGGCTCCGCCCCGTAGCCCCGCAGCCGCAGCCCCCGCAGCCGGGCGGTGCGGGTCTAGTAACCGAAGTCGGGCGTGCCGCCCTTGGGGGGCGAGGCCTTGCTCGGCGGCTTGGCAGGCGCGGCAGCGGGAGCCTTGGCAGGGGCAGCCTTGGGTGCTGGCGGGCGCGTCGCCGTAACCTTGGCGTCGGGCGCCGCCACAGGCGCGCTCGGCGGCGCGACCGAAGCGCTCGGCGCTACCACCGCGCTCGGCGCTGGGGCCGCAGGCGCGATCTCTGGCTTCGGCTCTAGCTTCGGCTCATCCCCCGCGGGCGCGCTCGGCTTATCCGCAGTCGACTTATCCACAGTCGCAGCGCTCGGCTCCGGCTCCGCTTTCTTTCCGAGGACGGAGTAGGCACCGAACGCGGCTCCGCCCATCACCAGCACGCCCACCACCGCCAGCGCGGCGACGAGCCCCGCGCTGCTCTTCTTCGGTAGCCCGGGCGCGACGTTCGGCTGCGAGCTGGCCCAGTTGCCACTCGTTCCCGCACCGGCTGTCGGGGACGCTCCGGGTTGGCTCACGGAGGGGTCGATGTGCGCTTGCGAGCTCATCGGCCCGCGCGCAGTGCCCGTGGGGAGCAGGCCGGCAGCGGCGGCATCGGCCGCGGGCGGCACCGAGACGGCGGCGCCGCTACGCATCCAGGCGTCGAGGGCCTTGATGAACTCGTTCGTCGTCTGGAAGCGCTGCGTCAGGTCGCGAGTCATCGACTTCGCGATGATGCTCGAAAACGCCGGATCGAGGTCCGGCACGATCGTCTCGGGAGGCGGCACGTCGGAGAGCACGATCTTGAACATCAGCTGATTGAACGTGCCGGCGTCGAACGGCACCCGCCCCGTGATGGCCTCGTACAAGATGACGCCGACGGAATAGATGTCGCTCCGCTGATCGGCCTCTGCGCTGCCGCTCGCTTGCTCGGGCGACATGTAATAGGGGGTGCCCATGACGGCGCCGGTGCGCGTCATTTTCATCCCGTCTCCCGAAAGCTGGTTGAACTTCGAGATGCCGAAGTCGATGATCTTCACGTAGTCGTGAACGCCAGCCTTCTCGCGCAAGATGAAGATGTTGTCGGGCTTCAAATCACGGTGAATGATCCCGGCCGCGTGCGCCGCGCCCAGCCCTTCGAGCACCTGGCGAATGACGGGCGTCGCTTCGTGCGGCGTGAGCCGTCCGCGGCCCTTGATGCGCGACGACAGCGGCTCACCATCGAGATACTCCATGATGATGAAATGATCACCGTCGGGCAGCTGCCCGAGGTCGAGCACTTCCAGGATGTGATCGTTGCCGATGCGCCCCGCGGCCTGCGCCTCGCGTTCGAAGCGCTGCATCACCTCTTGGTTGCCGGTGTAGGCGGCGTGCAGCACCTTGATCGCGACCTTGCGGTTGATGCGTACGTTCTCGCCCGCGTAGACCGCCCCCATACCGCCTTCGCCAATCAATTTGACGATTCGGTACTTCGCGTCGATCATTTGGCCGGGTTCTAGGGACATCGGAGCGCCTCGCGTGGCTCGTCCGCGGGCGCCCCGGCGCCGGCTGGCGCCCTGGCCCCGCGGCCGCAGCTCGAAGAAATGGGTGTGCGATAGGATACGTGGCTTTGCCCGGCGCGGTTTAGCATCTCGCTCGAAAAGAGCGCCGGGCTCCCCATCAGGCCGCCTGCTCGCCGCGCCGACGGCGCCGGACAGCCACCGCCAACGCGGCTGCCGCTAGCCAGGCCAGCTCGGTGGAGCTGGACGACGTGGGGACGCTGCAGGAGCAGCCGCCGGGCTTGCGTACGAACACGTGCTCCGGCACCTCGGGGCTGCCAGCGGCGTTCTGACCGGTGCCGCCCTTGCCCGGCTCGCTGCTGTCGCCTGCCGAGGCGGTAGGCTCGGCGCCCGCTCCGCCATGGCCGCTGCTTTCCCCGGCGCCGCCGCTACTGCCGCCGGTGCTCGCCCCTTCTCCGCCCTCGCCCGTTTCATTGCCGGCGCCGCCGCCTCCAATGTCGATGGGCTCGCACACGCCCTTGGCGCAAATGCCGTCAGCTCCCGAGCTCGTCTCGCACTCGGCGTTGTCCGGCTTGCGAGGCTCGTCACAGTTGCCGGTCTTCGGGTTGCAGGTACCAGGCAGGTGACAGCTATCGAGCGCGGTGCAGGCCTTCTCCGTACCGCCGCACTTACCGGCGTCGCACGTGTCGTTCTCGGTGCAGCCGTCGTTGTCGTCGCAGCGGGTTCCGCTGAGGTTGACGTGCTTGCAGCCGGTGTTGACGTCGCAGCTGTCCTCGGTGCAGGGGTTGCCGTCGTCGCAGTTGATGGGCTCTCCCTTCTCGCATTTTCCACCCCGACACTCGCTGTTGACGTGGCAGCGGTCGGCGAGGCAAGAAGTGCCGTCCTCGACGTTGATCGGCTTACACACGTCCGATTCGCAAGCGTCGACGGTGCACACATTGTCGTCGTTGCAGTCCTTACCCGAGACGAACGTGCACTTACCTGAGACGCAGCGGTCGCCCGTCGAGCAGGCGTTGCCGTCGTCGCAGGGCGTATTGTTCGCCACCGCGTTGTTGACGCAGCGCGCGAGGGTGTTGTCGCACGAGTCGCTGGTACAAGGGTTGTTGTCGTTGCAGTTGGGGGTGCCGGTACCCAGGCACTTACCGTTGCTGCACTTGTCGACCACCGTGCAGAACAGGCCGTCGTTGCAGTCGGTGCCGTTGGCGACGGGCGTGTGAATACACCCTGCAACGACGTCGCACGAGTCGTCGGTGCACGGGTTGTTGTCGTCACAATCCACTTTGTCGCCCGTGCAGCTGAGGCCACTACAGCTGTCGCCGGTCGTGCACTTGTTACCGTCGTCGCACGACCCCGGCACCGGCGTCTTGGCTGCGCAAACACCGCTGACGCACGAATCGCCGGTGCAAACGTTCGCGTCGTCACAGCTCTTGCATTTGACGAGGCCGCCCTTGGCCGTGCTGACGCCGCACTGCGACACCGTATTGCCGCGTTGGCAAACGCCCTTGCTGTCGATGCAGCCCGTGCAGCACTCGCCGGCGTTGCAGGCACCGCTCTCGTCGCTGCAGGGGTCGCCGTCGGCTAGGGGAGCGCTCAGACATTCACCGCCCTTGCACGCGTACTTCTCGCAAGTATTGCCGCCGTCGCAGTTCTTGCACTCCGAGCCCCCAGCGCCGCAACTACCGACGTCGGGCGACGAGACGCACTCGTACGCGCCCTTGCCCACCTGTTTGAAGCAGCCCGCGCAGCAGACCGGATGAGCGGCGCCCGGGTTCGTCACGCACGTGCCCGTGCCACCGCTCGCGGGCCTGCAGCTCGAAAGCTCGGTGGCGTCCGTGTAGTTGCAGGTGTTCTTGATCAGGATGTCGCACGTGGCCTTCACGCAAGGCCCGAAGTCCGTACAGGTCTTGGTGCCACAGACGAGAGGCTGGGAAACGCTGCCCACGCTCTCTGCCTGCGTGCCTTCGGCGGCGTCCGACGAGCAGCCAACCATGGCCAAGAGCATGAGCGCGCCGGCCAGAGCCGCGCTGGTCGCCAGCTTCACGACGCCCCGTTGACTGCCTCGATTTTTCATCATCCGCTTGTTACTCCTCGAAAATAAGCTCGAAAGCTCCCGACCAAAGCGCCTTCGCAAGTATCAGAACGCGCCTCGCACCCCGACTGCCCCGAACCCGACGTAGGGCGCCACGAACGCTGACTTCGTCTCGTCCTTCTTCAGCGAGAGCACGAACAAAGTCACGCCCGCCGCCACGCCCACGCCGCCCACCACGTAGCCCACGATGCCGAGCGTCTTGGCGCTCCTCGCCTTGTCGTCGAGATCGTCGACGTTCCTCGCCTCGGGGCTCTCGGCGTCGCAGAGGTTCCCGCACTGCGCATCGAGCTCAGCCGCAGCCTTATCGGCGTCTTTCCGGTTGCTCGACGACTTGAGGACGAACACCGTACCGAGCGCGAGCCCGGCCGCGCCCACGCCGAAGCCGACGTAGGATCCGATGCGCAGTCCATTGCCGCCGCTCGAGCCCGCGTCGCTCGGCGCCCCCCCGCTCGGCCCCACCATCACGCTGCCGCCTGTCGGCGCCGGCGCGGGGGCTAGGGGACCGGCCGCCGGCGCGGCGGTACCGTCGACCTCGAGCTTGATGGTCACGGCTGCCGATCCGGCGTCTTTGAGGGAGGCCGTGACCGGAGCGGCTTTGAAGCCCGTCGCGGTGGCGGTGATGCTGTGGTCACCGGGATCGATCGGCTGCGGCACGCCGAGCAGCACCGCCGGCACGGGCTGACCGTCGACGGCGACCACGAGGTCTTTCGCGTCGCCAGCGCCCTCGACCTTGATGGTGAGGCGCCCGATGCGCGGCTCGACCTGTTTGCGCTCTTCCTCCGCGCTGATCTGCGCGTCGCGGAAGGCCTGCGGCGCGTTCGGCGCTAGCTGCTCTTTGATGATCTTCATGTAGGCCTCGCGAGCCTTCACGAATTGACCGAGCTTGGCGTGCGCGCGCGCCATGAACAGCAGATGCGGCGGCGCGTGCACCAGCGATTCCGCCTTCGAGAATAGATCGACCGCGTCTTTGAAGCGCCCCTCGTTGAAGGCCAGCGCGCCCTCGGTAGCGAGCGTCCGCGCGCCCGCGCGCTGCTCGTCAGTTTGCGCCCAAGCTGGTGAAACGGCGCCGAGCAAGCATGCACCCAGCGCAGTCACGGCGAACAAAGAACGCGTCGTCAGCAGAGTCCCTCTCATGCAAACCTTATATACTAACACACGCCATTTGGGTTTACCTCGCGCAGATGCGCGGCTCCGCGTTTCGCCCGCGCGCGCCAGTTTCTCGGCGCGGCGCTTTTTCGTTCGGCCTTTTTGGCCTGGGAATTTGGCCGGGGAATTTGGCCGGGGAGGGAGAGAGGCTCTACATGTAGGTGCGAGGAAGTAGCCATGCGCAACAAGAAGACCGCCCGCAGCTCCGGCTCAGCTCACCCCCGCGAGCCGCACCGAGGCCTGTTGATTGCCGTAGAGCTCGGCGCGGCCTTTCCGCACGTGGCCTCCGCTGAAGCCGCCAGTGAGCAGCGCAAGGTGCTCACCCAGCGCGACGGTGAGTCGCCTGCCGCCTTCGCCGACCGGGTCAGCGCGAGCCTCGACGGCCTGTTCGGGAAGGGCATCTCGCTCGGGGCGCTGCTCGTCGCTTGCAACGAACGCGCGGACGCCCACGCCGCCGAGGCGCGGCGAAAGCTCGCCGAAATCGCGCTCGGTTGCATGGCCAAGCACCAGACGGGCCGGGCCAGCTTCGTGACCCCGGAGCGTAGCAGCGGGCGAGTCCGCCAAGCGCTCACGTCTTTGGCGCAGGGCCTGCACGACGAGTGGCGCACGGCCGGGCTCGACGTCACCGTGGACTTCCGGAGCCGCGCGACCAGCGAAGCGGCGCGGGGCTTCCTGTACACGGCGCGCGTCGCTTGATCGCCTCGCGACGCTAGATGTGAATCGCGCGTCGATCGACCGACAGCGCGGCTTCCTTCAGCACTTCGGCGAGCGTCGGGTGCGCGTGCGACGAGCGCGCGATGTCCTCCGCGCTGGCCGAGAACTCGATGGCGACGGCGGCCTCCGCGATCAAGTCGCCGGCGCGCGGCCCGATGATGTGCACGCCCAAGATGCGATCCGTCTGGGCGTGAGCCAAGATCTTCACTCGACCTTCCGTGGCGCCGAGCGCGCGGGCGCGGCCGTTGGCCATGAACGGAAATGAGCCCTTCTTGAAGGGCACGCCCTGCGCCGACAGCTCCTCCTCGGTCTTGCCAACCGAGGCGATCTCCGGGTGCGTGTAGACGATGCCCGGGATGGCGTCGTAGTTCACGTGACCGAAGCCAGTCACGATCTGCTCCACGCAGGCGATGCCCTCTTCCTCGGCCTTGTGGGCCAGCATCGGCCCTCGCACCACGTCACCGATGGCATAGAAGCCCGGCACGTAGGTGCGGAACTGATCGTCGATGGGGATGCGCCCGCGCGGATCGAGCTCGATACCTACCGACTCCAGACCCAAGCCCTCGGTGTTCGGGGTACGCCCGACGGCGAGCAGCACGCGGTCACAGCGCACGCTCTCCTGGCCATCGACGCCGACGACGACTTCGTCGCCGTCGCGCACGGCGGAGGTGACGCGCGCGCCGAGCTTGAACTCGATGCCCTGCTTCTCGAAGGTGCGCTCCGCCTCGCGCGCGATCTCCGTGTCCATGCCGGGCAGGATGCGCTCGAGGTACTCGAGCACCGTCACCTTGGCGCCCAAGCGTCGCCAGACCGAGCCGAGCTCGAGCCCGATGTAACCGGCGCCGATCACGACCAAGTGCTTCGGCACCTCCGGGTAGCTCAGCGCCTCGGTGCTGCCGCCGATGCGATCACCGTCGAGCTCGACGCCGCGCAGCGACGCGACCTTGCTCCCCGTCGCGATGAGCACGTGCTTAGCGCCAATCTCTTGCGTGGCGCCGTCCGGCCCCGTCAGCGTCACCCGCCCCGGACCGACGATCTTGCCGTGCCCGTGGTAGCGCGTGACGCGATTCTTCTTGAACAGCCCCGCCACGCCCTGGGTCAGGCCGCTGACGATGCCGTCTTTGCGCTGCAGCATGCGTGGCAGATCCAGCTCTACGCCGCCGACCTTGACCCCGAAGTCGGCCAGCGCGTGGCGCGCCTCGTAGTAGCGCTCGCTCGACTCGAGCAGAGCCTTGCTCGGGATGCAGCCGACGCGCAGGCACGTTCCACCGAGCGCCGCCTCGGCGTCGATACAGGCCGTATCGAGGCCCAGCTGCGCGGCGCGGATCGCGGCCACGTAGCCGCCAGGGCCTGCGCCAATCACGAGCAGATCATGGCTCGCCACGATTAGACCTCGAGCAGCATGCGCGTCGGAGCCTCGACGCATTGCTTGATGCGTTTCAGGAACGTCACCGCCTCGCGCCCGTCGACGAGCCGATGATCGTAGGTGAGCGCGATGTACATCATCGGGCGGATCACGACCTGCCCGTTCAAGGCGACGGGGCGATCTTGGATGGCGTGCAGCCCCAAGATGCCGCTCTGGGGCGGGTTGACAATGGGCGTCGACAGCAGCGAGCCGTAAATGCCGCCGTTCGAGATGGTGAAAGTACCGCCCGCGAGCTCGGACAGCTCGAGCTTGTTGTCTCGGGCGCGCTTGCCGAAGTCGGCGATCGTCTGCTCTACCTGCGCGAAGCTCAGCCGATCAGCGTCGCGGATGACGGGCACGGCCAAGCCCTTGCCGCCGCCGACGGCCACGCCGATGTCGAAGTAGTTCTTGTAAACGATGTCCGTGCCACGGATCTCGCCGTTCACGGCTGGGATCAGCTTGAGCGCGTCGATCGCCGCTTTGACGAAGAACGACATGAAGCCCAGCTTGATGCCGTACTTCTCTTGGAACGTCTCCTGGTGCTCTTTGCGGAGCGCCATGGCCGCGGTCATGTCGACTTCGTTGAAGGTGGTGAGCAGCGCCGCCGTTTGCTGCGACTGCACCAAGCGCTCCGCGATCTTCTTGCGGAACGGGCTCATCGGCACGACTTCCTCGTGCTTCCCGGACGCGACGGGCGCTTTGGCCTCCGCGCGCGGAGTGTGGCGCAGCACGTCTTCCTTCAAAACGCGGCCACCCGGTCCGGTCGCGTCGACTTCCTCGGCCTGAACGCCGCGCTCCTTCAGCGCACGGCGAGCCGACGGCATCACGCGCGCGAAGCCTTGCGGCGGGATCGTCTCACGCACGGGCTTCTGCGCCCCTCCGGCGCTGGGGGCGCTGGGGGCGGGAGCCGGTGCGGGGGCCGCCGGCGCTGGGGCCGCCGGAGCAGCCGCCGGGGCGGGCGCCGGCTTGGCGGCGGCGGCGCCCTCCTCCAAGTAGCCGATCACGTCGCCGACCTGGGCGACGGCGCCCTTCTGGACCTTGATCTGCGTGATCGTCCCGCTGGCAGGCGCGGGCAGGTCGACCGTCACCTTGTCGGTCTCGATCTTCACGATGATCTCGTCCTGCGAAACGCTCTCGCCTTCGCCCTTCAACCAATCGCCGATCTGGACTTCCGTGATCGACTCGCCGACGGGCGGCACTTTCAGCTCAATTGCCATCTGTTCAGGAACCTTTGGAATTTACGCGGCTACTCTCGGCCGCCCACTCACAGTCGTCAACAGTCAAGCCTTGCTCAGGCGAAGGCGCGTTCGAGCAGCTCTTGTTGCTCCAGCTTGTGGCAGCTGGCGGAGCCCGTTGCCGGGCTGGCGGACTCGTGGCGGCAGACGCCCGAGAACGGAAAGCGCCCGAACATCATCGAGCCGTAGCGAACTCGCATGTGTCGCCACGCCCCCATGTTCTCCGGCTCTTCTTGCACCCAGATGAACTGGGTCCCGTCGTCGAAGTGATCGACGGCGGCGCGCAGCACGCGATCAGGCAGCGGGTACAGCTGCTCGATGCGCACGATCGCGACGTCGTTTCGGCCCAGCTCCGCGCGGCGCTTCTCCAGGTCGTAGAAGACCTTGCCCGTGCAGAGCAGCACGCGTGACGCCTTCTTCAGGCCGCGGATGTCCGGGATCACGCGCTGGAAGCCGGCGGTGCCGAACTCCTCGAGCGGGCTCGTGCATTGCGGCAGGCGGAGCAGGCTCTTGGGCGTGAACACGATCAGCGGCTTGCGCCACGGGCGCTGCACCTGGCGGCGCAGCACGTGGAAGTACTGCGCGGGCGTGGTCGGTTGCACGACCTGAATGTTCTCTTCGGCGGAGAGGGCCAAGAAGCGCTCGAGGCGGGCGCTCGAGTGCTCCGGCCCCTGCCCTTCGTAGCCGTGCGGCAGCAGCATCACGAGGCCGCTCAGGCGCTTCCACTTGTCTTCCGCGCTGACGATGAACTGATCGATGATGACCTGAGCCGCGTTGGCGAAATCGCCGAATTGAGCCTCCCAGCACACGAGCGCGTCCGGCCAGTCCAGGCTGTAGCCGTACTCGTAGCCGAGCACGCCTGCTTCGCTCAACACCGAGTTGTAGATCTCGATGGGCGCCTGATCGGGCGCCAGGTGGCACAGCGGCATGTAGGTGTGGCCGTCTTGGATGTCGTGCAGGACGGCGTGGCGGTGGCTGAACGTACCGCGCCCGCAATCTTGACCGGTCAGGCGCACGCGCGTGCCCTCGGTGACCAGCGACGCGAAGGCGAGCAGCTCGGCCATGCCCCAGTTGAGCGGCTTTTCGCCGTTACCCATGGCGGTGCGATCGGCGAGCAGCTTCTCGATCTGCTTGTGGGGATGAAAGTTGTTCGGCAGCTGCTGCAAGCGCAGGATGAGCTCCTGGCAGCGCGTGCGATCCACGCCCGTGTCGACGTCGGGCACGTCGTTCTCGGCGCCGCCGCGGTAGCCCTTCCAGTAGCCGCCCAGCCAATCCTGAACGCGCACGTAGTCTTTGCGACGAGCCTCTGACAGCTCGCGCTCGAGGTGCTCGCGCCGCTCGACCACGATCTTGTCGGCTTCTTCGACCGTGAGCTCACCCAGCTTGGTCAAGTGATCGAGGTAGCCGTCGCGCACGCTCTTGCGCTGCGCGATCGCCGCGTACAGCAGCGGCTGCGTGAAGCTCGGCTCGTCACTCTCGTTGTGGCCGTGGCGGCGGTAGCAGTACATGTCGATGACCACGTCGCGTAGGAACGTGTCACGGAAATCCATGGCCAGGCGGATCACCTGCGCCACCGCCTCCGGATCCTCCCCGTTCACGTGGAAGATCGGGATCTGCAGCATCTTCGCGACGTCGGTCGCGTAGGTGGTGGAGCGCGCCTGCTGCGGCGGTGTCGTGAAGCCAATCTGGTTGTTGATGATGACGTGGATCGTGCCGCCGGTGGTGTGAGCGTCGACCTGGCTCAGGTTCAGCGTCTCTTGGATCACGCCTTCGCCCGCGAACGCAGCGTCACCGTGGATGAGCAGGGCGATCTTCTTCGAGCGCGTCAGGTCACCGACGCGGTCCTGCTTGGCGCGCGTACGACCGATCACGACCGGGTTGACGTACTCGAGGTGGCTCGGGTTGAAGCACAGCGAGAGGTGGACCTTCTTGCCGCTGTCGGTCACGAAATCCGAGCTGTGACCGAGGTGGTATTTGACGTCACCGGAGCCGTAATAAAGCTGCGGGTCGGCGTCCTCGAACTCGCGGAAGATCTCGCGCGGGTTCTTGCCCATGATGTTGGCGAGCACGTTGAGGCGCCCGCGATGCGCCATGCCGAGCACGATCTCGTCCACGCCGTGCTCCGCGGCGCGGTCGATGGCGAAGGCGAGCAGCGGGATCAAGCTCTCGGAGCCCGAGAGCGAGAAGCTCTTGGCACCGACGAACTTCTTCTGAATGAACTCCTCGAAGATCGAGGCGTCGGTCAGCTTGGTCAAGATGCGCAGCTGCTCGCGGCGCGAGAGCTGGATGCGGTTCTCGGAGCCCTCCATCCGATCTTGCAGCCAGTTTTTCACCTTCAAGTCGTCGATGTGCATGAACTGCACGCCGATCGAACGGCAGTAGGTGTTGCGCAGGCGCGCCAAGATGTCACGCAGGGAGAGCGTCTGCGCGCCGAAGATGGTGCGGCTCGAGAACTTGCGATCCAGATCGTAGCCGGTCAGCTCGTAAAATTCCGGATCGAGCTCGGCTTGGGACGGTCGCGGCAAGCCGAGCGGATCGATCTTCGCGATCATGTGACCGCGGACGCGGTAAGCGCGCACGAGCGCGTCGACGCGATCCTGTCGAATCGCAGCCTCGGACACGCCGCCGGCCAGCGCCGTGGCTTGACCATTGCTCGCGCCGTTGCTGGCAGCGTGGCCGTTCGCCTTGACGGCGCCGTTGCTGGCGGGCGCAGGGTTGAAGACGCTCGCGGGACTGAAGCCAGGACCTAGCTTCGGCGACGCGGCGAACGCCCCGTCAGGCCCGAGCGAATCGAAGTACGCGCGCCAGTCCGACGGCACGGAGCTCGGGTCGTGGAGATAGTCAGCGTAAAGCCCCTCAGCGAACAACAGGCTCAGCGTGCTCGGCGAGCCTTCGGTGGTCTCAATGGTCATGTTGCGGCAAAACCTGGCGGTTTTCTCCCCCCAACGCCGAGTCCGGTCAAGCGAAACGCGCTCGCAAATTCACGACCTCGGTGCGTCACAGCCAGGTTTCGGGACTATTTCTGGTCCGGCCGCGAGCGTGCGCTGTCTCACCTCGTCCGACATTTGCCGTCAGCGGGCGCGCGTGCTGCCAGCGGGCGCGCCAAAGCGCCCCGAAAGGGCTGCCCACAGCAGATGTTTCCCGCCCGACGAGCGATCAGCGCCGGCGCCGCCCAGCGTCGGTTTTCGTGCCCACGCGCAGGTAGCCGCCGGATAGGAAGCTGTACATCTGCTGTGTCAGCACCTCCGCGCTTTCTTCCGAGTATCCGAGCGTCACCGCCTGATACAGTAGCTCCTTCAGCGCCCCGATGGTGAGGTAGGCGAGGACTCGGGGCTCACCCTCGTCGACGATGCCGAGCGCCTGACCATCTTTGAGGCTCTCGGCCAGCAGCTGCACGACCGTGTCGTAGAAGGTGAACAGCTTGCGGTCGAACGCGGGATCGATGCCCACCGCGTCCGTGAACAAGATCTTGGTCATGCTGCGTTCCATGAGACATGTGCCGATAATCGCGCGAATGTTCTCACGAACTTGTTCGAAGACGGGCCGCTGCGGGTCGTCGGTCACGATGCGCACGATCGCCATCGTCAGCTGAGAAGCAAAGCGATCGATCAGATCGGAGAAGACGGCGCGCTTGTCTTCGAAGTAGAGATAGAAGGTCCCGCGCGCGACGCCGGCTTGCAGCGCGATGTCGTCGATCGTCGTTTGATGGTAGCCGCGACGCGCGAACACATCGCGCGCGACGGTGAGGATTTGTTGACGACGCTCCGACTTGGGCAGCGCAGTCTTCTTCGCTCCCGCCTTGCCGCGCGGACTTTTCGAGCCGGCCATTGCAGGCCCGCATGCTACTCGAAATTTTGCCCCGCTCAGGCTCAAGTCCTGCGCATGCGCGCCGTACCTCGAGCGTATGACCTTGCTACGCTCATCGTCGCGCCTGCTCGCCGTCTTCTCGCTCGCGCTCTTGGGCGATTTCGTCGGCAGCGCGCCCGCTCACGCGGCCCCCAAGTCCGGCGTGGTGGCCGGATCGGGAACGACCGCGGGCGGCGTGTTCACGGCCGGGCCGAGCGGGGCGGAGTACCAGCTGCTCAGCCAGGCGCGCCTCAAGCTCGCTCCGGGAGCGGCCATCCGCGTCTTCCCCATGCAGCAGCAGCTGCAGCTCGCCCCCGGCGCCAAGACCGCAACCTATAGCTTCGCGCTGCTCGGCGGCCGCGTCGACGTGAGCGTGCCCAGCAAGCCCAAGAGCGCGGTCTTGTGCAGCGCCGACAAGGTGGTGGTGGTCGTGAGCAGCGGGGGCGACGCCACCATCCTCGGCGCGCCCGGCAGCGCGACGGTCGTCGGCAACGCGGGCGACGTGCGCACGTTGGTCGGCGATCGCTGGCAGACCCTCACCCCCGCAACGCTCTCGCGCTTCCGCGGCGGGCACGCGAGCGCGCCGGAGCCGGTGATCGCCGCGCCCACCCTCGCGCCCGGTCAGCGCTTGTGGTTCTCACCGGGTGAACCGGTGGCCGTTTCGGGCTTCTCGTTCAACGCGGTGAGCGGCGCGGCTCGCTACGAGCTCACGCTGCGTCGCCGCGACGGCGGCGCCGAGCAGCTGCGAGTCGTGCGGAACGCGACGCGACTGACCGAAGCCTTCGCGCCGATCGCCACCGGCGAGTACTTGCTCGCGGTGCGCTCGGTCGACGCCGAAGGAGTCGCGGGCCGCTGGTCAGCGAGCGAGCCGCTACGCGTCGTGGGCGTCGCCCTCCCCCCGGGTGGTTACGCCGCCGGCGGCGACATCTTCATCGGCAAGGGGCAGGAGGTGCGCTTTTCGAACACGGAAGGGCTCGAGATGACCTACGAGGGCGCCGGGCGCTACATCCCCGCGTCCGAGGCCGTCACGCTCTATCGCGGGGAGACGACGGTCGTGAGCTTCCGCGTGCCGGGCTCGGTGTATCCGACGACGGCGCGCCTGCGACCGCGCAGCCTGTACGCGCAGGTGACGATCGGTCCGAGCCGCGCCGTGTGGCCCAAGGATCCGGTGCAGATCGTGGTCGAGCTCAAGAACAAGGGCGACGAGAGCGTGCCGGACTGGGTCGAGCTCAAGCCCGACGTTCGGCTCGGCATCGAGCCCGTCGACGTCTCGTTCACGCGCGACGGCAATCGGCTCGTCGGCAACGTTCCTCCGCCGGTGGGCGCCGGCCCCTGGGTGCTGCGCGTGGAAGTGAAGGATCAGTTCGGAGCCATGCTGGGCCGTGATTTCCTAGAAATCGCCAAAGCTCCACTCACGCCACCCAGCAAGGTGAGCGGAGCTCGCGTCGCCAGTAAATAAGCGGCGATCGGTGCGACCTCGCGATTGCGAGAGCAAGCCGGCTTTGAGAAGCTCAGCGCTGGTTCGCACGATGGCCCGGTATCCGCAGCCTGAAATGGGCTTCCGTCCTGTGCTCGGCGGCATGAGCGCGCGAAGGCTCTCGGTGCTGGCGTTCTCGGGCGTGCTCGGGGCTAGCGTGCTCGGGCTCGCGCTATTTACGCGCTCCGCGCCTGCGGCCGCCAAGGCACGCGCCGCCGCCGTCACCTCCGTCCGGCTCGACGAGCGCGCGTCTCAGCTGAGCGCCATCGCCGCAGCGCGGGCCGCAGAGATACCGGAGTTCGTGGCCTTGCCCGCGCTGCGGATCGTGAACCAAACGACGCGCGAGAGCGTCGACGTGAAGCTCTACGACGCCGGCGGCGCCGTCGACGAAGGCGCCGCTCAGAAGCTGGATCAACTGCTGTGCGACGCCCGTGACCCGAAGCAGCACCACGTGACGCGGCTCAATCGGCGCACGCTGCAGCTGCTGTTCAAGGCGGCCTATCATTTTCAGCGCGACGAGGTCACGGTCGTGTCGGGCTACCGCATGCCGGGGCGGCGCCGTGAAGGGCAGCACGGCAACGGCTCCGCCATCGATTTCAGGCTGCCGGACGTGAAGGCGGCGGAGCTCGCCCGCTACCTGCGCGGCATTCCGCGCACCGGCGTCGGCGTCTACACGCACCCGAAGACGCAGTTCGTCCACCTCGATAGCCGTGAGCAGAGCTTTCACTGGCTCGACGCGTCGCCGCCTCGTCGTCGCTGGCGCGAGCGCTCCATCGGCAGCAAAGATTTGCTCGCCAAGGACGCGCGCTACACCCCCGCCGTAGACTTACCCGACGGGCTGCCGGCGCCTCTTACAGCGGCAATCGCGCCGTAAAGCAGGCGCCACCGAGGCGCTCGTCGCGACCGGCGACGAGGCTCCCGTCGAGCTCTTCGACGATGCGCCGCGAGATCGCCAGGCCCAAGCCGGTGCCGACGCCAGCCTTGCTGGTGAAGAACGGATCGAAGATGCGCCCGATGTCCTGGTCACTGATGCCGGGGCCGTTGTCGGCGACCTCGAGCACCGTCCAGGCGTCTTCGATGCGCAGCCGAACGCTGATGGTGTTTTGACTGCGCGGGCGCGACGAGATCGCCTGCATCGCGTTCACGATCAAGTTCAGCACCACCTGCCCCAGCTTGGTGGCAGAAGCCTTGACCTTGGGCGCGCAGGTCACGTCGAGCTCGAGCGAGGCGCAGCGCATCAGCTCGCCGGAGACGAGGCGCAAGCTCAGCCGCAGCACCTCGGCGAAATCGACCGGCTTGAGCGTGCCGGCGTCGCTGCGCGTGGGCAGCTCGATGCCGCGCAGGATGTCGACCACGCGATCGACGCCGGTGCGCGTGTCGGTCAGGCCGGCCTCGATCTCTTCGAGGCGGGCCTTCATCGGCCCCGGCCCCGACTGCTCCGACAGCTTGCGCAGCTCGTTCTGCGCGAACGACAAGCTGTTCGTCACCCACATCATGGGGTTCTTCATCTCGTGGGCGATGCTGGCGGCCACGATGCCGAGCGCGTACACGCGCTCCGTCTCGCGCAGACGCACGTCCATCGCGCTCAGCTTGCGGCTCATGGCGTAGATGTCGAGCGCGTCGCGCAGCTCCGCCTTCAGCTCTCCCGGCTCCCAAGGCTTGCGCAGGTAGCGGCGCACTCGGCCGCGGTTGATGGCGGCGATCGCGGCTTGGATGTCGCTGTAGGCCGTGATCAGCACGCGAACCGTGTCGGGGTAGTCGACGCGCACGCGCTCGAGCAGCTCCACGCCCGTCGTGCCGGGCATGCGCTGATCGGCGACGATCACGCCCACCTCCTCGCGCTGCATGAGCTCGAGCGCCGCCTCCGCGGAGGTGGCCGTGACCACGTCGAAGTCGTCGCCGCAGGCTGCTTCACAAACCACCAAGTTGGCGTCGTCGTCGTCGACGAACAGGACCTTGACGCTCATGCGGCTGCCTCGGAAGCTGGAAGCTGGATGCCGAACACGGCGCCGCCGCCCTCACGAGGCGCATAGGTCAAGTTGCCGCCGCATTGCTGGATGATGCGGCGTGACAGGTAGAGGCCGAGGCCCGTCCCCTCCCCGACCTGCCTGGTCGTGAAGAACGGCTCGAAGATCAGCTCCGCCACGTCGCTCGGCACGCCCGG
This sequence comes from Pseudomonadota bacterium, assembly GCA_023431345.1. Taxonomy (GTDB): domain Bacteria; phylum Myxococcota_A; class Polyangia; order Polyangiales; family Polyangiaceae; genus PMG-095. The sequence goes on from JAEYWK010000111.1 coordinate 17,550, forward strand.
CCCGTCGTCGCTGACGGAGACGCGCACGCTGCCCGCCTCGTCGGTGGTCCTCACCCAAATGTTTTTGCCCCCTGCCCTCACCGCGTTGTCGAGCAGGTTGAGAAAAACTTGATTGAGCTCGCGTGGTGACGCGACGACGGAGCGCTGGCTCTCACAGTTCATGTGCACGGTCACACCGGTCATCTTGTGCTCTAGAAGCTCGATCGACGAGCGTAGCCCAGTTTGCAGGTCGCACTGCAAGATCGCGTTGTCTTCGGCCGGCCGCACGTGCTCTTCCAGCGCCCCCACGATGCGATCGATGCGCAGCGCACCCTCCACGATGATGCCGAGCAGCTTTTGTGTCAGCTCGGGGCGATTCGTCACCCCCGGCAGTGACCGTGCCGCATTTAACACGGCGTTCAGCGGATTTCTGACCTCGTGCGCCACCCCTCCGGCCAGCGTGCCAGCGGTGGCCAGGCGAGCCTGGTCGGCCAGCTGCAGGCCCACGGACCTCAGCCGCAGCTGCGCGTTGATGCGAGCCAGCAGCACCCGGCTGTGGAAGGGCTTGGTGACGAAGTCGTCGGCCCCCGCCGAGTAGGCTTCGAGCACGTTGTCGGTGGCGGACAGGGCCGTGAGCACGATCACGGGCGTGCTCTTCAGCCGTGGATCTTGCTTGATGGCGCGGCACAGGTCGGTGCCGGTGGTGCCCGGCATCATCACGTCCGTCAGCACCAGGTCGGGGGCGCGCGACTTGACGATGGCGAGGGCCCCCGCGCCGTCGGTGGCGGTCACGAGCTCGAAATGCGAGCGCAGCGTGGCCTCGATGTACTCGCGTAGATCCGGCTCGTCCTCCGCCACCAACACCAGCGGCTTGCGCCCCTTGTCCATGCGAACCGGCGGCGACTCTGGGTCGAACGGCTCGCTCGGCTCCGGCACGAGCGGGAGCGAGCTGCGATCGCTGGCGCGCCGATGAGGGTGCTCGTCGGTCTTCACGCGGCGGCGCTCGAGCACCTCGTCACGAAAGTGATCGCGGCCGAGCGGCAGGATGACGGAGAAGGTGGAGCCCAGGCCGACGGTGCTCTTCACGGCCACATTGCCGCCGTGCAGCTCGGCCAGCTTCCGCGCCAGCGAAAGCCCGATACCGGCCCCGCCCTGACGCCGGCGCTGCGAGCCCTCCACCTGATAGAAGCGATCGAAGATGCGATCCAGCTCGGCCGCGGGGATACCGGGCCCGCTGTCCTCGACGTCGACGCGGCAGCTGTTCTGCTCTCTGACGACGCGCACCGACACGCGCCCACCGTCCGGCGTGAACTTGAGGGCGTTGCCGATCAAGTTGGTGAGGATGATCTCCACGCGATGCGGGTCGCCGTACACCGGCAGCTCCCCGGGGGGCAGCTCCAGCTCGAGCCGCATGCCCCGAGCCTCCGCCGCGGGACGCGACACCTCGACCAGGCGCTCCGCTACGTCGTTCAAGTCGAGCTCGGCGACGTACAGCCGCAGCCCCCCCACGTCGAGGCGCGCCAGATCCAACAAGTCGTCGATCAAGCGCAGCAAGCGGTGTGCGTTGCGGCGGATCACGAGCAGGGCCGGTTTGATGTCGGCGGACACGTCGCGGCCGAGCAGATCTTCGACCGGCGTCAAAATCAGGGTCAGGGGCGTACGCAGCTCGTGGGAGACGTTGGCGAAGAACTCATTCTTCAGCCGATCCAGCTCTTGCAAACGCTTGAGCGTGCTCGACAGCTCTTGCGTCATCTCCGACAAGCCGCGCCGCGCCACGAACTCGCGCTGCGCGCTGCGGTAGCGGATCAGGCACGACGCCACCGCGATCACGAGCGTGAGGCTCAGGAAATAGAGGTTGTTGAAGAACGGCGCGAAGGGCAGCTGCCCCGTCAGCGCCAGCGGCACGGCGGGCGCCGCCCAGATGCCCACGATGGCCGAGCTCACCAAGAGCGCCCGCTGCCAGCGCCACACGTAGAGCACCGCCACCGCCAAGATGCACAGGTTGAGGCCGGCGTAGTAGCTCGACACGACCCCGTCGAGGCGGAGGATCAAGAGCTCGATGCCGACGGCGCAGATGATGGGTGGTCCGGCGCCGAGCAGCACGGGATGCCGCTTGGCGGGTCCCCAGTAGCTGAGCGCCAAGAACAGCAGCGCGGCTAGACCCGCGCACGAGCGCACCACGAAGAAGTCGCCCGCGAGCGCCGGCACCGTCACCAGATCGAGCGTGAAGCCGGCGGGCATCAGCACCGCGGACAGCACGAAGCCGAGGCGGGCGCCGGCCAGGTTGCGCTCTTCCAGCGACTCTTCGAACGCAACCTGCAGCGCAGCCGGCGTACCCATGCGTGGGCCGCGAGCTTACTTCCAGACGCGCAAGAAAAGATTCACTCCCGTGGGTTCCGAATCCACTTCAATACGTATCGGGCGCGGGGAGAGGGCCTCCGCGAATTCCCGCAGATCGCCGGGCGAGCGGTGGATCAGGAACCAATCCAGGCAGTATTCCATGAAGAAGCGGCTGGGGTTGTGGCTGGCGACGTTGCCTACGATCAGGTGGCCGCTGGGGGCCAGCGCGTCGTACAGCACCGAGAGCAAGGCCTGGAAGCTGCGGTGGTTGAGGTAGTCGAACAGACCCGCGCTATAAATGAAGTCCCGCTCGCCCAGCGCCTCTTTCAGCTTGCGAGTCGTGAGCAGCCGCCGCACGGACTCGCCGATGAACTGCACCTTCAGGCCAGTCTTCACGGCCAGCGGCGAGAGGGTACGCTCGCAGAAGGTCAGCACGCGCTCCTCTTGATCGATCAGCGCCACCTCGATGAACTGTCCGAGCTCGGGGTGCTTCTCCAGCAGCACCGACAGCTCGCGTGCAGGGCCGCAGCCGATGCTGGCCAGGCGCACTCGCCCGCGCACCTCGATGGCGGCGCGGATCTTGTTGCCGAGGTAGGTCAGGCGATTGATGTTGGCCTGAGCGGCGCGCTCTTGAGCGGCGTAGACGTTGAGCAGCTTGCCGAACAGCGACGCGCCTTCGGCGTGATCGCGGTACAGCATGTTCATCATCTCGTAGTCGCCGGCGTAGCCGAGCGGCTTCACGTGGGCTCTCCTCAAGAGCGGAGAGTGCTCGAGCAGGGGCAGGATCTGCTTCTTGTAGTAGCTCCGGTAGATGGCGTGCTCTTCCTCGGTGAGGCCCCCCACCAGCTGCGCTAGCTCACCCGACGCCTGGTTCAAGCGAGTGACGAGCCGCGGCGCGGCTTCGGCCAAGTAGGCCCGCAGCGCCTCTTCGCGGCTGAACTGATCGAGGTTCTCGAGCGCGCGCTCCTCCGCGTCGAGGAAGGCCTTCACGCGCTCGAGCCAGGTGCGGCAATCGGTGACCCAGACCTTGAAGGCGTCCGAGATGTCGTCGTCTGCCGGCTCGAGCACCGTGAACAAGCGATCGGAGAAGCTGTGCTTCTCACCGAATCGATACAGCTCCGACAAGTCGATGGTGTTCGACTGCACCTCGACGCCGATCACCAGATCCGCGCCGCGCTCGGTGACGCGACGCACGTGGGCGTCGCCCTCGTACAGCACCGCGTTGCGGCAGCTGACCTGCAGCCGATCCAGTCGATCGCCGGTCAAGATCAAGTTACCTTTGGCGGCCGCGCCCGTGAGCGTGAGGGCCAAGCCGGTGAGCGAGAGATCTTCGACGATGCCTTGGAACGTTCCCAGCGTCGCGTGGCGCCCGTTCACTTCCAGGCCCTCGATGTGAAGCTCTTCTGCGCGCACGCGTCGCGCTCGTAACCGGCGCGGACGGCGCGCGTCATGCTTGGCGGCGTCGACCACGCGCGCTTGGGACTCAGGGGCAGCGGCAGATGCCGAGTCCGAGATTTGCTCGGTCTGGGCGTTGAGAGCTTTCATTCGGATCCTTGTCTCAAACGGGAAAGGGCCCCCGTCAGTAGCTCTAGTCAGGCGACGTATGATCACTTCGCTGGCAGCGGGGTTGGCGTTGGGGGTGGACGCGCGGAACCCGAGTTTGCCAGGCATCTTATACGAAAAGAGGTGCCTTGCGCACCTCCACCGCACACTTCCCCCAATGTGGGTTCGGCACCCCAACTAACGGCACGAGAGCTCGCGCCTTAAGTGTCCGCTCACGCGCACTGCCGATTCTTCGAACATTGCAGTTTCGATGATTCGATCATTTCAATTCTGCAAAGCCTACTCAGGTGATGAAGGTGTTTTCGAACGTGCAGCGCACGCGTGTCGAACGAATGTCGTGACCGCGCAGGCCGGGCTCAAACCGGCGCCGAGCGTGAGCGCGGCGAGAGCCGACGGCCGCGTGCGCTCGATCTCGATGGCGGGCACGAACGGAGGAGGCCGAATGCTAGGCGGGCGTCCGCGTCGGCGAACGGAAGCTGGTAATAGAGCCCGCCGCGCAGCACCCCCGCGCCCACGCTCGGCGCATCACCGAGGGCCCGCCTCGCGACAGACTCGCGCCTGCACCCACGATCGGATGGATCGGGTGTCGATGTCGTCAGTCGATCCACAGCTCGACGTCGAGCGCCGACAGCCCCTGCTCGGTCTCCGCGCGCAGCCACGCTGCCGTCGCGCGCGCCCCACCGCGCCGGGCCCCACGTCGAGCGCCGTCAGCAGGCCTGGTGCGCCCGACTCGAGCAGCAGGGCGCGACCGACGCGGCGGCGCAGCGTGCTCGATGCCGGTGAGAGCCACGGGTCGCTCGGGTCGTCAACCCGGACCGGCTCCGCGGGGCGCCGCTCGCCTTCGTATCGCTACGGTCCCCGCCCTCCCCTGCGAATGAGGCGGAAAAACTGCCGCGCGCGGCCACTGACGCCAGTGTCACCGCGGCAAAATGGCCAGAAGGCTTGATTCTCGCCGGAGGTTGCGGGCAGACTGACGCCGGTGTCAGTTGGAGGCCCCCCGCGCGGGGTCGCTTTTTCCCGGGATCCAATGAGCATGACGGACGGTCTGGTTATCGGCATGGATGTGGGGTCGACGACGGTGAAGGCCGTGGTCATCAATCCGGACACCAAGGAGATCCTGTGGTCCGACTACCAGCGCCACCACACCAAGCAGCCCGAGAAGGTGCTCGAGCTACTGGAGGCGATCCTCGCCGCCTTCCCGAGCAACCGACCCGAGTCGTTCCGCATGTTCCTGACGGGGTCGGGCTCGGGCCCGCTGGAAAAGCCGACGGGCGGTAAGTTCGTTCAAGAAGTGAACGCCGTCACCCTGGCGGTGGAGCACAAGCACCCCGACGTCCTCAGCGTGATCGAGCTCGGCGGCCAAGACGCCAAGATCATCATGTTCAAGCAGGACGCGAACACGGGCGCCAAGACGGCCAGCACGAGCATGAACGACAAGTGCGCGTCCGGGACGGGCGCCACCATCGACAAGTGCATGATCAAGGTCGGCGCGCCCCCCGGCTACGCGACCTCGCTGCACTTCTCGGACGAGAAGCTGCATCACGTGGCCGCCAAGTGCGGCGTGTTCGCCGAGACGGACATCGTGAACTTGGTGAAGACGGGCATCCCGAAGGACGAGGTGCTGAACTCACTCGCCGACGCGATCGTGCTGCAGAACCTGAGCGTGCTCACGCGCGGCAACACGCTGAAGCCCAAGGTGCTGCTGCTCGGCGGGCCCAACACTTACCTGCCGTTCTTGCAGGAATGCTGGCGGCTGCGCATCCCGCAAACCTGGAACGATCGGGGCTACGACTACCCGAAAGACGTGCCGATCGAGGAGCTGATCTTCGTCCCCAAGAACGCGGATCTGTACGCCGCGTTCGGCGCCGCCATCTATGGCATCGCCGAGGGCAGCACCGACTGCTGCTTCAGGGGCATCGACGCCCTGCGCGACTTCATCACCAACGGCCGCCGCGCGCGCCTGGGTGAGCAGGCGGGGCCGCCGCTCTCGGCCGCCGAGCAAGAGACGAAGGATTTCGTCGAGGCCTACAAGATCCCCAAGTTCAAGAAGGCGACGTTCACGCCCGGTCAGGTCGTGCGCGGCGTCATCGGCCTCGACGGCGGCTCGACCTCGTCGAAGGCGGTGCTGATGGGGGAAGACGGCGAGCTCTTGCTCAAGGCGTACCAGCTCTCGAAGGGCAACCCGATCCAAGACACGAAGGAGCTGCTGCAGAGCATCAACGACGACGTCGAGAGCCAAGGCGCGACGCTCGAGGTGATCGGCTTCGGCGCGACGGGCTACGCGGCGGACGTGCTCGACGAGTGCGTGCTCAGCGACGTGAACATCGTCGAGACGGTGGCGCACATGATGAGCGCCGTGCACTTCTTCGGCGACGTCGACGTGATCTGCGACATCGGCGGACAAGACATCAAGGTCTTGTTCATGAAGAACGGCGACATCCAGAACTTCAAGCTCAGCAACAGCTGCAGCGCGGGCAACGGCATGCTGCTGCAAGCCATGGCCGACCAGTTCGGCATCCCCGTCACCGAGTACGCGGAAACCGCGTTCAAGGCGGAGCTGGCGCCCAAGTTCTCGTACGGCTGCGCGGTGTTCCTGGATTCGGACCGCGTGAACTTCCAGAAAGAGGGCTACCAGAAGGAAGAGCTGCTCGCCGGCCTCGCGCAGGTGCTGCCGAAGAACGTGTGGCAGTATGTGGTGCAGATCCCGCGCCTCGCCTCGCTCGGCACCAAGTTCGTGCTGCAAGGCGGCACGCAGTACAACCTGGCCGCCGTCAAAGCCCAGGTCGACTACATCAAGCAGCGCGTGCCCGGCGCGCAGGTGTTCGTGCATCCGCACACCGGCGAAGCCGGCGCGATCGGCGCCGCCATCGAGACGCTGCGCCGCTACAAGCGCACCGGCAAGACGCGCTTCATCGGCATCCAAGGCGCGCTCGCCCTCGATTACACCACGAAGAACGACGAAGAGACGGTGTGTCACTTCTGTCCGAACGAGTGCAAGCGCACCTTCATCGACACCAAGCGCCAAGACGGCTCGAGCAGCCGCTACATCTCCGGCTTCAGCTGCGAGAAGGGCACCGTCGAGAGCAAGGAGGCGATGCTGTCGCTGATGGCGGAGCGCAAGAAGACGGCGGCCGAGTTCCCGAACTTGGTCACGTACGAGGCGGAGCGCGCCTTCGTCCACCAGTACGACCAAGCCAAGCTGCCCGAGGCGGGCACGCCCATCGAAGACGTGCGCGTGACGCAAGGCCTGTTCCGCATCAAGAAGGAGACCTACACGCGGCCCTTCGAGCGCTCGAGCGAAGAGGCGGCCAAGCGCCGGCGCTCGATCCGCGTGGGCATCCCGCGCGTGCTCAACATCTATTCGACGGCGCCCTTCATCCGCACCTACTTCGAGACGCTCGGCCTCGGCCGCTCGAACATCGTGTTCAGCGACCACATGACGGAGGAGATGTGGGTCGAGGGCGGCAAATACGGCTCCATCGATCCGTGCTTCCCGAGCAAGGGCGCGCAAGCGCACATCCACAACCTGCTGTTTCACCACCACGAGCCGGAGCGGAAGCGCCAGCTCAACTACATCTTCTTCCCGATCCTCACCCACGTGAACAACTTCGTGGAAGACACGCAGGACAACGCCAGCTGCCCGATCGTGGCCGGCACGCCCGACGTGATGAAGGCGGCGTTCACCAAAGAGGTCGACTTCTTCAAGGAGCGCGGCATCGAGTACCTGGCGCCGGCCCTGAGCTTCAGCGAGCCGATCTTGCTCGCGCAGCGCATGTTCGAGACCTTCGGTGAGCGCCTGGGCGTCACCCAAGACGAGAGCGATTTCGCCTGCAAGGAAGGCATGAAGGCGCTCGACGCCTTCGATCTCGACCTCCAAGACAAAGGGCGCGCCATCCTCGAGACGGTCGAAGCCGAAGATCGCATCGCGATCTTGGTGCTGAATCGGCCGTACCACGCGGACCCGGGCCTCAATCACGGCATTCCCGACGAGTTCCAGGTGCTCGGCTACCCGATCTTGAGCATCCGTAGCTTGCCGAAGCAGCGTGAGTACCTCGACCGCTACTTCAAAGAAGAGCTGCAGAACGGCACGATCAAGAGCCCGCTCACGATCAACCACGTGTGGCCCGAGAACTACTCGGTGAACAGCTCGCAGAAGGTGTGGGCCGCCAACTTCGCCGCTCATCACCCCAACGTCGCGGTGCTCGATCTTTCGAGCTTCAAGTGCGGTCACGACGCGCCGACCTACGGCTTGATCGACGCAATCTTGCAGACCTCGAAGACGCCGGCCGCCGCGCTCCACGACCTCGACGCCAACAAGCCCGGTGGCTCGATCAAGATCCGCGTGAAGACGTACGCGCACTCGCTGCGTTTGCAACAAGAGCGCCTGGAAGACGTGGCCGACAAGAAGCGCTCGCTCGCGGAGACGGTCGACCGCAAGCGCTTGGAGCTGCTGAAGCTGAAGCAGCAGCAGCTGCTGGGCATGAAGCGAACGGACGACGCGCTCGAGCGCGCCATCCAAGAGACGTCCGAGCGCATCATGGGCTACGAGGTGCGCCGCCAAGCCGAGGTCGAGATGCCGAAGGGCACCGTGCGCCTCGGCCGCAAGGCTGCCGACGGCAGCATCGTCCCCATCGAAGCCAAACCCGAAGGCGCCGTCACCGCCGCCGAGTAAGTCGCCCGACGCAGCGCGGGCTCACCATCCCAAGATCTCCTTCAACCGGGCGCTCAGCTCTTGAGCGAGCCGCTGGTGCGTGGCGACGGTCGGGTGCCAGTCTTCACCCCACGGCCCCGACTGCGGCTGTGTGATCACGAGGTACACGTCGTGATCACCGGCGGCGGCGCGCTCCGCGATGGCGGCTTCGACGTTGGCCTGGGCGTTACGGAGAGAGTTTTCTCCCGGCGGCCACGAGTCGCTCAACATCGGGCCGAGCATCGCCACCAGCGCCGCGTTCGGATAGTAGCCGCGGAGCTTGGCCAAAAAATCACGGTAGCTGCTGACGAAGGCGGCGTGATCCACGCCCGGCACCGAGAAGTCGTTCGTCCCGAGGTTGACGATCACCGCGTCCGGTACGTACTGCGCCGGCTCCCAGGCGCTGGCGTTGGCGTCGTCGGGCACGCTCTTCAAATAGAGGTCGGGCAGGCGCTCGCCCCCGCCGCCAGAGTAGTTGCGCCAGACGCCGCGCCCCGAGTACGCGACCGCCGAGTACTGGGCTTGCAGCAGCGCCGCCGTGATCGCGCCGTAAGCCAGGTGACCGTTGGAGTTTCGCGACGTGTAGTGGACGTTCGCGGGATCCATCGTCGACGCCTCGTTGCCGAAGCCGCAAGTGATCGAGTCGCCGACGACCTCGAGCTTGCGCGTGGGAAGCCGGACTTGCGCCAACGCGCTCCCTCGTAACAAAAAGCCGAGAACTTCCGCCCTCCCCGCCCCGACTGCGCCGTTGGGCGCCGCCTCCACTCGCTTGAAGATCTCGACCTGATGCGGGCCGTCCTCGAGCCCCTCCGCGAGCAGATACAGCTCTTGCTGCGGCGAGACCTGCAGCAACGTCGGCGGCCGACCATCCACCGACACGTCGTAATAGTTGGTGGTTTGCGGCGTGCCGGTACCGAAGTCCCGCAGCCGCAAGCTGAGGCCGGTGCCCACGAACGCCACGTGCACGCTGGACCCCACGAACCCGAGCACGGGGCCGCGAGGCCCCCGACAATCGACGCGCCCCACGTAGCCGATGAGCGGGTGGTTCGGGGGTACCGCGATCTGCCCGCTCGCGTCCGCCGGCGGTAGCGCAAGCGGCCCTTGGAAGGCGCAAACGCTGCTCGGCCCCCACCCTGGCTCGCTCTTCGCTCGCGGCGGACGCGAAGCGGGCGTAGCGGGCGTAGCGGGCGCACCTGCGCTGCTGCCGCGCCCTGCCTCACACGCGCTGAGGCTCGAGAGAGTGGTGATCAGCAAACCCAAAGCGAGGCGCGACATAGCGTGGTTTCCGTCATGCATACACGAGACCGGGACCGGCCGCGCTCGGGCAGGCGCTCTGCTCGCCCTCCCACATTCCGGGCCAGAAATGCCCGGCGCCGAGCCGCCCCGCGCCATTTCGCGCCATTTGCCGCTGCCGACGGACTGACATGAGTGTCAGCCCAGAAAAATCGCGGGAATGCTTGCTTTCGGGCCTAGGCCTGGGGCTAGACTGACGCCCGTGTCAGGACAGGGAGCCCTAGCATGACCCAGCACATCGACCTCGAAAGCAGTGGGAAGAAGAAGAGCCTACCCCTCGTGGGGCAGGACGTGATGCTCGACATCGACGCTGAGCTGAAGAAGTTCGAGGACGCCGAGCGCGAAAAGCTCGGGCTCGAAATCGAGCAGCGCTGGCTCGAGGACATGGCGAACCTGCAGTTCACCAAGTCGGAGAAGAGCAAGATCACGCTGCTGATCGGCGGCCTGACGATGGCGCACGACTACCTGGTGTCGGGCGCGTTCACGAGCCTCGGTTACAACACCGTCCCCCTCGACGCGCCAAACTACGACGCGCTGCGCGCCGGCAAGGAGTTCGGCAACCGCGGGCAGTGTAACCCGACTTATTTCACGGTCGGTAACCTCGTGAAATACCTGGTGTACCTGCGCGACGAGCGCGGCGTCTCGACCAAGGAAATCGTCGACAAGTACGTGTTTCTGACCGCGGGCGCCTGCGGCCCCTGTCGCTTCGGCATGTACGTGACGGAGTACCGGAAGGCCCTGCGCGACGCGGGCTTCGACGGCTTCCGCGTGATGCTGTTCCAGCAGCAAGGTGGCCTGTCGCAAGCCACCGGCGAAGCGAGCGGCCTCGAGCTGAACGCCCCCTTCTTCATGGGCATGCTCAAGGGATTGATCGCCGGTGACGTGATCAACGGCATCGGCTACCGCCTGCGCCCCTACGAGGTCGTACCCGGCGCGACCGACAAGGCCTGCGAAGAGGCCAAGAAGATTTGCTACGACGCGCTGCTCAACAAGCAGAGCATCTTGCTCGCGCTGCTCAAGAGCAAAGAGCTGTTCAAGAAGGTCGAGGTCGACCGCACCCGCTGCAAGCCCAAGGTCGCCATCATCGGCGAGTTCTGGGCCATGACGACGGAGGGTGACGGCAACTACCAGCTGCAGCGCTTCCTCGAGAAGGAAGGCGCCGAGTGCGACATCCAGTTCGTGACGGCGTGGATCCTCTACAACATTTGGGAGGTCCGCTTCGACACCAAGAACCGCGCGCTCTTGCGCGGCGCCGACAACGCCAAGCTGGGCCTGGCCGACGCCGGTGAGTACGGCGTGTTCGTGCGCAAGATCGGGCTCTGGGCGGGTGACAAGGCCCTACGCGCCGCCTTCCAGACCTTCGCCTACGCCGGCGGCTTCTACGGTTACCACCTGCCCGACATGGACATGGTGGCCGACGTCGCGGCGCCTTTCTACAACAACGATCTGCGCGGCGGCGAAGGCCACATGGAGGTCGGCAAGCTGATCCTCAACGTGGTCAAGAGCAAGGCGACCATGACGCTGAGCGTGAAGCCTTTCGGCTGCATGCCCAGCTCCAGCGTGTCCGACGGCGTGCAGTCGCTGATCACCGAGCGTTATCCCGGGACGATCTTCTGCGCGGTCGAGACGAGCGGCGACGGCGCCGTCAACTTCCAGAGCCGCGTGCAGATGTACCTGTTCAAGGCCAAGCAGGCGGCGCAGGCCGAGCTCGACAAGGCCTTGCAAGAGACGGGTCTCACCATCGAGATGGTGCAAGCCTTCTTGAAGCAAAACCGAAGCTACGCCGCGCCGCTGCACCTCCCCGGCCACGCCGCCGCGCACACCGCGGCCGATTTGGTGCACGAGGTCGCCAAGGTCTACGGCAAGAGCAAGCTCGAGATCCTGACCATCCAGGCGCAAGGCCTGCTGAAGGCCGCGCGCGAATTGGCGCTGAAGACAGGCTCGGAAGCTCCGGAGAAGGCGCAAGCCGCCGCCGCCTTCGCGCGCGAAGCTGCGGTCGAGCTGCTCAGCATCGCCAAAGAGAAGGCCCCGAGCGCCGCGGAGGCCGCCCTCGGCGCCGCCAAGGCCAAGCTGGGCACGGTGCTGCCGCTGTTCAAGTCCGAGAAGGCCGAGTACGCGGCCGCCGCGGAATAAGCAGCGCCACCAGGCCGTGCTACGAAACGCCCGGGAGCCCACACGGCTTCCGGGCGTCGCTGTATCTGGAGCTCGCACCGACCATGCTGAAGAGAATCAACGATCCGAACGTGATCAGCATCTACCTGGCCACGCTCGGGCTGGGCACCGCTTACGGCATGGCCATCAGCGTGATCGCGGTCTTCTTGACCGCGCGCGGCTACACCGAGACCGACATCGGTTCGCTAGCGGCCTGGTTCGCGGCCGGCATCATGATCACGGCCGTCGCCTCCGGCAGCTTGGTCGGCAAGCTGGGCGCCAAGCGCGTGCTGGTCGGAGCGCTGTTCATTTATGCGTCCACGGTGGCGCTGTTCCCCTTCGCGCCGAGCTACGGCGCGATCGCGGCGCTGCGCCTGGTCGACGGCGCCGCGTCCGTCCTGGTCTGGGTCTCGTCCGAGACGATCCTCGTGGCGCGGGCCCGCCGCGAGATCAAAGCGTTCGTCACCAGCATCTACGGCATGTCGATCGCGATCGGCTACGGGCTCGGCTCGCTCTCCGCGTTCGCGGCCGCGCAGGTGCTGCCCAACGAGCAGGTCTTCTTGGTGGCGGGCGCCATCTCGGTGGTCACGGCGCTGTTCACGCTCTTCAAGCTCGATCGCAACGCCGACGCGCACCACGAGGCCGACGACGACGGCACGCTCGCCGGAGCCGGAGAAGCCTCGCCCCTCGGCGCCCTGATCGGCCGCATCAAGACCTCTTGCTTCGCCACCTTCGCCTACGGCTACTTCCAGTCGAGCGTCGTGCTGTTTCTGCCGCTCTTCATGAAGAAGGAGAAGCAGATCCCGGAAGATCTCACCAAGCTCATCACGTTCTTCTTCGCGGGAGGCATGCTGCTCGCCATCAACTTCGCGGGCCGGCTCGGCGATCGCTACGGGCACCTGCTGGTGATGCGGGCGCTGGCGGTGGTGGGCACCACGATGGTGGCCGGCTTCGTGTGGATGAACGGCTTCTCCGGCATGGCCGTCGCGGTGTTCATCGCGGGGGCGACCCTCGCCAGCATCTCGCCGCTGAGCTTGGCGCTGCAGGGGCTCGTCACTCGTGAGTACCACCGCGCCACCGGCATCTACAACGCGTTCTACGCCGCCGGGATGGTGCTGGGCCCGCCGATTTCGAGCCAGCTCTTCTACCGCTACGGAGGCGCCGCGATGCTCTACCACTTGGCCGCGCTGTGGGCGGCGTTCGTAGTCTTCGCGCAGGTCTTCCGCCGGGACGACCCGGCGATGACGCGCGGTCCTCTCGAAGGCCGAGCGGGCGCGCTGCCTTCGTCGATCGCCGAGTGATTCAGGGCGCGGGGCGAGCCGTGCCCTCGAGCTCCAGCGGCTTACCGGCTTCGGCCCTGCGGCGCGCGGCGCTCAGCGAAAGGCTCAAGGCCAGCATCGAGATGCCGGCGCCGATGACGGCGATGGCCGTCACGCCATTGCTCGCCCCGAGCAGCTTGGCCGACGACGCCAAGAGCACGATGATGAGCGCGGGGCGGATGATGTGATCGGGGGCGCGCGACGACAGCTGCGCGCCGATGAACACGCCGGGAATGGCACCGATCAGGATCGAGGCCGTCAGCGACAACTGGAAGTCACCGAACAGGATGTGGCCGAGCGCCGCCGAAGCCACCAGCGGCACCGCCTGCACCAGATCGGTGCCGACGAGCTCGCTGAGCTTGAAGCTCGGGTAGAGCATCAACAACAAGATGATCATCAGCGAGCCGGAGCCGACGGAGGTGAGGCCGACGATCAGGCCGCCGACGACGCCGATCAGCAGCGTCGGCACCTTCTTCACTTGTAGCGGCATCATGCTGTCTCCCGGCTTTCGCGCCTTCGTCAGCAAGGGGCGCAGCACGAGCCCCAACGCCACCACCAACAGCGCCACGCCCAGCGCGGTCTTCACGATGCCCTGCAGGTGAGCGCCCTGACCGAAGTTCTTGAGCAAGATCACGCCCAAGAAGGCCGATGGAATCGAGCCCATGACCAGCCACTTCACGAGCTGCTTGTTCACCGAGCCGCGCCTGAAGTGCACGCCGCCGCCGATCGGCTTCATGATCATCGACGCCACGATGTCGCTCGACACGGCCGCCAGCGGCTCGATCTTGAACAGCAAAACCAAGATCGGGGTCATCAGCGCGCCGCCCCCCATACCGGTCAAGCCAACCACGAAGCCAACGAACAGCCCGGCCACGGCAATGATGGGATCCATCGCCCGTCGGTCCTAACACTGATCTCCTATCGGACAAGTAGGGAATTCGCGGATTTCCCTAAAACTCCGTAATAATTAGATAAATTAAGCATCCGCCGCACAGCGCCAGCCGGCGCCTTGGATCGAGGTTGGCAAAGCCGACGGCCCCTGACGCTAGTGAGCAGGCACGGTAGGCGGCAGCGACGGGCGGCCGGCGGGCTCGCTGCGATCCGTTTCGCCGGTCTTGTCGAGCGCCATCTTGAACAGCACGGGGCCGACCATCTCGTTGATGGCTACGGCTGCGATCACGAGCGAGCCGAAGCCCTCGCCCACGGTCGGGAACGCGCTCTTCACCACCACCCCCAGGCCCAGCGCCAAGCCGGCTTGCGACACCAACGACGACCAGCCCCACTTGCGCACGACGGGCGGATCGTTGGCGATGCGCGAGCTCAGCCGCGCCGCGCCGTACGTGAACACGACGCGACCGAAGCAGAGCGCGAGCGCGATCGGCCACAGCTGCTTGAGCAGGGGCACGTCCAGCTCGGCCCCCGCGGTGGCGAAGAACAGCACGAACACCACGCTGCCCATCTGCTCCACGGCGTGCAGCAGCTTCGGGCCTTGGTTCGACAAGTTTTGCACCACGAAGCCCGCGGTGAGGAACGTGAGCAGCGGATCGAGGTGCACGTACCGCAGGCCCGCGGTCACGCCGAAGCCGAGCGCGAGCAGCACCAAAATCAGCTGATTTCCCACCAACCGCAGGTAAATCGCCAGGAGCAGTCCGAGCGTGGTGCCCATCGAGAAGCTGCCGAGGATCTCGTGGCCGAGCACGTTGAAGTCGTCCATCGAGATCGACGCGCCCGGCGTGATCAGCGGGCGAGCCAGCATGATGACGGTGGCGATCATCATCACGACGACCACGTCCGACAGCATGATGAAGCCGAGCGAAAAGGTCGCGAGCGGCCCTTTCGCGCGCGTCTGCGACAAGATGCCCATACAGGCCGAGGGGCTGCGCGTGACGCAAAAGGCGCCCCACAGCAGCGCTACGCCCAAGAGCGGCCCCCGGTCCAGGTCTTTGGCGAAGGGGATGAACGGCGCGAGCAGCAGGAACAGCCCTGCCATGCCGATCAACACGAGCACCGTCTGGAAGAGGCTGGCGTACGCGAGGCTCTTCGCGACCGTTCGCAGCGTCGCGACCCTGAGCTCGACGCCGCCCGCGAGCGCGATCAACGCCAGCGCCAGCGTGTTGACCGGCAAGAGCTGCGTGACCGTGTCGTGGTCGACGAGGTGCAGCACGTGCGGACCACCGACGATACCGGCCAGCAGGTAGCCGGAGAGGTGAGGCAGGCCGATCGGCTCCAGCAGCTCGCTGAGGAGCGTCCCCGCCAGCACCAGGAAGCCGATGGCCATCATGGTGCCGAGGCGCGACTCGAGCTGCGGCGTGAGGTGCGTGAGCGCGTAGAGCACGCCGAACGACACCGCCAGCGCGAGGGCTTGCACGGCCCGCGTCGCGAGACCTTTCTGGGCGCCACCGTGGCCGCTCATCCGTGACTCTCCCGGGCTGAAATGGGGTGGGTTTGCTCGGGCGCATCGCTGGGCCGGGCAATTTCTTCGGGCGCAACCGCGTGCAGCTCACCGGCGCGATCGAGCGAGCGACGCAGGGCCGCAGGCGCGAGCCACTCGCCGAGCAGCGTCGAAACCACCGCGAACAGCAGCACCGCGTCGGCGGTCGTGCCGGGCACCCGCGCCGACAGCGCGAGCGCCGCCGCGATCGTGAAGCCACCCGAGGCCAGCATGCTCACGCCGAAGTCGGCGCCGGTGCCGCGCGCGGGGCCGAAGCCGAGCGCCACGCCCAGCAGCACGCGGATGACGAGCTTGGCCCCCACCCCGACGCCGACCAAAATCAAGACCTCCGTCGGCAGCTTCAGGTTCACGTACGCGCCCGCGAGCAGCACCACCGGCAAGAGCACCGGCTTCTCCGTGGGGGTCAGCATCGCCTTGATCTCGAGGCGGTGGCGCGAAGCCGCGAGCATCAGGCCCATCGCGAAGGTCGCGCCGAGCAGCGAGAGCCCGGCTCGATCAGCCGCGCCGAGCGCGAGCAGACCGGTGCCCAGCAGCACGCCGTAGCTCTCGTCGCGACGGAAATCGCGGCCCAGCAGCAGCGCCGCGATCAGCCCGATCGCGGCGCCGAACACCAAGGTCAGCGCCACCCGCAGGGCCACGGGCACGCTCGGCAAGGCGCCGCCGGGGGCGAACGCGAACAGGACCGTGAGCGCAAGCGGCGGCACGATGGCGCTGGCGCGCGCAGCGTCGGCGGCGAAGTCGGCGAGCGGGCCGCGCGCGCCGTGACGTTCGACGACCCAGCGCACCGAGTGACGCGTCGTCGCCGAGGCGCACGCTCCCATGCCGAGCGCCATCGCGATCCGGGAGAACTCGGAGAAGCTCCCGAGCAGCGGCGCGGCGACGTAAACGGCGACCGCCACTGCACCGCAGCTGATGGTGCCGAGCAGCACGCCGATGGCAGCGCGGGCGGGGTTGATCCAGCGGTCGCCCACGCGCACGTAGCCCACCGCCATGACGAGCGCCAGCCAGCCGGTACCGACCAGCACCACCGGCTCGAACGTGTGGGCCAGTGAGCGACCCAGCACGTCGAGCGCGTGGGGCCCGAGCGCGAAGCCCAGCATCAAATACTCGGACCCCGACGGCAACCCGAAGCCGCGGATGGCGCGGCCGCCGACCAGGTTGCTGCCCAAATAGGCGAGCAACAGCAGGCCGAGCAACAGCCAGATGCCGTCGCTCACGCGCGCTCTCTCCCGAGCGTGACGCCGGCGCTCGACAGCGCGTCGAGCGCCGCGATGTGAAAGGCGGTGCGCGCCTCGAGCGATTCGCAGGTCGCGGCGACGCGGAAGCGAATCGCGTCCGCGTTGGCGGACACGATCTCCACGCTCGGCTCCGAGCCGACCTTACCCGCCACCGTCGCCAGCAGCGTGCGGACCTCGGTGACCGATGAGCTGGCGTGCACGTAGAGGTCGAGCGTGAGCCGCGGCCGAGCGCCCAGCAGGCGCAGCGGTCGCACCAGCGTCAAGAGGTGCGGCACGCGCAGCTCGGTGCGATCGGTCACGAGCAGCCGCAGCTCGAGCAAATTCAGCTGCGCTACTCGACCGCGATACGCTCCGAGCTCGACGAACTCGCCCACGCGCAAGCGACGCCCATACAGCCAGATCGCCCCGACCGTACCCGTCGCCAGCACCGGCGTGGCCGCGAGCCCGAGCGCCACGAGGGAGATGACGCCCACGCGGCCCAGCACGCCGTCGTCTTCGCCCGTCACCACCGGCGCCAAGAACACCAGCGCCGCGATGATGATGCCTCCGCGGAGCAGCACGCTGGTCGGCCCTGCCAGGTCGCTCGGCAGCCAACCGAACGACGTCTCGCCGCGCGCGATGCTGGCGAAGAACAGCCCGATGAACCGCACCAGCACGAAGACCGCGAGCGACGCCAGGATCGCCACCACCAGCAGCGGCAGCGCCATCGCCAAGCGCGTCATCAGCTGCGAGAGCGGCGCGACGACGAAGCCAGTGAGCCTCTGCGTGTAGCCTCGCGTCGAGTCGAACAGCGACAGGACGACGACCAGCCACGTGTAAGCGACGCCGAGCTGCGCCAGCCATTTCAGCGTGCCGAGCCCGAGCACGCCCGTGGAGCGCAGCACGGCCGGGCTCACGAACTCGATGCCCTGAAAGCGCACCGAGAGGTCACGGTCGCTGCGCCCCTCGAGCCAGCCCCGGGCGCGATCCATCAGCTCACCGAGCTTTCGGATCGAATAGAAGGCGATCAGGCCGAGAAATACGACGAGCGAGAACGAGAACGCGCTCTGCGCGATGGCGGCGCGTTTGCGATCCGACACCAGCTTGTGCTGAATCGCCCAGGCGGTGCGAGCGATGTACACGTCGAGCGACGTCTCGCCTGCCAGCTCAGCTTCTTCCTCGCTGAGCTCGACGATCGGCGTCTTGCCGACCATGAGCAGCGCGACGTCACCGCGCCGCACCACGCCCACGTCGCTCGTCGTCTCCGTGTCGAAGGCACGCTTCAGCTGCTCGCTGGCCTCGCGCGCCCGCACGTCCGGCGACTTGCCGCCCAGCGACGCCCGCAGCGAGAACAAGGCGCTATCGCTGAGCTTGACCGCGAAGGCGGGGACGGGCGCCGGCTCGGGCTCCGATTCCGGTTCGGCCTCGGGCGGAGGAGGTGGCGGCACCGCGCTCGGCTCCGCGGTCACGGCGGGGGGAGGCTCGACGACGACTGGCTCTGCAGACGGGGCAACCTCTGCCGAGGCCCCCCCAGCGCCGCCCTCCCCCGACGGCTCGGGCGCGACCGACGCCGAAGGCGCAGCCGCAGGCGCGACGCTGGGTGGCGGCGCGAGCGGCGCCGGTGCGGCAGGGCTCCGGGCCGCGGGCGGTGCCGCCGCGGGAGGGGCGACTGGCGTGGCCGGTGCCTGGACGCTCGACCCTGCGGGCGAGCCGGCGGCCGGGACAGAGGGGACCTGAGCGGAGAGCGGGCTACCCCATAACAGCCCAACGACGAGCAGGCCCCCTAGCGCTGGCCTGCCGCTCTCACGCCGAAAAACTCGCGTCATGCGGTGCTGCACGAGCCGGATACTTTCGGCTACGCTCGCGCGGAGCGCAAGGCCCGATGCTGCCGTGAATCGTGAGTTTGTGGGCTCTCGTGCGCTGAGACCTGCAAATCGTTGCGGCGCACCGCGGCCTCGGCATGTTAAGCGGCCCCATGACCCACACCGAGCACCCCGACCGCCTCGTGCTCCACATCGCCGGCGCTGACCGCCCGGGCGTCACGGCGCGGCTGACCGAGATCATCGCGCAAGAGGGCGCCGCGCTGATCAACATCGGTCAGTCGGTCTTGAATGGCTACCTGATGTTGTCGGCGATCGTCGACTTGCCCAAGAACTCGTACGCGCTCCGGAAGATTCTGTTCGCGGCGGCCGATCTCGGGCTGCGCCTCGAAGTGACCCCGTTCAAGCACGCGCCCGAAGCGGCGGAGGCAGCCGCCGAAGCGCCCGCGATCGCGGTCACGCTGCTCGGCCCGCTCTCGAACGGCCGCGCCACGGCCGAGATCACCAAGTTCATGGCGCAGCGGCGCATCAACATCCGCGAGATCCGCTCGCTGTCGGACGTCGAGCTGAACGGCCTCGAGCTGATCGCCGATCTGGATCCGGGCACTGATTTTCGCCCCGCCGAGCTGATGGCCTTGCGCGGCGAGCTGCTGCGCCTCGGCATGGAGCTCGGCGTCGATCTCGCCGTGCAAAAAGACGACATCTTCCGCCGCACGAAGCGGCTCGTGTGTATGGACGTCGACAGCACGTTCGTGAAGGGCGAGTTCATCGACGAGCTGGCAGAGCTGGTCGGCGTGAAGGAGCAGGTCGCCGCCATCACCGCCCGCGCGATGCGCGGCGAAATCGACTTCAAGGGCGCCCTCACCGAGCGCGTGAAGCTGCTCGAGGGCTTGCCCTTCGAGCGCGCCAAGACGCTGATCGACAAA
Organism: Pseudomonadota bacterium; assembly: GCA_023431345.1. Lineage (GTDB taxonomy): Bacteria > Myxococcota_A > Polyangia > Polyangiales > Polyangiaceae > PMG-095. The sequence goes on from JAEYWK010000111.1 coordinate 37,300, forward strand.
TTCGAGCTCACGCCCGGCGCCGACCTGTGGGTGAAGAAGCTGCAGAGCCTCGGCTACAAGATCGGCCTCGTCAGCGGCGGCTTCACGTTCTTCGTCGACGTGCTCAAGCAGCGCTTCGGCTTGGATTTCGCCTTCGCCAACGAGCTCGAGGTCGAGGGCGGCAAGCTCACCGGCCGCGTGCGCGGCGCCATCGTCGACAGCGAGCGCAAGGCGCAGGTGCTCAAAGACATGGCCCAGGTCTACAGCTGTCGCCTCGAGCAGAGCATCGCCATCGGCGACGGCGCCAACGACATCTTGATGTTGCAGTCAGCCGGCCTCGGCATCGCCTTCCGCGCGAAGCCCAAGCTGCAAGAAGTCGCCAGCTTCTCTCTCAACCACCACGAGCGGCTCGACACCTTGCTCTACCTCATGGGCTGGAACGAGCGCGATCTGCGCACCGTCTGAGCGAGAGAGGGGCTGCCCCCAGCGCAGCCCCTTCTGCAGCGCTCACGTGGCGGCCATGGGTCGCGCGGAGCGGCTCGAGATGGATGCAACAGGGAGGCGGGGAGGCGGGGAGCTCGCCAGGCGAGAGTCGGCGCTCAGATTTTGACGCCGTGGGCCGCGAAGGGGCGCGTCTTTTCGATCAGCCGCCGAGCGATGCTGGGATCGACCAGCAGCCGGTCGAAGGGCTCCTGATCGCTCTCGCCCGGCCCTCGGCCTGCTTCGGCGTCGAGCGCGTTCACGATACAATCGGCGATCATCACCAGCCGCACGTGGGGCGTCGCGGCCGCGGCCGGATCGTGATGCGCCGCGCAAGCGTCGACGATCTCGGTCGGTAGCTTCCACGCCATCGCTACCTCTGCGCCTGCGCTCTCGTGGTACTTGCGCACCAGAGCCGCTACCTGCTTGGCGTCGGCAGGCAGCTTGACGCTGTCGAGGACGCGATAGATGCGCGCCTCGCCGATGTCGTGCAGCAGCCCGCACATGTAGTCGTAGTCGCTGCCGATCGACAGCTCGCGGCTGACCACACGAGCGGCGTGAGCGGCGATCACGCTGCGCCGAAATGAGTCTTGCACGGCGGCTTGGTAGCGCTTGAGCCCGCCGGAGGTGCTGGCGTAAACGACCTGAAACAGCAAATCGCGCGTGCTCGCGAGGCCGAGCCGCACGATCGCGGACTGGGTGGAGCTGGTCACCCAGCCCCGAAAGTAGATCACGCTGTTGGCGACCGACATGAAGCGCGCCGCGATCGGCGGATCGGTGTCGACTAGCGACGCCAGCTCGCTGATGCGCGCGTCGGGATCGTTGGCCAAGCGAATGGCCGACTGCGCCACGGCGGGCAGCACCGGTAACGCGGCGCGGCCCGTCTTGAGGCGCTTGACGAGCTCGCGCTCGAGCTCGCTCATGCTCGGATCTTGGGCAGACGGGCTAGCGTCGTCGCTCGGCGCGGCCTGGCTTTGAGAGGCGCTCGGCGCGGCCTGGCTCTGAGGCTCACTCGGCACGACTTGGCTCCGAGCGTCGCTCGGCATCACCTGGCGCTCGCTGTCGCTGGGCGCGATCCGGCTCTCGCTGTCGCCTGCCTGCGGCAACGTGAGCGAAGTGACGGCGCTCATCCCGATCGCAACCTCTCCAGCGGCACGACGGGCAAATCGCCGATCGGTAACACGCTGGTCTGCGGGCTTTCCGGCGGAGTCGTGAACGGGATGTTCACGCTCGCGGGCCCGCGCAAGTCTTGCTCGACCGCTTCGGGGATGCTCTGGCCCGGCGTCACCAGCACCACACGGTTGCGGCCCGTGCGCTTGGCAGCGTAGAGGGCCATGTCGGCTCGATGCAGCAGCTCGTCGGGGCTCTCTTCGCTCTGACGAGGGTCGAAGACGGTGCAGCCGATGCTGATAGTGAGCTTGGGGGGCCCGCCTTTGGGCGGCAGCATGGTTTCGATGGCGCGTCGCAGCCGCTCCGCCACCAAGCGCGCCGACTCCGGCCCTGCCCCCGCTACGATGCCCACGAACTCTTCGCCGCCGTATCGGCCGACCACGTCGCCAGGCCGCAGCGCGGTCTTGAGCACGGCCGAGACCGCGACGAGCACGCGATCGCCCATCTCGTGCCCGTAGCGATCGTTCACGGACTTGAAATGGTCCAGATCCATGAACATCACGCCAAAGCGCTCCCGCGCTTCACAGCGGGTCGACACTTCGCCCTGTAGCGAGCGACGATTGAGCAGGCCCGTCAACGGATCGGTCTGCGAGTCTCTCCGCAGCGTGTCGCGTTCGTTGCGGACACGCTCCAGCGCGTCGTAGAAGCGCTTGTTGCGGAGCTGGACGCGGATGCGCGCGCGCAGCTCTTGCAGGCGCTCCGCGTCCGGCACGAAGTCGTCCGCGCCTGCGAGCAAACCCCGCGCCACCTCGTCTTCGTCTGCCACCGTGCCGAGCAAGATCACCGGATGGTGCTGACGTGGGTCCATCGCCCTCAAGTCCCCCACCAGCTCGAGCCCGCTCACGCCCGGCATGTCGGCCGCCAGCAAGATCAGATCCGGCTCGTACTCGGCCGTGAGGCGGAGCAGCTCGTCCCCATCCGGAAGGAAGACGGAGTCATACCCCTCCTGATCGAGCAGTTGCCGCAGCATGTCGCGGCGCGCCTCCTCGGGCTCGACGACGAGCACACGCCCCGCCCGCTCCGCGATAGGGGGATTGGACGACAATCGGAGCGAATCGGTGGTGCGGGGCAGCAAGCGCCTGGAGCCTCTGGTCCTCAAACGGCCCATCGCCGTCGATCTGAAGGGGCGCCTTGGGGCAACACACCCCAAGTTTTCCTGAACTTCGGCGAAATGGGGCCGTTAGCAGCTTTAGGTCATGTTCTGGAAGAAGAGCGCCCCCGCCATCGAACCGGCCGCTGGGCCCCCCGAGGCGGGCGCCGGCGAGGCGCCGAGCAACCAGGGGCGAGATCTGGATGCCGCCATCGACACGGTCGTGGCCATGCTGCGCGCGTTCGGCGAGCACGCCTTCGATACCGATAGCGTGCAGGCCGAAGACACCCGGACCGAGAGCGACGGCTGGGCGCGCAAGCTCGCGATGGGCGAGCGCTCGGACGTCGAGGGCGGACCACCCAAGCGCGATTTCGGCGGCGCGCGTCGCTACTTCATCGCGCACCGCGCGCACGAACGCGAGTACGTCTCTTCCAGCGTCACCAACCTGCGCGAAGCGGTCCACGCCTTCGCCCGTTGCCTCACGCGAACGGTGGGCGAAGACCGCGCGGCCGACGCGCGGGTCGCCGCACAGCTCGGCAACCTCGTGGCGGCGTTCGGCGGCAACGACGCCGACGTCATCCGCCGCGAGGCCGAGGCGGTGGTCGACGTCGTCAGCGACGTGATGGAGCAGCGCAAGCAGGTGCAGCAAGAGCAGCTGCTCGTGCTGAGCGACAAGATTCAGAGCCTGAAGGCGGAGCTTCATGAAGCGCGCGAGAGCGCCGCGCTCGATCCGCTGACGCAGCTGCACAACCGCTCGTCGCTCGACTCGCAGCTCGAGCGCGTCGCCGACCTCTCGTTCCTGATGAACGCGATGCCGTGCCTGCTCATGATCGACGTCGACCATTTCAAGTCGGTCAACGATCGCTTCGGACACCCGATCGGTGACGAGGTGATCCGGCGCGTCGCCGATACGCTGGTGAGAAACTTCTTGCGACGCGAAGACTTCGTGGCTCGCTACGGCGGCGAAGAGTTCGTCGTGGTAGTGCCCGACTCTTCCACGCACGCGGTGCGGCAGCGCGCGGACCGGGTCCGCCAAGCTATCGCGGAGATCGGCTTCAGCAAGGGCAGCCAGCACTTCAGCGTGACGTGCTCGATCGGGGTCGCCGTGCTCGGCCCGGGCGACACGGGCAAGAGCTGGATGGCGCGCGCCGACGCGGCGCTCTACGAAGCCAAGTCGGCGGGGCGAAACCTGGTCGTATTCGCCGAAGATTCCGGCGCCAAAGCGCCCTCGCTACACCCTTCTCGCCCCCCCACGTCCCAAGGGCCCCGTTCCCACTCGAGCGGCTCGTTGCGGCTCTCCCACAAGCCGTAACGACACCGCGCGGGCGAGAGGGGCAAACAGGAAGGGTGGAAGAGTGGAAGGGGGCGCGCGCGACTCGCCGTGATTGAGTGGCTAGGGCGCTCGCAACAGCGGAGCAGGGTTGGGGCTAGCCCTGCAACACGCCACGCGATCCCCATCTCCCCTTCCCGGCTTCCCACCTTCCTGTGGCTCTCGCTCTCGCTCTCGCTCTCGTTCTCGCCCCGCCGTCAGCCGACGGGCTTGAACTCGGCGGGGGCGGCGGAGCCTTCGCCGAAGAAGTACTTCTCGCACTCGGTCATCCACAGCCGCTGGCCTGACTCGCTCGTCAGATCCAGCCGGTACTCGTTGATCAGCATCTTCGAGTGCTCGAGCCAACCGCGCCACGCTTGCGCCGACACGTTGTCGAACACGCGCTGCCCGAGGTCACCCTTGAACGGCGCCTTCTCGAGCCCATCGAGGTCTTGGTCGAGCTTCACGCAATGGACGGTGCGAGCCATTTCTCGCGCACCATGGCCCCACCCCTCTCCCACGTCAAGCTGCGGCCCGCGCGCAGCACCCCCACCGGCGCTCCGCCAAGCCTCTCCCCTTCCACCCTTCCACCCTTCCACCCTTCCACCCTTCCACCCTTCCTGTTGTCTCTCTCTCTCCCGCTTCCCTCTCTCGCGCGCACGGCCGCGCCAGCGCTCAAGCCGGCTCGCGCAGGTACGGCTGTTCGACGGTGATCCGAAACGTCTGGCCCGCCCGCCAGACGGTGCCACTCAGGAAGCGCGCTTGTTTGGCGCGCGCTTCGATGATGGCGCCGATGACTTGCTCGGGCGCGCGCGGCGTCATGCCGAGCGCCTCGATCAGAATGTCGCCGTCTTGCAAGCCGATGCCGAGCGCTGCGACGCCGCTCAGGTGAAGCCCGGCCGGGTGCTGCTCCGTCGCGGGCACGAACGCGCCACGCGGGCGCGCCGACGACTGCGCTAGCTTGAGGACGGTCGCTTCACCAACGAACAGCGCGGCGGGCTTCTTGCTCGGCGCCTTCGCGCCCTTGCGCGTAGCTTGGCTGGCGGCTTCGAACGAGAGCGTAACCGGCGCCGCGACCGGCGTCGCTGGGGGCGCGACCGGCGTCGCTGGGGGCGCGGCGAGCGGCTCGGTGACGCGCAGCAGCAGCTCCGCGGTGCTGGACGCGAGCGGCGCCACCAGCGAGCTAGCCCACGTCGTCACCACGGCGAACGGCGCAGCGAGCGCGACGCTCAGGAGCAGGGGCCGAACGCAGCGAGGCAAGGGCACTGCCCGCATTGTACCGATCAGACTCGGACCCGCCAGTTGCCTTGAAACGTCTTGCCGATGTGGTCGCACGTCGGGTCGGTAACGATGAGCTCGGGGCGAGCGTCTTGGCAGTAAATGATCGTATTTTGTCGAAAGGTATGGCCGAAGTGGATGGACTCATCGCGAGCGATGCCGTGCACCACCCAGGCCGGCTCGCGGAAGACCCCTTCCGGCTCCTCGTCGTAGCCCACGCAGTGCTCGACCCGGTAGCAGCCGAGGATGAGCAGGTCGCGCATGACCTGATGACGCGCGTCGTTGATCCGGCGAGGCAGCAGCATCGAGCGCGGATTGTAGGCGGTGAGGATCGCGAAGCGCTGCCGCAGCAACGGCGGTAACGCCGCGACATCTTTAACTATTTCTCCGTCCATCGAGACGCGAGTCACGCCGCTTTCGCCGGGTAGCTCGTAGACGGTCGCAAAGTAGGAGCGCAGCAGGTTCTGATCCACGGCGGGGGTGTTAACCCAACTCCGCGTGCGGTCCTAGCCATTCGGGGGCCCCGAGGGTGCGTCGCCCGGCGCGGCTTTCCGGCGCTGCGCTGGGAACGCGGGGCCAGACCACGCGGGCGCGCTGGCGGGGCCCTGGCCTCAGACCTTGAACCGATAACCCACGCCGCGAACCGTCAGCAGGTGCTCGGGCTCCGCCGAATCCTCCTCGAGCTTGCTGCGCAGTTGGAGCAAGAAATTGTCGATGGTGCGCAGCGTGCCGTGATGCCCGGCTCCCCACACCCGAGTCAGGATCTCTTCGCGCGACAGCACCCGCCCCTGCGCTTCGACCAAGCACCAGAGCACATCGAACTCCGTCGCCGTGAGCTCGACGGGTGCGCCGTTTCGACTCACCTGGCGCGTGCCGGAGTCGATCGTGAGCTTGCCGGCTTGAACCACGATCTCGACGCGCTTGCGGCTCAGGCCGTCGCGTCGCAGCACCGCCTTCACCCGCGCCAAGAGCTCGGCCAAGCCGAACGGCTTGGTGATGTAGTCCTCCGCGCCCAGCTCGAGGCCCATCACCTTGTCCATCTCGGCGCCGCGCGCGCTCAACATGATTATCGGCACCGCCGCGTCCTTCGCGCGCAGCCGGCGCAGCACCTCGAAGCCGTTTACCTTGGGCAGCATGACGTCCAAGATCACCAAGTCGACGCCGCCCTCGGCCGCGCGCGCTTGCCCTTCCTCGCCATCGACCGCGACCTCGACCTCATAGCCTTCGGCCTCGAGGTTCATACGCAGGCCGAGCGAAATGCTCTCGTCGTCCTCGACGATCAGGATGCGCTTTTTGCCGTTCACCTGTCCCAACCCTGCCAACGTAATGCGGGCCAATTGCAGCAACAAGGTCCTCCACCGCTTCGGCCCGCGCCTCGACATTCTGAGCTGGCACTCCGGCCGCAGCCGACGGAAGAATGCGCCCCCGCATGAGCGAAACGCCACTTACCCTGCCCCGCTACGGCCTCGCCGCGACGTGCCTCGGCCACGCCATCATCTTCGGCTTTGCCGCGTCGACCCTGCCCTGGCAGTCCGGGTCGAGCTTCGCGATCGTTTTCTCGCTCCTCGCTGGGCTCCACGTCGTCACGGCGACGCTCGCGCTGCTCGGTCGCCCGCTCTGGCTGCTGTGGAGCTGGCGGGCGCTGACGGTCGCGTCGGCGCTCACGTTTCTGTGCGTCGGTTGGGCAATGGCGGCAGCCGCCATCTATGTGTCGAAGCTGTACCTGCGCCTCGGACCGTCGGTGGCGAGCGGCATCGCCATCGCTGCCGCCGTGGTTGCCCTGCTCACGCTACCGATCGCGATTTGGGGCGCGGTCCGGACGCTGCCGCGCCGGAGCCACGCCGTACGGCGCGCCGGGGCCGGGGCGGCGCTGCTCACCACGCTGGCGGCGCTCGCCTTGCCGCTCGCCAGCAGCGCCGCGCAAGCCGCGCCCATCACCCAGGCCGACTCTGCGCTCAGCTCGGGTCTGACCGAGATCTTGGAAGAGCACCTGCAGCGCCGCCCGCGCCGGCCGCGGCGCACGGTGGCAGGCGCCGGCGCCGCAGAATGCGCCAGCCCCATCGACGGCGATCGCCTCACCTTGCTCGTCGCTTACGTGTCACGACGCGGCGGCGCGCAGTCCGTGTGCCTGCAAGAGACCTCGAGCAGAGCCCTACGCCATTCGCTGAGTCGCTTGCTCTCGCGCAAAGCCCGGCCGGGCTCGCGCGTCGTGCTCGACCTCGTGAAGGCGGTCAAGCCCCTGAGCCGGACCTTCCCGCTCCTCGATGCGCTCGAGGTGCGCCCCGGGCTCGACGGCGTGTGCGAGGAGCAGCGCTGTCTGCCCGCGTGGCAGCTCACGCTGAACGACGTCTTCGCCGAGCACCAACCGATGCCGTCGATTCCCGACATGACCTACGGCTTCTCTGCCGAAGCGGTGAGGAAGCTGCTCGGCAGCTCGCCCGCCGCGGAAGGACGCGGCATCGATGGCTTCTTGCGCATCGAAACGCTGAGCATCGCCGGTGACGGCGAGGGCGTGCATCCCTTGACGCGGACGCGCTCGACGCCGCCCGCCTTCAGCGCCATGGCCGTAGAAGCAGCGGTGGCCGCTGCGCAGCGCTACATCACCGAAGCGCAAGAGCGCGACGGCACGTTCCGCTACGCGCTCGATCCCGTGACGGGCAAGGAGGATCGCGCGACGCTCAACTTGCCGCGCCAAGCTGGCACCACCTATGCCCTCTGCGAGCTGGGTGAGCGCAAGCGCGTACGCACGACGGTTCGCCGCGCGCTGGGCGCGTTCCGACCGCACGAACAGGAAATGGGCGACGTCTCCGCGTTGAGCTCCGACGGCGACTATGGCCTCGGTCGCAGCGCGCTGCCGCTGCTCGCCCTCTTGCGCTGCCGCGAGCTGGCCGGTGACGAGAACGACCAGCTCATCGGTCGCTTGGCGCGGCTGATGCTCCGCATGCAGCGCGACGACGGCAGCTTCTATCCCGCCGTAAACCTGAAGACCGCGCGTGGTGAGGGCGATCACGAGATCTTGTACGCCGCCGGTCAGGCGATGCTCTCGCTGATCTTACTCGAGCAGCAGCTGACCGAGCTCGAGGGGACCGCCGCCGAGCCGCTCCCCGACGCAGCCAAGCTCAAGGCCGCGATCGATCGCGGCATGACGTACTATGGCGGCCCCTACTGGCCGGAGCCGCTGCGCGATTTCTTCTTCCTCGAAGAGGGGTGGCACTGTTTGGCGGCTCGCACCGCGCTCACCTCGCATCGCCACGACGCCTACGAACGGCTTTGCATCGACTACGTGAGCTCGCGCCAGCGCTTCATCATGAGTCGAGAGACGAGCGTCGAGCCCGCGTTCATCGGCGGCTACGGTATGAGCGACCTGTTCCCGCCACACAACACCGCTACGGCGGGCGTGGGCGAAGCGCTCAACGCCATGATTTCCATCAAGAAGGCGCGCGGTATGCCCGTCGAGCGCGACGTGGCTCAGCTGCGTGACTTGATGGGGTTCTTGCTGCGCGCGCAATGGTCGGAAGCAGGCTGCTACGCCTGCAAAGATCCGAAGCTCGTCGTCGGCGGCTTCTCCCAGCAGCTCGCGTCGCCCTCCATTCGTATCGACTACGTGCAGCATGCCATGGCCGCCATTGGCCACGGCGCCCCGCACGTGTTCGACCCCGCTCTGCTCGACTGACGCCGCGGCGCGCCGGCGCGAGCACGCGCGCAGGAGCGCCCGGCAAAGCGGCGCTCCTTGCCGCCGCGCGAGCAGCGCCCGCGCTACGGACGCGGATGATCCGGGTGCTCGTTGTAGAACGCGTCGAGTGATTCTTTGGCGATGCGCAGCGTGACGACTCCGTCACGCTGCAGCTTCGCCTGACAGCCGAGGCGAGACGACATCTGCACGTCGAAGGCCTTGTCGAGGATGTCTTCCTCGTCTTCGTCGGCTTCGCTGAGCAGCGCGGCCCCCTCCACGACGTAGACGTGGCAGGTGCTGCAGGCGCAGACGCCGCCGCAGGCGCTGCCCTCCGGCGCGTCGACCTGACGCGCGGCCTCGAGCAGCGACGTACCGATCGGCACGTCCACTTCGAGGTCCTGGTCGATGAAGCGAACTTTAGGCATGCGGCTTGATTCTCGAAGTACGGCTCAAGGGCTTTGACCGCGGTGACGGGCGACGTGCGCGTCGACGCCCGCCGCGTGCTCCACGCTCTTCTCCAAGTCGGCGACCGCCCGGCCCGCGATGGCCTGGGCGACCGCGCGGTTCATGCGTCTACCGGCCCAGTCGTGGGTGACGTGGTCGAGAGAGTCGATGGCCGACTGCACGGCGCTGCCGGTCTTGGCCGTCTCGATCGCCCGCTGCAGCCCTGCGAGCGCCTGATCGACGGCTTCGCGCTCGCTGCCGCTGAGCAAGTCGGCGTCGCTGTCCAAGCCCTTTCGGGTCGCGAGCAGCAGGCGCTCACCCTCGACACGCGCCTCCACCAGCCGCCGCCGCTCCAGGTCTTCTTCGCCGTGGTCCAGCGCTTCGAGCAGCATGCGCTCGACGTCGTCGTCGGTCAGGCCGTAGCTCGGCTGCACCGAGATTTGCTGGCTGATGCCGGTCGTCGTCTCGCGGGCGCTCACCTTGAGGAGGCTGTTCTCGTCGACCGAGAGCTCGACCTCGAGCCGCGCCATGCCCGCCGGTAGCGGCGGGATTCCTCGCAGCGAGAAGCGCGCCAAAGACCGACAATCGGCGGCAAGCTCGCGCTCACCCTGCACGACGTGCAGCTCGAAGCCGGTTTGATTGTCGGCGTACGTCGTGAACGTAGCGCGCGCCCCCGCCGGGATCGTCGTATTTCTGGGCAGAATCTTGTCGACTCCGCCGCCCATCGTCTCGATGCCCAGCGACAGCGGCAAGACGTCCAGCAGCAGCACCTCGCCGTCGTCGCGCGTCAGCAGGTCAGCTTGCAGCGCCGCGCCGTACGCCACGACCAGCTCGGGATCGAGCTCGCAGTGAGGCTCCTTCCCGAACAGCTCGGCCACGTAGCTGCGCACGCGAGGCACCCGCGTCGATCCGCCGACCAAGATCACCCCGTCGAGCGCGCTCGCGTCGACGCCCGCGTCGCGCAGCGCTCGGCGGCACGCCTTGCCGCTCCGCTCGAGCAGAGGTTGAATCAGCTCGTTCAGCTGGGAGCGCGTGAGGCGTGCCTGAACCGTGGCGCCGCCCTGGGCCGGCAGCTCGATCGTGGCTTCCTCACTGTCGGTCAGGGCGTGCTTCAGCTCGCGCGCCGCCGAGAGCGCGAGGGCGATGACCTCGGGCTGGCGCGTCGCTCCGGCGCCCATCTGCTCCAATAGACGCTCCGCGACGGCGCGGTCCATGTCGTCGCCGCCGAGCGCGCTGTCGCCGCCGCTGCTCTTGACCTGAAAGACGCCGTCTTCGAGCAGTAAGATCGTGACGTCGAAGGTGCCGCCGCCCAAGTCGTACACGGCGAACAAGCCGTTTTGCTTCTGCTCGAGGCCGTAGGCGAGCGCGGCCGCCGTCGGCTCGTTGAGCAGCCGCAGCACCTCGAGCCCGGCGAGGCGCCCGGCGTCTTTGGTGGCCTGGCGCTGCGCGTCGTCGAAGTAGGCCGGCACGGTGATGACGGCTCCACCGACGGCGCGCAGCTGGTCGATGGCGCTCTGCTTGAGGCTCTTCAGGATCTCCGCGCTCACCTCGATCGGCGTCACCGCCCGAGGGCCCACGTCGAAGCGCACGCTGCGCGCCTCTTCGCCGCTCCGCGGCTGGGAGAAGCGATACGCGCCGAGGCGCTCGGTTTCGGGATCGCTCGCGTCACGCCCCATGAAGCGCTTCACGCTGGCGATGGTGCGCTCGGGCTCGCGCGTCAGCTGAGCTTTGGCGGCGCGGCCGACGAGCACGGCGCCGCTGCTCGCGTAGTGCACGACGCTCGGCAGCAGCGAGGTGCCATCACAGGTCGTGAGCGCCGCAGGTGAGCCCTCGCGGACGTAGGCGACGATGGAGTTGGTCGTCCCCAGGTCGATACCGATGGCTCGGGGAGCAGCTTTGGGGTCGAAAATGTCGAGTAACATGGCTCAGCTAGACGCACGCAGGGCGAGGCTTATAGCTCGTCGAGCGCGGCGCCCGCCTCCTCTTTCAGGCGGCGCAGGTAGCGCAGCTCACCGAGCAACTTGAGCACCTGCTCGACCGGGATCGGCTCTTCGGAGAAGGCGTCGGCCATACGCTCCGTCGCGTCCTCGGCCCGACCGCTCGCCTGGGCCGCGATGCCCTCGATGCGGTCGCGATCGCCCGCGCGGCGAGCCGCTGACAGCGCCTCGCGCTCTTCCATGACCTGCATCAGCAGCGAGGCGTCGGGCTTGGGCTGGTTGGTCTCGCTCACCTCGCGGCCCAGCTGCAAGAGCAGCGCCTCGGCCCGCGAGATCGGATCACGCAGCTTACGAAAAGCTTCGTTGACGGTAATGGCACGGCTCAGCGCCTCGCGGCGCTCTCCCGCCGAGCGCCCTGCGTAACGATCCGGGTGCAGGGCGCGACTCAAGTCACGGTGCCGGCGCGCGAGCTCTTGCTCGTCGAGCGAGAACAGCAGCGGCACGCCCAAGACCTCGAACGGCGACGTCACGTCGGTATCTCCGAAACCCGCGCTTCGGCTCACTTGACCGTGAACGAGTGGCCACAGCCGCACGAGCTGGCTTCGTTCGGGTTGCGGAACTTGAACCCCTGGAACATCAGGGTCTTCTCGTAGTCGAGCAGCGACCCCGCCAGGTACACGAGGCTCTTCTTGTCGACGTAGAACCGCACGCCGTCGACCTCGTACACCGTGTCGCGCTCACGCGCCGGCTCGTCGTCGAACTGAATCACGTAGGAAAAGCCCGAGCAGCCTCCGCCCTTGATGCCCAAGCGCACCGCCGCGCTCGGCGTCCCCCGCTGCGTGAGCTTCTGGCGCGCGAAGGCGGCCGCCTCGGGGGCGATGCTCATCAGTCGCCGGCTCGAGGGAACCGGCGCGGGAGCGGCTTCGGGGCTTGGGATGCTGACGGCTTCGGACATGGCTTTCGTCTCGTGACCTCGTAGCGGCGCGCTCACTGACCGGCGAGAGCCTGCTTCGCGGCGCGCTTCTTCCTGAAATCGTCGATGGCGCTCTTGATGGCGTCTTCGGCCAGCACCGAGCAATGAATCTTGACCGGAGGCAAGCTCAGCTCCTCGGCGATTTGGCTGTTCTGGATGGTGGCGGCCTCGTCGATCGTCTTGCCCTTGATCCACTCGGTGGCGAGCGAGGACGAGGCGATGGCGGAGCCGCAACCGAAGGTCTTGAACTTGGCGTCTTCGATCACGCCCGCGTCGTTCACGCGGATTTGTAGACGCATCACGTCACCGCAGGCGGGCGCGCCGACGAGCCCGGTGCCGACCGCGTCGTCTTCTTGGTCGAGCGAGCCGACGTTGCGCGGGTTCTCGTAGTGGTCGATGACTTTTTCGCTGTACGCCATGATCTGTTTCCTGAATCTTCGAAAAGGAGGGGCTCAGTGAGCCGCCCATTGGATCGACTTGAGGTCGATGCCGGCCTTGTGCATCTCATACAGAGGGGACATGTCGCGCAGGCGCTTGACCTTGCCGATCACGAGCTCCGCCACGTAGTCGACCTCTTCCTCGGTGTTGAAGCGACCGAGACCGAAGCGGATGGATGAATGGGCCATGTCTTCCGACAAGCCCATCGAGCGCAGCACGTAGCTCGGCTCGAGGCTGGCGCTGGTGCAGGCCGAGCCGCTCGAGACGGCCACGTCTTTGATCGCCATCATCAAGCCCTCACCTTCGACGAAGGCGAAGGAAATGTTGAGGTTCCCCGGCAGGCGGTGCTCGGCGGAGCCGTTCAAGATCACGTGGTCGAGCTCGCTCGTGATCTTGCCGTACAGGCGATCGCGCAGGGCGCGCAGCTTCTCAGCCTCGGACGCGCCCTCTTCGATCAAGATCTTGCAAGCTTTGGCGAAGCCGACGATGCCGGGCACGTTGAGCGTGCCGGAGCGGTTGCCGCGCTCGTGACCGCCGCCGTCCATCTGCTGGGCGAGCCGCACGCGCGGCTTGCTGCGCCGCACGTAGAGGGCGCCGACGCCCTTGGGGCCGTAGATCTTGTGAGCGGTGAGCGAGGCCAAATCGACGTTCATCGCGCGCACGTCGAACGGGGTTTTGCCCAGACCCTGCACGGCGTCGCAGTGCAGCAGCACGCCGCGCGCGCGGGTGATCTGGCCGATCTCCGCGATGGGCTGGATCGAGCCGACCTCGTTGTTGGCGAGCATCACGGAGACCAAGATGGTCTTGTCGGTGATGGCGGCTTCGATGGCTTTGGGATCGACCCGCCCGTCGGGGGCGACGTTGACATAGGTGACGGCGAAGCCGTCTTTCTCGAGGCGTTTGCACGAGTCGAGCACGGCTTTGTGCTCGATGGTCGTGGTGATGATGTGATTGCCTTTGGCCTTGTAGTACTCGGCGACGCCCTTGATCGCGAGGTTGTCGCTCTCGGTGGCGCCGGAGGTGAAGACGATCTCTTTGCCCGACTCCGCGTTGATGAGCTGAGCGACCGTGTCGCGGGCGTCATCGACCGCGGCCTCCGCCGTCCAGCCATAGGGGTGGGTGCGACTGGCCGCGTTGCCGAACGTCTCGGTGAAGTAGGGCAACATCGCGCTGAGGACGCGCGGATCCACCGGCGTCGTCGCGTGATTGTCCATGTAAATGGGGAACTTGAGGGTCATGTCAGTGGACGTTGGCTCCGGCAACTAGCTCGGGGGGAGTTTCGGGGTGCCGCTCACAGCTCGGGCAGCACTCGACTTTGACTTCGGACTCGCAGGCGGTGTGACAGCCGGCGAGGTAATCCAGGCTTGCTACGAGCTCGGTTTCGAGCGCTCGCAGCCCTTCAATCTTGCTTCGGGTCTCCAGCAGCTTGGCTTCGTACAGCTCGCGGAGCCGCGCCGCGGCCGACTGCGCCGAGCGCACGTCGCTGCGCGCCCGCTCGATGCCCTGAATCTCGGTGAGCGACAGGCCCAGGCTCTGCAGCTTGCCGATCCAGCGCACGCGCACCACCGCATCGGGAGTGAACAAGCGATAGCGACCTTTGGACCGCTCGTGGGCCTTCAACAGGCCAAGCTCCTCATAGAGATGAATCGCCCGGACCGTCTTACCCACCGCGCGCGCCAGGTCACCGACCTGCAGCAGCTCTTCTTCGACCACCTCCGCCGGACGCGACCCGACCTCGGGAGCCAAGGGCTCGCCAGGGATGAGCGTCAGGTGACGGTGGGAGGAAGACATCGTTGCCTCGTATCACACTCACCCTAACGTATGCGTCAGGGTTGACGTGGAGGACTTAACCCCCATTCTCCTTCGTGTCAACCGGGCCCTTGAGCCGCACTTGGCTGCTAACCAATTGAATTTTTTCATGTATGCTCGTTCTTCACCTCGAGGCTCTGAAGCTGTGTTGGTAAGAAACACCAAAACTGTCCGCGTCGGAGCCCTGCTTCCGTTGGCGCTGCTGGGGCTGGGGTGCGGCCAACAGACCAAGCCGGCGACAACCAGCCCGGCGCCCGCCGCCTCGAGCCCCCGCGCGAGCGCTCCTGCCGAGGGCCAGACGCCAACCAGCGGCGCCGTCGACGTAGCTCGGCCCGCGGCGGCGTCCCCGCCCGTCGGCTCCACGAGCGAGTCTTCTCTGCCCGCACGCGACGACGAGCCGCCGAGGCGCTCCGGTAGCGCATACTTCGGCTGCGGCGTGCCCATCCCCTCCGCGCACTCGTGGGACGAGAGCAGCGAAGACGAGGTGCTCGACGCCATCGGCGCCGCGAAGGTGTGCGCGCGCAGCGAGGGCCGTCTTGTGCTCCTGGAGTTCGTCGCGCCGTGGTGCGCCGACTGCCGCGAGATGGCCAGGCTCGACGAGGCACAGGTCGTGGCCGACACGCTGCGGCAGCGCTTCGAACGCGTGCGCATCAACGTCGGCAGGTGGGACCGCCACGAGGCACTGCGTGAGAGCTTCGGCGTTCGCGCGCTCGCCACCTACATCGTGCTCGACCCGACGACGTCGAAGCTGCTCGCTCGCACGACGCTCGAGCCGATCACCCGCAGCACTGGCAGGCAGCTGACCGCTGACGACTGGGCGCGCTGGCTGCGCGAGCATTCCTGAGACCAAAGCGGATTGACCCGACGCGCCGAGGCCGGCGACGATTGGCAGGAGCATGACCGAACAACGCTATCGAATCCTGGAGCGCATCGCGGCCGGCGGCATGGCAGAGGTGTACCGGGGGGAGAGCGCCGGCATCGAGGGCTTCAGGAAGAAGGTCGCGATCAAGCGCGTGCTGCCCAAGCTCTCGCAGAACCGCGAGTTCATCCACATGTTCTTGGACGAGGCGCGGCTCTGCGCGTACCTGAGCCACTCCAAATGCGTGCAAGTGTTCGACATCGGTCAGGCCGCGGGCGCGCATTTCATCGTGATGGAGTTCGTCGACGGCGCCGATCTGCAGGGCGTGCTCGAGCACCTGCAGCGGCGGCAGCAGCCCCAGCTTCCCGTCGAGGTGGCGTGCCTGATCACCCAGCACGTGTGCGAAGGGCTGGCCTACGCGCACGACGCCACCGATCACCAGGGCCAGGCGCTCGGCATCGTCCATCGCGACATCTCGCCGCACAACGTGCTCATGACGCGCTTCGGCGAGGTCAAGCTGGTGGACTTCGGCCTGGCCAAGGCGAGCTCTCACCTCACCGCCGATGACGAAGACATCGTGAAGGGCAAGTTCGGCTATCTGGCGCCCGAGGTCACGCTCGGGAAGACCGCGGATCGCCGCGTCGACATATTCGCCGCCGGCATCTTGCTGTGGGAAATGCTGGCCGGCCGCCGGCTCTTCAAAGGCGAGACCGACGTCGAAACGTTCCAGCAGGTGCAGGCCGCGGTGATCCCCGACATTCGAGGCATCCGCGGCGACGTGGGAGATGACGTCGCGCGCGTGCTCGCCAAGGCGCTCGCGCGAGACCGCGAAGCGCGTTACCAGCAAGCAGGCGAGCTCGCCAAAGACCTCGCAACGGTGCTGCTGCGTCTCGGCAAGCCCGTCACCTACCAAGACATCGCCAAGCTGGTCGAGGCCAGCGCCGGCGAGCGCGGCAAGGAACGCCGCGCCGAGCAGCGCGACGCCGAAGGGGTGATGGGAGATCTCATCATCGACGCCCTGCACGACTTCTCCGGCCACGCGCAAGACGCCCCCACCTCGATCCACAAGCGCGGCGTCGACAGCGCGCTCAGCGCCGAGTTCGTGAACCCGAGCGATTGGGGGCTCGACGCCGTATTCGACGCGGCGCCGCCCGCGGCCGCGGTGGCGCCGCCTCCGCCCGTCGCCGCGTCGCCAGCGCAGACGGCCGCGCAGCGCGCCAGGCCGCAGCCAGCTCCGGGAGCGCCGGCGCCGCCGGGAGGGCCCTTCTGGCGCCGCTGGTTCGGTAGCTGAGGCGCCCGGATTGCCCTGCTCCGTCAACGCGGAGCTTCAGCCGAAAAGCTCTCGACCGAAAAGCTCAGCCGAAAAGCTCTCAGCCGAAGAGCTCGCGCCGAGCACGCTGCCAGGTTGCCGCGTCGGGTGACGCCAGCGTCGACTCGCGTCGATCGAACAGGTCGTACTCGCGCCCGTCGGGGTGGCGCGTCACGCCGCCCGCTTCGCGCAGCAGCAGCGCGCCCGGCGCGTGATCCCACGGCATCAGCCGGTAGTAGTGCACGTAGTCTTTGCGACCGCTGGCCAGCTCGGTGTACTCGTGCGCGGCGCACATCACGTCGGGCTTTTGCGCGTGAGCGGCGGCGCGAGCCGTGATTTCGGCGGCGCCAGCCTCGGGCATGTAGCGCACGTACACCGTACCGCTGAGCACCCCTGTCGACGGCGCGCGGGGCTCGATGCGAACGCCGTCGCGGTACGCGCCCCGCCCGCGCTCCGCGAGGTACATCTCGCCGGTCAGGGGCAGGTAGATGGCGGACGCGAGCAGCGCCCCCTGCTGCGCGAGCGCCACCATGCAACCGAAGGGCCCCTTACCGGCCGCGAAGTTACGGGTACCGTCGAGCGGATCGACGATCCACACCGGCGCCGAGCCACGCAGGCGCTCGAGCACGCTCGCGTCCGCCGCGACCGCCTCTTCGCCGACCACGAACGATCCGCGCACGAGCTCGGGCAAACGCGACGTCAGCTCGGCCTCCGCCGCGCGATCGGCCGCGGTCACGAGGTCAGTCGGGTCCTCCTCGCTGGGCTTGCCGATCACGTCGCTGGGGGCGAGCTTCAGAAACCGCTGCGCAATCTCGCGCTCAGCGACCTCACG
Source organism: Pseudomonadota bacterium (assembly GCA_023431345.1). GTDB lineage: Bacteria > Myxococcota_A > Polyangia > Polyangiales > Polyangiaceae > PMG-095. Next base: position 54,880 of record JAEYWK010000111.1, read on the forward strand.
CACGATCTGGCCCAGCTGATTCAAGAGCGCGCTCTGCATGGCTCGGGCGCATGGTGGACGAAAGGGGGTGCTTGCGCCACCACCGACTTGGGTCTAATCGGCAATGTCGAGATGAAGCGCCGCATCGGTTTCGTGATCGAACAGGCCCTCGGGCACGTCGCCTACGGCATGGGGTTGAAGCAAGCCCTAGCTCATCGCGATGACATCGAGCTCGAGTGGATCGAGGTGCCGTTCGAGCCGGGAACGTTCGGGAAGATCCCGCTCGCCGGTCGCAACTGGACGCTGCGAGGAAGCCAGCGCGCCTATCGCAAGATCGCGGCCGCGCAGCGCCGGCAGCCGCTCGACGCGCTGTTCTTGCACACGCAGTGCGTCAGCTTGTTCGCGGGGCCGCACATGGCGAAGATCCCGACGCTGCTCTCGCTCGACGCCACGCCCATCAACTACGACGAGCTGGCGCACGCTTATCGCGACAGCGTGCAGTCGGCGCCGGTCGAGCGCGTCAAGCAGGCGATCTACAGCCGCGTCATGGGCGGCGCCGCCGCCTTCACGACCTGGTCGCAGTGGGCCAAAGACTCACTCGTCGATCACTACGGAGTTTCCGCGAGCAAGGTCACGGTGCTGCACCCTGGCACCGTGCTCTCGAGCTTTCCGGACCCCCAACAGCGGCAGCCGAAGAGCGGCAAGCCGCTGAACGTGTTGTTCGTCGGCGGTGACTTCCCGCGCAAGGGCGGCGATTTGCTGCTGGAGACGGTGAAGACCCACTTTCGGGGCAAGGTGGAGCTGCATCTGGTGACAGGCGCCGACGTGCCGCCGAGCGAGGGCGTCTTCGTGCACCGCGGAGTGAAGCCGCTCTCGCCGCAGCTGTTTCAGCGCTTCGCCGAGGCCGATGTGTTCGTGCTACCGACGCGGGGTGACTGTCTGGCGATGGTGCTGGGAGAGTCGATGGCCGCTTGCGTGCCGATCATCACGACCCGCGTCGGAGCCCACGCCGAAGCGGTCGAGGACGGTCGCAGCGGGTTCTTGATCGACAAAGACGACGCAGCCGCGCTCCGCGACCGCATCGGTCGGCTGGAGCAAGACCGCTCGCTTTGCTTCGACATGGGCATGCGCGCGCGGGAGATCGGTGAGGCGCGTTTCAACATGCAGACCAACGCCGATCGCATCGCCGACATCCTGCTCAGCATCTCCAGCCGCCCGAGCTGACGGCGCCGCGCGCGCCTTCGAGGCGCAGGTTCGGCCGAGCCTCCGCGCGGGCGGCGCGCTGGGATTTGTGTGGCAATTTGCCCACGAAACAACGCCGAAACACTCGACCGAAGCGTAGGTAAGCGAGATCACTAACAAATCGCTTAGGTAATTTACCATCTTATCCGCGAGCCTGCGGGTCCGTAATCTCAGCAGATCATGAAGCTGATCCGGCTGCCCAGCGGACCACTCGCGTGCGTGTTCCCTCTTCGAGCGGACGACGAACGCGCCGCAGAGCGGGGCAAAGAGTCCGGTGTCTTCCGAGCGTTTTCCGGCTCGGTGGAAGCCGATGGGCTGTCGGAAGCTCAAGCCATCGAAGCGCTCGATCGCGAGGTGCGCCGCTTGAGCGCACCGCCGCCGGCGCACGTGACCGAGTTCGAGCTGTCGCGTGAGGTCGCCAACGATGTCTCACGTTGGGACGGCCCGAGCGTCGCCGACACGACGGGCCGCTACGCTCGCTACAGCGAGGTCGATACGCTGCCGGCGCCCGTCTCTTCGTCCCGTCGCTGAGGCAGAGCGCCACGCAGGCGAGGCCGATCGCGCGCGGCTCCGAAGAGAATCTCAGGGAGTGACGAGCCGACCAATGCCGGCGAGCTCCGCGCCATCGCTGCGACGAAGCTCGACCGCGGCCTCCAAGCCCAAGCTCTCGAGCAGCGGCGCGTCGCTGACGGGCCCCGTCTTCAGCTCCACGCCGTCGCTGACGCGCAGCCGAATTTGCTCGGGGGTCGCCCCTTCCATCAAGGTGCGCGCGACTTGGTTCACGAGGCGCCCGAGGAGGCTCGCGTCCTCCGCACGAATCAAGCACATCAGCTCGGGCCGCGCGAACTTGCACAAGCCGCGGGTGTGCATCAAGTGCAGGTCATCGCGGGTTGGCTCCGACTCGAGCACGATTTTCACGTCGCGCGTGACGTCGGCTTGCGCGAAGTCGAGGCGCTCGACGTCGGCGCGCGTGCGGAAGCGGAAGGCGTGCACGTCGAGCACGACGCTCGCGCCGCGCGCGCAGTGCCAGCGCGCCAGCGCCCACACGGTCTGCGCGGCCACGAGGTCCCCCCGATCCGGGCGCTCGAGGCCGAGCGAGTAGCAGACGTTGCTCGTGAGTAGCAGCGGCAAGTCCTCGCCCAAATCCTGCTGCGCCAGCGCCCCGAACGCCCCGTGCCACCAGCCTTCGTACCACTCGCGGCTCCTTTCGCGGGGGTACTCGCGCAGCTCCACGCTGCGCGCGACCTCGACGTCGGGCAGGCCGAAGCGTGCGTGGTCGAGCTTCACCTCGCCGAGCGGAGCCCGCCCGAAGCACAAGAAGAGGATCTTGGTGGTCTGGGTCGTGGCCTTGAAATAAGGCCGCGGCCAGGCCGCTACCTGCGCTTCCGCCATGGTCGCACGCTACCCCGAGCACGGGCCCGAGGACAGCCGCGCGCGCCGCGGCTCACTACCCGCGCTTCTCGCAGCGCACGTCGAGCCGAAAGCAGCCCTCCGCGCCCTGCGTACATGAACTCTTCCCGCAGCGGAGGCGTCGTGGCGGCGCTTGCGAGGCCGAACGCGACGTGCCGCCCAGAAGGACCTGGGGACGGCACGTCAGCTTTCTGCAAGGGGGCGGCGGATGGGCAGCCCCCACCCGCATCAGTGCGGCGGGATCGACGGCACTTTTTCGCTGCCGTGATGCACGTGCAAGCGCTCGCCCTTGGGTTGACGGATCTCCTTCAGCAGCTCGGTGAACCAGGGCGTGTCGATCTCGAACGGCTTGCCGCCCTTGATGCGCGGGAACTCGATCGCCCGCAGGCGGTTCTCGTGATCTTCGTCGTGGCCGATGACGCCCGATTCACCGCGCAGGCCGCACTCGACCGCGTGCGCCACCATGCTCTGAATCAAGCGCAAGTCGTCCTGATTGGCGGCGGCGGAGCGCGCGAAGTAGCCCGACTTCTGCACCAGCGCCTTCTCGGCGCCGAGCAGCTTGGCAAACTGCTTGCTGAACCACTGGCCCACGTTGACGCTGTCGAGCTTGTAGTGGCCGAAGGCGTCCTTCGGGATCGACTCGCCCTTCGCCTCCATCTCTTGCACGATCTGATCGACGCAGGCGCCTTCCGACACGAAGACGTTGACGCAGTCTTGCTCATCCATCACGGCGCGCAGGCGCTTGGCCTCGGCCTGGATGTCGAAGCCCATCTCCGGCACGTAAACCGCGTCCACGTCCTTGTGGTCGCGCGCCAGGTTGAAGCCGGGCAAGAAGCTGGGGTGGCGCAGGCGCTCGCGGTACACCTTGGCGGTGTAGGCGGTGAGCCAGCCGCAGTTTCGGCCCATCACCTCGTGGACGATGAGCATGCGCGGGTTGGCGGAGTGCTCGTTGACGACGTTTTCGAAGTAGATCGCGCTCTGCTCGGCGGCCGTCCACGCGCCGAGCGACTGGCGGATCGGGTAGACGTCGTTGTCGATCGTCTTCGGCAAGCCGACGACGGTGAGCTTGTAGCCGTTCTTGGCCAAGAACGCGGCCAGGTCGGCGGCGGTGGTGTTGGTGTCGTCGCCACCGACGGTGTGCAAGATGGTGACGCCGTCTTTCGTGAGCCGCTCCGCCGCGACCTGCAGCGGATCTTGGCCTTCCTTGACGAGCCCGCGCTTGACGCAGTCAGCGACGTTGGTCAGCTTCACGCGGCTGTTCTTGATGGGGCTGCCGCCGTGCTTGTGGAGCACCTGCGCGTTGGCGCGCACGTCGGGCGTGACCGGCACGCTCTGCCCGAGCAGCAGGCCCTTGTAGCCGCCGAGGTAACCGATGATTTCCACCTCGGGAGCGAGCTCGGTGTACCGCTCGATGAGTCCACCAACGGCGGACGAAAGGCAGGGGGCAAGTCCGCCCGCAGTCAAGATCGCAACCTTCGGCTTCTGGCTCACGCTCATGTCTCCGTAGATGGGGGTTCCTGGCTTCCGCGGTCGTTTGGCCTGCGGAAGCCGGCCGGACAAGTACGCCAAGCACGGAGGAACGCAAGCCCGTCGTGCGCCCTCCGCGGCAGCCGCGGAAATTTGCCGCAAAAGGCGCAGCGCGTCAGAGGTATGATGCAGGGCTCACCCGGGAAGGCTCGCCTACTTGAAAGCTCGCAGCTCTCGGCCCCCGCTCGACCGCGCCAAGCAACGCTACGCGCTGCTCGTCGACTCGCTCGACGACGAGCACGAACAATCGGTCGTTCATGGGGCGCTCGCGGCGGCGCGCGAAATCGACGCCAAGCTGCTGGTCGTCGCGGGGGGCCCGCTCGAGGCGCCGGACGAGCGGCTGGCCGTCAACAATTTCGCGTTCGATTTGGTCGGGGCCGACAACTCGCTCGGGGTGCTCGTGCTGTCGAGCGCGCTCGGCAACGCCTGCGGGCCGAAGCGCCTCGGCGAGTGGCTGGCGCGTTACGACGGCCTGCCGATGTGCTGCATGGGGGTGCCGATCGCAGGTCGCGTCAGCGTCCGAGTCGACAACGGCGGAGGTATCCGCGAGGCGGTGCGTCACTTGCTGGAGGTGCACGGCAAGCGCAACATCGGCTTCATTCGCGGCCCCGAGCAGAGCGACGAAGCCGAGGTGCGCCTGGCTGCCTACCGTGACGAGCTGCGGGCTCACGGCGTCGAGCCCGATCCGCGCTGGGTGGCCGACGGCGACTACAACCGGCCGAGCGGCGTGCAGGCGGTCCGGACGATCTTCGACCAGCGCCGCCTCAGCGCTCACGCTCTCGACGCCCTGGCGTGCGCCAACGACTACATGGCGATCGGCGCCCTCGAAGAGCTCGGGCGCCGCGGCATCAACGTGCCCGAGCAGATCGCGCTCACGGGCTTCGACGACGTCCCCTCGGCGACCACGACGCGCCCGGCCCTCACCACGATCCGGCAGCCAGGGAGCGAGCTGGGACGCGAGGGACTCAAGCTCCTCTCGCTGCTGGCCACCGGCCGCGGCGACGTGAGCGACCGCGTGCTGCCGGTAGAGCTCAAGGTGCGTCGCTCGTGCGGTTGCACCAGCCTCGACATCGGGCTTTCGCAGCGAGCGCAGAGCGCGTCCGTCGGCAGTAACTTCGAGGTCGCGCTCATGCAGCGCCGGCAGCTGATCGTCGCCGAGCTGGCGCGGTCGGCGCAGGGCAGCTTCGGGGCGGGCGGCAGCGACTGGGAGAGCGCGCTCTTGAGCGCACTGCTCGAAGAGATGCGCGACGCCAAGCCGGGCGCGTTCAGCCGCCGCTTTCAACGCTTGCTGCTCAAGCTGGAACAGGGCGGGAGCGACCTGGGCGCGGCTCCGCACGTGCTTTCCACGCTGAGGCGGCAGGCTCTGCCGTGCGCGGCCGGCGCTCCCGACGCGCGTGCCGCCTCGAAGACGCGATCTCGGACGCGCAGGTCGTCGCCACGACGATGCTGACGCAGGCCGCCGTGGCCTCGACGCGCGCCGCGATGACGCGAGCGCGAGGCCTCGCGCGCGATCTCCAAGAGCGCATGTTCGGCGCCCCGGCCGAGATCTCGCGCGCTCTGGCCGATCACCTGCCAGGTCTGGGCGTCGAGGCCTGCGTGATCGCGGCCATCACCAGCCGCTCGCCCGAAGACGGCCTGGGCGAGCTGCGCTTCGGCTTCGGCCCCGGGCGGCTGCACGTCACGCAAGACGCCCTGAGCCTCGCGCGCTTGGCCCAGCACCCGCTGCTCGAGGCGAGCCGCACCCTGTTCTTGCTGCCGATCGCGCTCGGCGCCGAGCCCTTGGGCGTGGCCGCGTTTTCGGTTACGACGCAGCTGGCCCGCAGCGACTTGCTCGAAGATCTACGCGAGCTGCTCGCACCCGTGCTCAAGCTATCGCAAAATCATCATGGCTGATCTCGACAAGCACGCCGTCCTCGCTGCGCTGAAGCAGAAGCTCGAAGCCGACCTGCAGAAGGCGCACAAGCGCGCCAAGGACGCGGCCGACGGCGCGACCCACGAAGAAAACCGCGCCGAAGGTGACAAGGACATGCGCGCGACCGAGGCGTCGTACGTGGCGCGCGGGCAAGCCGGGCGCGTCTCCGAAATGGAAGAGGCGCTCGCTCGCATCAGCGCCCTCGAGCTGCTCGGGTTCGGCGAAGGCTCACGCATCGCCATGTCGGCCCTGGTCGAGGTCGAGCATCGCGACAAGCGTTTGCACTACTTCTTGGTGCCGGCCGCGGGCGGGGAGCGGGTGGAGCTCGCTGGCGTCGAAGTCCAGACGTTGACCACGCAGAGCCCCCTCGGTCGCGCGCTGCTCGGCCTGAGCGAGGGGGAAGAGGCCGAGCTTCCTGCGCGCACGCCGGCGGAGGGTCCGCGCGTCTACGAAATCATTTCCGTGCGCTAGGCGCCGCTTTTTCGGGCGCCGCCGACAATCCACGCCGGGGCGTCCGCTGCCGCTCTGCTATCGTGCGCCCATGGTTGCGACGCGCCTAGCTCCCCGCGCCCTCTTGTTGCTCCTCGCCAGCGCCGGCTGCGATCGCGACGCCGCCGCGTGCCATGAGCGCATGCAGCAAGCGCAAACCCTGGTGACCCAGGTGGATCCGAAGTCGATCGCCAGCGTGAAAGCCAGCCTCGACGCGGTGAGCGAGGCTCACGCGCTGTGCGAGAAGGCCAAGCGCGGCACGGAGCGAGAGCAGCTCCAAAGCGCGAAGAACCAGCTCCAAGGTCAGCTCGACCTGCTCGAGCAGCGCGCGAGTCGCAAGAAGGTGCAGCCGCCGAGCGCGGAGGAGCTGGCCCGGCTCGTCAAGCAAGGTGATCCCACCTGCCCCAAGGGCCAGGCTTACAAGCCGAAAAGCAGTAAGAGCGAGGTTCGCTGTACGGGGCCGCAGCTCGTCGACATGGGCTGGGATGCGCTCAAGGCTTACTACGCTGAGCGCAAGTTCAAGCTGCGGGAGAGCGACGCGCCGCCCGAGCTGCGCGCCGAGCTCGGCTCGGAGCTGTACGTGTTCCGCTTCGAAAAATCGACGGATGCAGCGCCCCGCTGCGTGGTCGCGCACGCGGCGCCCGGAGTCAGCTGGCAAGAGGTCACGGCGCGCCTCACCGGTACTGCGCCCGAGCGGTTGAAGCTGGGTACGCCCGCCAAGTCCGGGCGCGGCGAAGTGCCGTTCAGCGTCGAGCACGCCACCGACAAGCCAACGGTACGCCTCGGCAATTGCCTCTAGCCGGGGCGCGAGTGGACAGATTGTCGCAGGTGGCCGGCCGGGCTCGACCCCAAGCAGATCGAGACCTAAGCTGAAGCCCACGTGACGCACCGCCCGCCCTACGCGCGCATTTCGAGCGCGCTGCTCAGCCTAGCTCTCGCCACCAGCGCCTTACTCGCTTCCTGTGACGGTGACGCGCCGGCCGATGGCGCCGCGTGCGAGCTTCAGCCGACCCGCACCTTCCACGAGCGCATCGAGCCGCTCTTGGTGGAGGAGCGCGTCACGACCTGCAACCAGTGTCACCTCTCGGGGGTGAACCTCACGGCTTTCGCGCGCGAAACGCCCTGCCAAACGTGGGCGTGCCTGAACGAGCAGGGGCTCGTGCGCACCGACGCGCCCGCCGAGAGCAAGATTTTGAGCTGGATCCTGCGCGCTTCTCCCGACAGTGAGCTGATCACGGACGAGGTGATTCGAGCCGAGCACGACGCCTTCCTGGACTGGATCGAGGCGAACGCGGCCTGCCCGGATGCCTGCGCCGGCGTCAGCTGTGGCGAGCCGAGCCTCGGCCCCACGTGCAGCGACGGCACGCGCGATCGGCCGCCCCCGGTGCCGGATGAGCCGGACACGCGGGGTTGCAGCGACACCGAGCTGGAGCAAGCGTTTTACGACGACGTGTACGCCTGGCGAGGCCGCTGCGCTCCCTGTCATTTCGACACGGAGCTCGATGCGGATCCGACGGCTCCCCGCTGGATCTCGGCGCTCGGCAACTGCGCGACGGGCTCGGCGGTCACGCTGAAGCGAGTCGTCGCGCTAGGCCTGATGGACGTCGAAGACCCGAAGCAGAGCTTGCTGCTGCAGAAGCCGCTCGACGACGTGGGCGGCGGCGTGAACCACGGTGGCGGCGCGAAGTTCACGCCGATGGACGACGCTTACGCGAGCTTCTTGCGCTTCATTCGGCACTACCAGGGGTGCGTCGCAGCCGGGGAGGAGTAGGTTCCAGCGGGTGCGTGCGGCTCCTCCCTCGAGCCGTGCAGCTCGTTCAGCAGCCGCGGGCGCGCGACAGCGGCGCTTGCCTCGACGCGAGGCCGGCGGCACCCCCCCTACCCTTCCACCCTTCCACCCTTCCTGTTCCCTCCCTGTTCCCTCCCTCTCGCTCTCGCCCGTCGTCGTCGTGCTGCTCAGCGGGTGCCGTCGGCTTTGCGGGCGTCTTCCACGCGGTTCCAGTCGATGAACACGAGGCGCCGGCACCGCGCGCACTTCAGCTCGATGCCCTGCTGGGTGAGCCGCGCGAGCAAGCGGCCGCACAGACAGCGAGCGTCTCCGGCGTCGTGGCTCTCGGGCGGCTCCATCGAACGGCATGACGCTAGCCCAGCAAAGTGAACTTGAAAATCATTTTCACTTTCATTCACCTCGCTGACCACGAAACGCGGCCAAAACGAGCCGGAGTGCCAGGCCCACTGCCGAGCCCGAAGCACGCCGCCAGAGGCACGTCGAAGGGGCAGCCCCCAGCCGCGCTCAGCGGGCGCCGTCACCCACTGAGACGAGACCCGTGCTGAGGGGCCGCGTCAGGGCATACGCGAGGCTTCCGGCAGCTCGGGGCCGGTTTGGATGTAGCGCACGACTTCTTCCATCAAAGCCTTGTCGTTGACTTCGCAGTCGGCGGACACGCGCCCCATGCTGAAGCCGTGACACGACTTGCGGCGCGCCGCGTAGGCGGCCGCGATCGCCGGCTGGGCTTCCAGCGCTTGGCGCAGCGGCAAGCCGAGGCGACGCCACTCGACCTTCGACTGGACGATGCGGCTCGGCCTCTCCTCCGCGAAGTCACCGTCGTGAATCGTGGCGCAGGCGCCGTTCCAGCGCAGGATGTCGTAGCCGGCGTTGTTGTCACCGACTTGGATCTGCCCCTCGTTTTCGCTGCGACGTCTGAGCGCGATGACCTCTTCGCCGCGCTCGAGCTTGTCACCCAGGAGCGACGAGCCGCCCGACGCGTTGAACGGCTCCGCGCGCTTCAGCATATAGAGTCGCTTCCACGGCGTGCCCGGCTTGAACATGTGCAGTGCGACGTCGGGGTACACGTCCTCGCACAAGCGGCCGACCCAACCGGGCGGCGGCACGCACTCGTTCCGGTGCTTCTTGCCTTTGGCGCAGCGCTGGGGAATGCGCGGACGCTTCGGATCGACGGGCGCCTCTTTGAGCTCCGCCTCGTGCGCGGTCGCGCTCTCCTCACCGCTGGTGGCGGATGAGCTGCAGCCCGCGAGCCCCAGAAACAAGCAACAAATGAGCGTACGCATCAGTGGCAGGGTCTCCGAGTAGCGCAGCGCGAGCGGGCCGACAAGCGCCGTCGTCCGAATCGCTGGTCGGATCGCGTCAACGACTGGATCGGGGGCAGAGCGCCACGGGGATCCGACAGCAGCATCGTGATTTTGGACGTTGTCTGAAACTGCTATGACGAGGCATGGCGTCTGCCGCGCTCCAAAGACTCCTGACGCTGAGCCTGCTCTCGTGCGTCAGCACCGGCTGCGACCGCACCCCCGAGCCCGCGCGCGAAGCCGCGTCGGTGTCGACGCCACCCGCGCCGCCGGCAGCGAAGCCGCGAGCGGAGGTCGCTGCGGCGCCGAGCAGCAGCGCTGAGCCCGTCGCGACGAGCTACCGGCTACCAGCAAGCCCGCGCGTCGTCGCCATCGGCGACGTCCACGGCGATCTGCGCGCGCTCCGCGCCACCTTGCGGCTCGCCGGCGCGATCGACGCCGACGATCGCTGGATTGGCAAAGATCTGACTGTCGTGCAAACGGGCGATCAAGTCGACCGCGGCGATCAAGACCGCGAAGTGCTCGACGTGATCGAGAAGCTCGAAGGCGAAGCGAAGGCGGCCGGGGGCGCGCTGCACGTATTGAACGGCAACCACGAGCTCATGCAGGCGAGCTTCGATTTTCGCTACGTCAGCGAGGCGAGCTTCAAGAGCTTCGCGGATTTCGCGAGCCGAGCGCCCAGCGCCGACGCGCGACGACCAACCTCCGAGAGGGAGCGCGGCCGCGCCGCCGCCTTCGCGCCCGGCGCGCCGTACGCCGCGAAGCTCGCGCGGCACCTCACGGTCGCGATCGTGGGCGACAGCTTGTTCGCGCACGCCGGCGTGCTGCCGGCGCACGTCGACTACGGCCTATCGCGCATCAACGACGACGCCTCCGCGTTCCTCTCCGGGCGACGCGAGCTGTCGCGCGTCCTCGCCAGTGAAGATTCACCGGTCTGGACGCGGGCGTATGGCGCCCCCGAGGTCAGCGAGGAAGCGTGCGGCGCGCTGGGACGTGTGCTCGGCGAGCTAGGCGTCAAGCGCCTGGTCGTGGGTCACACCGTCCAAAAGGACGGCATCAGCAGCGCCTGCGGCGAGCGCGTTTATCGCATCGACGTCGGCCTGTCGGCTTACTACGGCAGTCACCCCGCTCAAGCCTTGGAAATCACGGCCAAAGGCGCGCGCGTGCTCACGGCCGGCGCCGAGAGCGGAAAGGCTGCGGCGCCGAGCAAACGGCCCGGCTCGGCGGTACACTCGGCGCCATGAGCCTGGTCCTCGAAACGCTGCCTCTGGGCTTCCCCTGGCAAACGGTCGATCCGTTCTTGTTCTGCGTGCATCACGACGACGCCTACCCGGCGGGCAATGAAGCCTTCGGCCCCCGAGCGTCGCTCGCCGGCCGCAACCTGGGTAACGACTTCGTCGTGAAGGATGGCTTTCGCATGTACCACGGCCAGGTCGTGCCCGGGTTTCCCCAGCACCCGCACCGCGGCTTCGAGACCGTCACGCTCGCGCGACGCGGCTACATCGATCATTCCGACTCGCTCGGCGCCGCCGCCCGCTTCGGCCGCGGTGACGCGCAGTGGCTCACGGCCGGCGGCGGCATCGTGCACTCGGAGATGTTCCCGCTGCTCGAGCAAGACGGGCCGAACCCGGTCGAGCTGTTCCAGATTTGGCTCAATTTACCCGGCGAGGACAAACTCGCGCCCCCGCATTTCGCGATGCTGTGGGAGAAGCAAATCCCTCGTCACGTCTTCACCGACGCCGCCGGAAAGACCGTGGAGGTCACCACCGTCGCGGGTGAGCTAGGCGGACGAGTGCCGCCGCCGCCACCACCCAAGTCCTGGGCCGCGCGCCCCGACACCGACGTCGCGATCTGGACCCTGAAGCTCGACGCCGGCGCGACCTTCACCCTGCCGGCGGCCAAGCACCCCGAGGCGATCCGCACGCTCTACTTCTTCAATGGCGCGAGCTTGAAAATCGGCGATCACGAGCTGACCCAGCACGCGGCCGCGGTGGTGCGGTCCGACGTCGAAGCGCCGCTGCACGCGGGGCCCACCGCCGTCGAGGTGTTGATGCTGCAGGGGCGGCCGATCGGTGAGCCCGTCGCGCAACACGGCCCGTTCGTGATGAACAGCCGCGCGGAGCTCCAACAAGCGTTCAGCGACTACCAGCGCACCCGCTTCGGGGGCTGGCCGTGGCCGGCGGATGATCCGGTGCACGGTCGCGAAGCGGGCCGCTTCGCGCGGCACATCGATGGGCGCCTGGAAAAGGCGGAGTGAAAGGCGCGGCGGCGCTCTCGGGCGGATGACGGCGGGCTCGACGCCGCGTTGACGCCGCTCTTCACGCTCTCCGGAGCTACAGACGCTCGCGGAGCAGCTCCCACGCGCGCCGCCGGTGCGAGCGCGAGTCTTTCTCGATCGGTGTCATTTCGGCGAAGGTGCGCCCTTCCCCTTTGGGTACGAAGATCGCATCCCAGCCGAAACCGGAGTTACCACGTGGGTGCAGCGCGAGCAGGCCTTCCACGGCGCCCTCCACGACCTCCGGACCACGCTCGGTGCAGATACCGAGCACGCACACCGCGCGAACGCGCCGGTCCCCCACCCCGTCGGCGGCGCGGCAGATGGACTCCAGGCCACCCAGCTTCTCCCAGTACTTGATGAACGGGCCCGGGAACCCGCCGAGACCGAGCAGCTCGACGCCGGCGTCTTCGACGATCACCGGCCGCTGCAGCTTGGCGTAGGCTGCGCGCGCCTTGGCGAGCGCGACGGCACAGACGCTCTCCGCCTGCACCTCGTCGAGCTCCAGCTCCACGCGGTCGATGGCGTAGCCCAAGATGCGCTGCGCTTCGTGCCACTTGTTGATGTTGGAAGTGACGAAAACCCAGCTCCGGCTCATGGCAGCTCACTCAGCATTAAGGCTCGTTCGAGCTGCAGCGTAGCGCCAGCGCGGCTCGGGGTGCCGGGAATTCGCGAATAATCGCGCCGATTGAGGGCATCGGGCCGCCGCCGCGGACTGGTCCGGGCGAAAGCCCGCTACTCGGCGCTCAAATGGGCGATTTCTGCCTCGAGCTCTTCCCACTTGACGATGAGCTCGGCGATCTCGGAGCCCAGCGCCAGCTCCTCGCGCTCCAGCTCCGTGACTCTCTCCTTGGCCGTGCGCTCGAAGAACCCCGCTTCGCACCACATCGCCGCGATCGAGGCCTTGCGCTGCTCCGCCTTCTCGATCGACTGCAGCACGGCGTCGCGCAACCCTGGCAGCTGCTTCTTGCGGTTGTTGCGGCGCTTCTGCTCTTCCCAGCTCGAGGCGTTCGAGGCAAGCGGCGCTTCGCTCTTGACCTGCTTCGCCTTGAGCGCCACCTGCTCGGCATCGAGGTGGTCGTCGCCGCAGCGCGCCAGGTACTCCGCGTAGGTGCCCGGAAAGTCGCGAAACCCCTGCTCGGTGACCTCCAGGATGCGCGTCGCCAGCGCCGACACGAAGGCGCGATCATGTGACACGAACAGCACCGTGCCCTCGTAGCGTGAGAGCGCCTGCACGAGCCCGTCAATCGACTCGAGGTCGAGGTGATTGGTGGGCTCGTCGAGCACGAGCACGTTGGGCTTTTGCACCATGATCCGGCAGAAAACGAGGCGCGCCGCCTCACCGCCGGACAGGGCCGAAACCGGCTTGGTCACGTCTTCGCCCGAGAACAACACGCGGCCCAGGTGTCCGCGCACGGTGGCGGTGCCCTCCTGCGGGATCGTGTCCCAAATCACCTGCAGCGGCGTGGCGCTGCCGTCGGCCAGCGACTCGTGATGATCTTGCGCGAAGTAGCCGACGCGCGTCTCGTAGCCCCAGCTGACGCGCCCGTCGTCTTGCGCCAAACCTCCGGTGGCGATCTTGAGCAAGGTCGACTTGCCGAGTCCGTTCGGGCCGATGATGGCGATGCGCTCACCGCGCCGCACGAGCAGCGAGACGCCAGCGAGCACGCGCTTCTCCCCGAAAGACTTGGCGATGCCGTCGAGGGTGAGCACCTCCTTGCCGCTCGGTCGCTCTTGCTCGAACTTGAACAGCGGCGTGCGCCGAGAGCTCGACGCCAGCTCCTCGACCTCGATCTTCTCGATCTGCTTGAGTCGACTCTGCGCCTGGCGAGCTTTCGTGGCTTTCGCCCCGAAGCGCTCGACCCAAGCGCGCTTCTCCGCGATCGTCGCCTCGGCGCGCTCGATCTCCGCTTCTTTACGCGCGCGAACCTCCGCCTTTTCGCGCACGAAGTGGCTGTAGTTTCCGGGGTAGATGGAGATGGTGCCGTAGTCGACGTCCAGGATGTGCGTCGCGACGTTGTCGAGGAAGCGCTGGTCGTGCGAGATGACGACGGCGCACCCGCGGTACTGCGCCAAGAACTTCTCGAGCCAGCGGATCGACAGGATGTCGAGGTGGTTCGTCGGCTCGTCGAGGAGCACGACGTCGGGCCCGCCGATCAGCACCTGGGCCAAGAGCACGCGCAGCTTGAACCCGCCGGAGAGGGTCGAGAGCGGCTGTCGGTGCACGCGCAGGGGAATGCCCAAGCCTTCGAGGATTTGGGTGGCGCGGGCCTCGAGGGTGTAGCCATCGTGAGCCGCGATCCGATCTTCGAGCTCGGCCAAGCGCGCCGCGTCGGGCAGCGGCGCCTCCGCCAAGCGCCGCTGCTCCCGAAGCGCGCTCGTCACCAGCTCGTCGCCGGCCATGGCGATCTCCAGGATCGGCTCGGAGTCGCTGGCGAAGCGATCTTGGCGCAGCACCCCCACGCGCGCGTCTTTGGGCCACGTCACCTGCCCGCCGCTGGCCGGCTCGTCGCCACACAAGATCTTGAGGAAGGTGGTCTTGCCGGAGCCGTTGGCGCCGACGAGCCCATAGCGCGAGCCCTTGACGAGCTTGTGGCTCACGCCTTCGAACAGCGTGCGGGCGCCGAATGACTTGGAGAGGTCCGAGATACCGATCATGAGCCGCGCAGCGTAGTGCAGCGCATGCGGGCGGCCGTCAACCACCGCGACGCGCGCGCGCCGCTCAATCGAGCGACGAGCGCTCGGCGTTCGCCGCGCTCAGGTTTCCGGCGACGGCCGACAGCAGCTCCGCGAAGCCGTAGGGCTTCATCAGAGTCCCCGTGAACTGACTGGCGTGCGCCGCCGCGCTCGGGCCGTAGCCGCTCGAGAGCAAGACGGGCACCTGACTGCCGAGCGCGCGGATGCGGCGCAAGGCGTCGAGCCCATTCATTTGAGGCATGGTCATGTCCATGATGACGAGCCGAACCTCGGACTGGTTCTGCTCGAAGCAGGCCACACCTTCGACGCCGTTGGTGGCCGTGAGCACGCGGTAGCCGTGCGCGGACAGCACGCGGCGCGCCACCGACAAGACACCGGCGTCGTCGTCGATGACCAGCACCGTGCCGCGCTCGCCGGCGGCCGGCGGCACCGAGCGCGACTCGCGCGGCGGGAGCAGCAAGCACACCTCCGTGCCGACGCCCTCTTCGCTGACGATGCGAATCGCCCCGCCATGGCCGCGCACGATGCCGAGCACGGCCGCCATACCCAAGCCGCGCCCCTGAAATTTGGTGGAGAAGAACGGGTCGAAAACGCGCCGGCGCGTCTGCTCCGACATGCCCAGGCCGCTGTCTTTGACGCTCAGGATCACGTAAGTGCCCGGGCGAAGCTCGTGGGGCTCGTAGCTCTCCAGCTGCGCTTCGTCGACGAAGCGCTGCTCGATGGCGATCACCACTCGCCCGGGGCGCTCGCTCATCGCCTCCGCCGCGTTGGTGATGAGGTTCATCAGCACCTGGCGGATCTGGGTGGCGTCGCCTTCGACCTGCGACGTGCCTTCTTGAAACTGATAGTGAAGCTCCACCTGCTTGGGGATGAGCGCCGCGAGCAGCTTCGCCAGCTCCCGCACCGCCAGCGCGAGGTCGAGTCGCTCGACCTTCATCTTGCCCTCGCCCGAGTAGTCGAGCATCTGCCGGGTGAGATCGGCGGCGCGGCGCGCGCCCAGCTCGATTTGCTCGAGCAGGGGGGCGAGGCGCGCGTCGGAGCCGGCGATGCTGCGCGCGAACGAGGCGTTGCCCAGGATCGTGACGAGCAAATTGTTGAAATCGTGCGCGATGCCGCCAGCCAGGACGCCCAGGCTCTCGAGCTTCTGCCGTTGGCGGAGCTTGTCCTCGAAGCGCTTGCGCTCGGTGATGTCGAGCACCGTGACGACCGCGCCCGTCACCTCGCTCGTCGTCGGATCGCGGAGCGCGACCGCCTTGTAGACGGCCCAAGACACCTCGCCGTCCACGCGCTTGACGCCGAGCGTGAGCGCGGCCTGAGGCTGTCCGGTGGCGAGCGCCTTGGTGACGGGGTAATCGCTGACGGCGGCCGGGCGACCATCCTCGAAGATGGTCTGCGACTCGAAATCGGCGACCACACGCCGCGTGAGCGCGTCGAACGAAAAGCCCAAGATGCGCTGCGCCTCGGGGTTCGCGTTCAAGATCGAGCCGTCTCGCCCGACCTCGACCACGCCGCCGGGCAGGGCTTCGATCAGCCGCGCGTTCAGCTCGTGACTGAGCTGTGCGCGGCGCTCGAGGTCGAGGTTGGTGCGAAGCAGCTGCGCGTCGGTGCGCTTGGAGAGGAAGCTCTCGACCTTGTAGTTCACGATGCGCGACGCAAGCTCGGGGTGCCGCTCGACGTAGCTACGGATGCGCTGCTCGACGCGCTCGGGCGGCGCCATGACGAAGCGGCAGGTGTCGTCGCCCTTCGCACGACAGAGGATCTCTACCGACACCAGCGGTACCCCGAACGCGTTCTCGCCCCAGCCCGACGAATAGCCGGCGTTCATCACGCACACCGGGTGAGTCGACGACTTTCCCGCCGCCAGCCAGGAGTCGGACTCGAACGAGTACGGGTGATCGTAGAGGAGGTAGAAGTCGGAGTCGGCGCTGGGCGCGCTCTCGGCCGAGATATCCACGAACGCCCAACCGGCGTAGGCGAAATGGATGGGACCGGCCGAGAGGCGCGCGATGGGGTCTCGCACGTCCATGCGCTCGGCGAAGGTGCGCGCGTCGGCCAGGCCCATGGCGTGCGCGAGATCGAAGAGCAAGCCGTGGGCCACCGCCTGCGCTTCGTCAGCGCGCCCGTAGAGGCGGTGCACCAAGTCGTAGAACTCGACGGACAGCGCGCCGGCGCGCACGAGCACGTAGCGCTGCCCTGCGATCTCGAGCGTGGCGCGCTCCGGATCGGCCTTCTGCTCGGCGAAATAGCGGGCTACGTACGACTGCGCGAGCTCGAACAGCGGCGTCAGTGCTTCGGGAACGCGAACCGTCTTCAGCATGGGCCGTCCGGGCGAGCCCGGGAGTGTCGCCCAATCACGGGCGCGAGAGAAGCCCTGCTCCCTCGTCACCACGCCGTCGGGCGGTAATCTTTCAAAAACTGCCCGAATACGTGCTTGCCGGTGCTGACGCCATCGAAGATCGGATCGACGATGCGAGCCGCGCCGTCGACGATGTCGAGCGGCGGATGGAAGCCGCACTCTTCCGTCTTGCGCCGGGCGATGTGCAGCGGATCTTCGTCCGTCACCCAGCCCGTGTCGACGCTGTTCATGAAGATACCGTCTCTCGCGTAGTCGGCCGCCGAGGTGCGGGTCATCATGTTGAGGGCAGCTTTGGCCATGTTGGTGTGGGGGTGCTTGTCGGTCTTGAAACGACGATAGAACTGGCCCTCCATCGCCGAGACGTTGACGATGTGCTTGTCGAACGTGCGCTGCCGCAGCATGAGCGGCTTGAGCCGGGCGTTGAGCACGAACGGCGCGATCGCGTTCACGAGCTGCACCTCGAGCAGCTCCACCGTCCCGACGCGATCGAGCGGCAGGCGCCAGCTGTTGACATCGCGCAGATCCACCTGCTGGAGGTCGGCGTCGAGCTGCCCCGTCGGGAACAGCTGCTGCCCTGCCAGTCGGTCTTCCTCGGCGAGCGCCACCTGCGACAGCGCCGGCGCGGCCTGCAAACCGACGGGAAACAGCGGGCCGCGCTGCGCGGCGCTGGCCAAGCTGAGCGCGCTCGCGCGCCGCAGCTGCTCGTACGACGTGAGCAAGCGCCGCTCCGGCTCGGGCAAGCTCTCGTGCGGGGCCAGCTCGCGCTCCATCAGGTGCGCGTAGAAACCGCTCGGGCGACGCACGGTTTGACAGGCGTTGTGGAGCACGAAATCGAGCCGCTCCTCCGTGAGCTCGAGCTGCTTCGCGAAGGCTTCGACGCTCGGCGTGTGACGCAAGTCGAGGCCATACACCTGCAAGCGGTCGGCCCAATCGGCGTAGTCCGCCTCGCGCGCATAGCGCTCGGCGGCGTCGCGCGGGAAGCGCGTGGTGACGAGCACGCGCGCCCCCGCCCGCAGCAGCATGATCGCCGCTTGATAGCCGATCTTGACGCGCGCCCCGCTGATCAGGGCCACGCGCCCGCGCAGGTCGGCGCGCGGCGTGCGCTTCTGGTAGTTGAAGTCGCCGCACGCTTTGCACATCTGGTCGTAAAACTCGTGGACCTGCGTGACCCGCGCCTTGCAGATGTAGCACGCGCGCGCGACCTTCAGCTCCGGCTCACCGGCAGCTGGCTCACCCTCGCCTGCCCGAAACACGCCGCCGTGCGCCGCTTCGAGCGCGGCCGGCTCCGGGGTCACGAACACTGGCTCGAGGCGCTTCTGCCGGATCTGGGCGCGCTCGAGCAGCGCCTCGTCGTGCGCCCGCACTTCACGCTTGTCCTTGTTGCGGGCCGCGCGGTGCAGACGGCGCCGCTCGTAGCGGTCAGGCCGCGAGACGCGCCCGGCCGCCGTGAGCAGGCGATGGCGCTTCTCGAGCGCGACGTGGAGCAGCTCGGCGCGGTCCTCGGCCAAGGCTTCGAGGACCCGCAAACAATCGTCGATTTCCTTCTCGGTCGGCGGCACGGCAGCCTGCGCCTAGCATGGCCGTCCGCCACGCCGCAAACCGCGCCCGGCGGGCGCCCGGATCAAGGGTCTGCGTTGGAGCTCTTGGGCAAGGGCTCGCGCGTGGCCTCCGCGATGTTCGACTCGTCGAAGTCGTAGCCGAACTCTTGGCTCGCCCGGGTGCTCACGAACGGTCCGCCCTCTTCCTCGGGCAAGATGCGCTCGCGGCGCTCGGGCTCGCTCTCTTCGCCCGAGGTAGCGGACTCCAGGAATGCTTCGCCGAGCTCTTCGGCGAGCGGATCACCGGTGCGAAATCCGCTGAGGAACGCGTGACCATCGTCGCGGCGCGGCCCCCACGACGCACGGACCTTGCGCTCGTATTCGGCGTCGAGGTGCCCCGTCGCGTCGCGTCGTTTGACTGCCTTCTTACGGTCGACCATCTGAGTCATCCTTCTTTCTCGGTAGCGGGAAATATCCCCTGAGGCAGGAGTGATGGCGGACCACCTCGTAGCCGAGCGGAAGCCCGCGTAAGAGAAGCCGTGGAAAGCCGTGAGCGGGAGGAAGAGGCCGAAAAATGGCCAGAACGTCCCCGCGCTCAGGCTTAGAAAACTACGCTTCTTGGCGCGCAAAGCAACGCGCAAATGGCGGAGGAGCGCGCAGCTCGGCCTACCTCCCGCCACACCCACCGCTCACTCATGAACCATTTCAGAGACTTATGGCTCTGATATTCTGCTCGTTTGTCGGGACCGAAGGCGCGGATGAGATCACGTCACGTCACGAGCTGGGGGGTCTTGCTGTCACTCGCCCTGACGACACCCGCGCTGCTGGCGGCGGCTGGCCCGGGCGCGGCTGACGCGCGCTTTCGCGCAGCGCTCGCGTTGCGCTGGGCGCCCATTCATCATCAAGACGTCCACCGCAAGGGAGCGCACTCCCTCGGGGGCGCGGCCGACTTCATCACCGCCTTCGACTTCGACGGCGACGACGACCCCAGCAACAACTGGGAAAACGCCGGTGATCCACGGTTTCCCTTGGCGGCTCACGCTTACTTCGCCGTCGTCGAGACCGCCAGCCATTGGTTCATCACGTACACGTTCTTTCATCCTCGGGATTGGTCGAGCACGTTCTTCGAGACCGAGCACGAGAACGACGCCGAGGGCGTGATGCTGGCGGTGCAGCGTGACGGGTCTCCGCTCGGAGCCCTGCGCGCCGCCGTCACCGTCGTTCATTCCAACTTCTACTCCTTCGTGCCAGCCTCGAGCCGCTGGAGCTCGGGTCGCGAGGACGTCGACGGTCAGCTGCAGCTCCAGGAATTCGAAGGCGCTCTGCACCCGGTCACGGCTCAGCAGGCCGAGACCCACGCCCTGAAGGCTTGGCCCTACTACTCGATCAAGAACGAAGGCGTGGTGTACTACCCGTCGCTCACGACCGCGGAGGTGCCCTCCGGTCCGAACGATCGCAAGGTGCTCTACCGCTTGCGCGACGTGCTGGAGCCGGGCGGCCTCTGGCAACGCCGCTACGATCCTCGCATCTTCACGAGCTTCGGCACGTTCGCCGGTGACCGCGGCGGCGGCTGCGGCAGGGGTGTCTTCCTATGTCGCAAGAACGCGGCCCACGCCCCCTGGGCCTGGGACGATCACGACGACCGGAGCCCCCGCGGCGCCCTGCTGCTGGATCCGGCCGGGCTGTCGCGCAGCTACTTCCGCGCGCCCGAGGCCATTTCGTCGAGGTATCAGTTCAATCCTTTCCGCTAGAGCGCGCCTGCGCCGAGGGGTGGCCGGCCAGCCCTCGAGAGCTGCGCGGTTCGTGGTAGGTTCCGCGCCCTCCCAATGCCCTCGCCCTCCGGCCTCAAGGTCTTTTCTGGCAGCTCGCACCCGGGTCTCGCGCAAGAGATCTGCGATCAAATAGGCATTCCCCTCGGTCGAGCCACCACCAAGCGCTTCTCGAACGAGAACCTGAAGATTCGCATCGAGGAGAACGTCCGTGAACAAGACGTCTTCGTGGTGCAGACGGCCTGTCCGCCGCTGTCGGAGCACATCGTCGAGCTGCTCATCATGCTCGACGCGCTCAAGCACGCGTCCGCCAAGCGCGTCACAGCGGTGATCCCCTACTTCCCCTACGCGCGAAGCGACAAGAAGGACGAGCCGCGCATCTCGATCTCGGCCCGCTTGATGGCCGACCTGCTCGCTACCTCCGGCGCCGACCGCGTGCTGACGATGGATCTCCACTCGCCGCAGATCCAAGGCTTCTTCTCCATCCCCGCCGATCAGCTCACGGGTGTCCCCGCGCTGTGCGAGCGCCTGAAGAAGGACGACCTTTCGAACACGGTGGTGGTGGCCGCCGACGTCGGCGAGGCCAAGGACGCCGGGCGCTTCGCCAAGCGGCTCGAGCTACCGCTGGCCTTGATCGACAAGCGACGCTACGGCGACGACGAGAACGCCAAGCCGGCGCACGTCATCGGCGATGTCGCCGGGAAGGATTGCTTGCTCGTGGACGACGAGATCGCGACTGGCGGCACGCTCTACAACGCCACCGATTTTCTGCTCGACCGCGGCGCGCGCTCCGTCTCTGCGGCGGTGGTGCACCCGGTGCTGTCGGGCAAGGCTCCCGAGAAGCTGAAGGCGTCGCGGCTACGGCGGTTGCTGGTCACCAGCACCTTGCCCATCCCGCAAGCAGCCATGAGCAGCAAAATCGAAGTACTGTCGCTGGCGCCCCAGCTCGCCACCGCGATGTTACATATTCACGACGGGAGCTCGGTCTCCGCCCTGTTTTCGTAGCGCGGCTGACGACTGCGTCGCTCCGGCTCACGCGGGCTTGCCGGAGCCGAGCCCAGCCCGGCCCAGAAAAGCGCCGAGTGCGGCAAATTGGGACTGGTTTTCCTCTGCGTCCCCCGTGATATCCTGGTGAGTAATGTGCAGGGTCTTCGCCGTCGCGAACGGAGCGGGAGCGCCATAGGTCATGGTCGCGACGAGGGGGGATGCGGGGCACGCGCAGCTCTTGTTATGCCGGGTCGGGAGCAAGATTTGCGGCATCCCGCTGGAGCACGTCATCGAAACGATGCGCCCTGCTTCGCTCGAAGCGCTCGCCGACATGTCCGAGCTCACGCTCGGGGTGGCGATGATCCGCGGGCGCCCCACGCCCATCATCGATGGACGTCGGCTGCTGGGCTGTGACGCGAGCCAGCCTCCGAAGCGCTTCGTCACCCTCGAGCTCGAGCGCCAGCGCACGGTCGCGCTAGCGGTCGACGACGTGCTCGACGTGCGGGCCATCGACGCCGCCGCGCTCGAGCCGCTGCCCGCGATCCTGCGCGGCGAAGGAGCTTCATCGCTCGCGTCGCTCGGGGCGCTCGATCGCGAGCTGCTCGTCGTGCTGGAGCGCGCGCAGCTGCTCCCCGAGAGCTTTTGGAAGCAGCTGGAGCAGGCGCCTACCCCATGAACCCGATGCTGGGCACACCGGAGCTTCAGGCGTTTCAAGACGCCATCGCCAAGCGCCTGGGTCTGCGCTTCGACGAGAGTCGCCTGACGTTCCTAGCCGAGGTGCTGGAGCGGCGCTTGGACGCCCGGCGACTCGCCCCCGCCGCCTACCTGTCTGCGCTGCGCAGCGACGCCGAGGCCTCCGACGAGCTCTCGGCGCTGGCACGCGAGCTGACGGTCGGCGAGACCTACTTTTTCCGGCAGCGCGACCACTTCGACGCCTTTCGTGAGACCGTGCTGCCGGAGCGGCTCTCGGCGCGGGCCGCCTCGCGCGTGCTGCGCTTCCTATCGGCGGGCTGCGCGAGCGGCGAAGAGGTCTATTCGCTCGCGATCGTGCTGCAAGAGCAGGCCGTCGAGCCCGCCTATCAAGTCTCCCTGACCGGGCTCGATTTGAACCCGGATGCGCTTTCGCGGGCGCGCGCGGGGCTGTACTCCTCATGGTCGTTGCGCGAGACGCCGCCCGAGGCGTGCGAGCGCTGGTTCACCCGCGAGGGCCGTGACTATCGGCTGGCGCGGGTGCTGCGCGACAGCGTGCGCTTCGCGCAGCACAACTTGACGCTCGACTCGGCTCAGCTGCTGGCGCCGGGCAGCCTCGACGCCGTGTTCTGTCGCAACGTGCTGATGTACTTCACGCCCGAGCACGCCGCTGCGATCGTCGAACGGCTCGCGCGAGCGCTGGCCCCCGGCGGCTTCCTGTTCTTGGGACACGCCGAAACACTGCGCGGGCTCTCGCACTCATTTCACCTGAAGCACTCGCACAACGCCTTCTACTACCAGCGCCGAGACGAGCTCGGCCAGGCCGAGGCGCCAGCGCGCGCTGAGGCGCCCGTCCGCAGCGCAGACTCGAGCTGGGTGGACACTTGGCTCGACACCGTCGCGCG
Organism: Pseudomonadota bacterium; assembly: GCA_023431345.1. Classification (GTDB taxonomy): domain Bacteria; phylum Myxococcota_A; class Polyangia; order Polyangiales; family Polyangiaceae; genus PMG-095. Next base: position 77,743 of record JAEYWK010000111.1, read on the forward strand.
CTCGAGCCACCGCATTCACCAGCTGACCGCGAGCCATCAGCTAGGCAGCAGCGCACAGAGTGAGGGCCAAGAGCGGCGGTCGCCCGTGACGGAGGACGCTCCCGCCGCCGCAACGGCGCGCCAGCCGCAGGATCTGAGCGGACCGCTCGAGCTGCTCCGCCACGAGCGCTACACGGAGGCCCTGGCGGCCCTGCACAGCGGGCCCGAGGAGCTCGACGCCGCCGCGCTGTTGCTGCGCGCGGCGCTCTTGACTCATCAAGGTGACTTGCCAGCGGCGGAGCGCGTCTGCCACGAGCTCCTGCGCCTCGATGACCTGAACGCGGGCGCGCACTACCTGCTCGCGCTCTGCTCGGAGCGCCGCGGCCAGCTCGAATCCGCCGTCGAGCACGACCTCACGGCCGTGTACCTGGATGGAGGCTTCGCGATGCCGCACCTGCACCTAGGCTTGATGGCGCGGCGCCGCCGGGATGGCGATACGGCGCGCCATCAGCTGGCGGAAGCTCTGATCTTGCTCGAGCGCGAAGACGCCTCGCGGCTGCTGCTGTTCGGGGGCGGATTCAGCCGCGGCGCGCTGCTCGCGTTGTGCCGCTCCGAGCTTTCGAACCTGCGCGGAGGGGCGTCGTGAACCGCCAGAGCGAGCTCGAGCGCGTGCTCTCGCGGCTGCGCGCCGACTTCGACGAAGCCTTCGCCCGCCCCCACGCGACGGAGGCGGAAAACTCCACGGATTTATTGACGATCCGCGTGAGCAGTCGGCGATACGCGCTGCGCCTCGCGCAAGTAGACGGCCTGCACGCCGACCGCCGACTGGTCCGCGTGCCCAGCCCGCGCCCGGAGCTGCTCGGCTTGGCCAACCTGCGCGGGGTCGTCGCACCCGTGTACGATCTCGCTCAGCTCATCGGTCACCCGCCCAGCTCGAACCCGCGCTGGCTCGCTCAGCTGCGCAGCAGCGCCGCGTTCAGCGTGGCGTTCGAGCGCTTCGAGCGGCACCTGCGCGTGCCGACCGCCTCAATCACGCTGACGGGCGCAGATAGCACCCATGCGGAGCGCTACGTCTCCGGCAGCGTGCGAACCGACGCAGGTCCGCTGCCGCTACTCGACCTGCTCGCCTTGCTGCACGTGGTCACGAGCGGCGTGGGTCTCGTGCCCGCGCCGAAACGAGAGGAAGCTCTATGAGTTGGACGTTTGGAAAGAAATTGGCCCTCGGCTTCGCGCTGGCGGTGCTGACGGTGCTGATCATCGGCATCTCGGGCCATCGCGCGACGAGCGAGCTGATCGAGAACCAAGAATGGGTCGCCCACACCCGCGAGGTGCAGTTGTCAGTGGACAGCGGGATGGCGGCGCTCGTCGACGTCGAGACCGGGCAGCGCGGCTTCCTCCTGACCGGAGAAGATTCGTTCCTCGACCCGTACCGCAAGGGTCTCGAAGGAATCGACAAGTCGTTCCAGAAGGCGGAGCGCTTGACCGCGGACAACCCCGCGCAAAAGCAGCGGATCGCGACCTTGCTGCCGATCGTCGAGGGGCGGCTGGAGGTGATGGCCAAGGGCATCGAGCTGCGGCGCGCGCAGGGTCTGGAGGCGGTGCTCAAGAGCGGGCTCCTGAACGAAGGCAAGCAAGAGATGGACAAGATTCGCCGTCTCGTCGCGGAAGTAGACCGCACCGAGTTCGAGCTGCTGAGCGAGCGTCAGAAGCGATCCGCGGCGAGCGCCGCCACGGCTCAGGCGACGATCCTTTGGGGCAGCCTGATCGGTTGTGCGCTGATCGTGCTGGCGGGCGTCGTGATGGCGCGCTCGCTCACGAACCAGATCGGCAGCGCCGTTCGTCACATTCAAACCTCCTCCGCCGAGCTGCAAGCGGCGGCCAATCAGCAAGCCACCGGCGCCAAGGAGCAGGCCACCGCGATGAGCGAGGTCACGACCACCATCAGCGAGCTGCTCGCCACGTCCCGCCAAATTGCCGAGAGCGCTCGGCGCGTGTCCGACATCGCCAGCCAAACCGCCAACCAAGCGCGGGTCGGCGACGCCACCGTCGCGCGGGGAACCGAAGCCATCGCCGCCATCCGTCGTCAGGTCGACGCCATCGTCAGCCACATGCTGGAGCTGGGCAAGAAGTCGCAGCAGATCGGCTCCGTCCTCGAGATCGTGGCGGAGCTGGCGGAGCAGACGAACATCTTGGCCATCAACGCCACCATCGAGGCGGCGGGAGCCGGTGAGTCGGGCCGGCGCTTCGGCGTCGTAGCCGACGAGATCAGGAAGCTCGCCGACCGCGTGGGCGGCTCCACCAAGGAGATCCGGGGCCTCATCGACGACGTGCGAGCGGCCGTCAATACGACCGTGATGACGACCGAAACCGGGTCGAAGGCAGTCGAGGCGGGCTCCGAGCAGTTCGGCCAGGTGGCGTCGGCCTTCAAGCAGATCACGGGGCAAGTCTCGACCAGCACCGAAGCCGCCAAAGAGATCGAGCTGTCTACCAAGCAGCAGGCGACGGCGGTCGAGCAGGTGAACGTCGCCATCACCAACGTGGCGCAGGCCTCCAAAGAGAGTGAGGTCAGCACCGGCCAGACGCTGCGCACCGCGTCGGAGCTCGCCAGTCTGTCGCGCGATCTGTTGCGTATCGTGGAGTCCGAGGCGCCGACCGCTTCGCGCAGCGCCTCGCACTGAGTCATGTCCGATCCGCTCAAGTACTTCCGCGTCGAAGCGCGCGAGATCACCGAGCAGCTCCAGAGCGGGCTGCTCGAGCTCGAGCGCCGTGGCTCGCACGCCGAGCTGACGGCGCGGCTGCTGCGCTTGGCGCACACCTTGAAGGGGGCGGCGCGCGTCGTGAAGCAACTCGACATCGCGAACCTGGCCCACCGGTTCGAAGATTTGGTGGTGCCGCTGCGGCAAGTGGAGCGCGAGCTGGCGCCGGCCGAAATCGAGCTGCTCTTGGCGCCTGTGGACGCGATGGCGCGCCTGGTGACGGCGCTCGGGCCGGCCCTACCCCCGAAGGCGGCGCCGCAGACGCCGAGCGCTCCGCCCCCGCCTCTGCCCGCGGCTGCGGAGGCGACGGCTGGCCCGCAGACGCCGAGCGCTCCGCTAGCGTCGACGCCCGAGGAGACGCCCCGGCTCGCCAGCGCACCGCTCGAGCACGTCGAGGCGCTCATGGATAGCGTCGCCGAGCTGGGCCTTCAGCTGGGCGCAGTCAGACAAGCGCTGCCCGGCTTGCGTGTCTCCTGCAGTCTCGCCGAGCAGCTCAGCGAGCGGCTCGATCCGCGCCGAGCCGCTGCGCTGAGCGCGGGAGGCTGGGTGGCCCTGCGCGCGCTGGCCGCAGATCTCGGGGCGCGCCTGACGAAGCTCGAGCGCGAAGCGTCGACCAGCGTGGAGCGTGCGGGACGCGAGCTCGGGCAGGTGCGAGACCGCGTCGATCAGCTGCGGCTGATCGCGGCGAGCAGCATCTTTGGCGCGCTCGAGCGCGCGACGCGCGACGCCGCCGTCAGCCTCGGCAAGCGCGCCAGCTTCGAGGCGCAGGGCGGCGACGTCCGCCTCGACGCCGACGTGCTCACGGCGGTGCAGCGCGCGCTCGTCCAAGCGGTGCGCAACGCCGTCGCGCACGGCATCGAGAGCCATCCGGAGCGCCTGCGTGCGGGCAAGCCCGGCGAGGGCCGAGTGACGCTCGAGGTCCAGCGCCGCGGCCAGCAAATCCGCTTCGCCTGCCGCGACGACGGGCGGGGCGTGAACCTCGACGCCGTCGAGCGCGAGGCGGCCCGGCTGGGCAAGCTGGCAGAGCGTGGAGGCCGCGACGATCAGGAGTTGCTCGGGCTGCTGCTGGGCGGTGGGATCAGCACCAGCGCTCAGGTCAGCCAGGTCGCAGGCCGCGGCGTCGGGCTCGACTTGATCCGTGAGGCGCTCGCGGAGGTCGGCGGGAGCGTGGAGCTGACGACGGAGGCGGGCCGCGGCACGAGCATCGTCTTGAGCGTGCCGGCCTCGCTCTCGGCGCTCGAGGCTCTGCTGATCGACGCCTCCGGTGAGCAGGTGGCGTTACCGCTCGGGGCGGTGACGCGAGCGCTGCGCGTCTCGGTCGCGGAGCTGAACTTGGCGGGCGACAAGGCTTCGCTCAGCTTCGAAGGCGAGCTGTTGCCCTTCGTGCCGCTCGGGCGCTTGCTGCGCCAAGGTGCGGCCGGCGAACGACCCGAGACGCACGCCTGGACGGCGCTCGTCTTACGCAGCAGCCAGGGCGCCCTCGCGCTCGGCGTCGACCGCTTGCTCGGCAGCGAGACCGTCGTCGTGCGACCCCTGCCCGATACGGCCAGCGTCGACCGCAGCGTGGCGGGCGTGACGCTCGACGCCGACGGTAACCCGCGCCTGTTTTTGGATCCGGACGAGCTCGTCGCGGCCGCTCACGGGCTCCCCGCGCCGCTGGCCCTGAAGCCAGCGCGGGCGCGCTCGATCTTGGTCATCGACGACTCCCTGACGACGCGCATGCTCGAGCAGAGCATCTTGGAGTCGGCGGGCTACCAGGTCACGCTCGCCACCTCCGGCGAGCAAGGGCTGGAGGTGGCGCGCAGCGCTCGCTTCGATTTGTTTCTGGTCGACGTCGAGATGCCGGGCATGGATGGCTTCACGTTCATCGAACAAACCCGCAAAGATCCGCAGCTGGCGGCCACCCCCGCCGTGCTCGTCACCTCGCGCGCGTCGGCGGAAGACCTGGCGCGCGGGAGGGCAGCGGGGGCGAGCGGTCACATCGCGAAGGGTGAGTTCGATCAACTCGATTTCCTCGAAAGAATCGCCAGGTTGATGCAATGACGGGCAAACTGCGCGTGCTGGTGGTGGAAGACTCGCTCACGGTGCGTCGGCGGCTGTGTGACGCCTTGGGCAGCGATCAAAACATCGAGATCATAGGCGAGGCAGACAACGGCCAGCGCGGCATCGAGCTTTGTCGCTCGCTGAGGCCGGACGTCATGACGCTCGACATGCACCTGCCGGTGATGTCGGGCCTGTCCGCGACCGAGTACATCATGGCCCACTGTCCGACGCCGATTCTGATCGTGTCGGCGTCGACCAACCGCGGTGAGCTGTTCAAGACCTACGACGCGCTGGCGGCGGGCGCGGTCGACGTCCTGGAGAAGCCGCGCGGCGACGCCAGCGACGACGGCTGGGACCAGCGCTTCATCGCCGCCGTCAAGCTGGTCGCCAGGATCCGCGTCATCACGCACCCGCGCGCCCGCCTGGGCCTCGGCACGCCTCGCCTTTCGGCGCCGCCCAGCCCTGCTTTGACCGCGAGCGGTGCCGCCCCCCTGACGGTCGTCGCGCTCGGGGCCTCGACCGGTGGCCCCAGCGCGCTCGTGACCGTGCTGCAAGGACTGCCCGTCGACTTGGGACTCTCGATCTTGCTCGTCTTGCACATCGACGAGCCGTTCGGCACCGCCTTCGCCGAGTGGCTCAGCGATCAGACGCCGCACCCGGTGCGGTTCGCGGTCGGCGGAGAGCCGCTCGAGACGAAGGGCAGCCGCGTCTTGATGGCGCCGCCGGGCCGCCATTTGGTCGTGCGAGATGGGCGGATCGCGCTCAGCGACGCGCCGGAGCGGCACTCGTGCCGTCCGTCGATCGACGTGATGTTCGAAGCCATCGCGGAGGCGGCGGGGCCGCGCAGCGCGGCTGCGCTCTTGACCGGCATGGGCCGCGACGGAGCCTCTGGCCTGTTGGCGCTGCGGACGGCGGGAGCGCTCACGGTCGCCCAAGACGAAGAGACGTGCGTCGTCTACGGCATGCCCCGCGAAGCAGCCCTGCTCGACGCCGCCACCCGCGTCCTGCCGCTGTCCGGCATCGGGCCGTTCTTGGCGGACGCCGCTCGCGCGCGAAGACCCCGCTCATGACCGATAAGGTGTTGATCGTCGACGACAGCCTCACGGTCCGAATGGACCTCGCGGAGGCTTTCGCGACGGCAGCGGTGGACGTGCTGCTCGCCGCTTCTGCGGCGGAGATGCGCGCCACGCTGGATCGCGAGCCGGTCGCCCTCGTCATTCTGGACGTCGTCCTACCCGACGCCGACGGGGTCGAGCTGCTGCAGGAGATCCGCCGCCGTGACGACATCAACCCCGCGATCTTGCTGCTCTCGACCGAGGCGGAGGTGCACGACCGCATCCGCGGCTTGAAGACCGGCGCCGACGACTACGTCGGCAAGCCTTACGACGCGGGCTACGTGATCGCGCGCGCTCGCGCCCTCTTGTCAGAGCGCCGTCGCGACGACGCGCCCGCGCCTGGCACCATCCTGATCGTCGACGACAGCATCACCTTCCGCGAGGAGCTACGCGGCGCGCTCGAACGCAGCCAGTACACCGTGGCCACGGCCGCGAGCGGGGAAGAAGGCCTGAAGCTCGCGGCCAGCCTGCGCCCGACCGCGATCTTGGTGGACAGCGCCATGCCCGGCATCGACGGCGCGACGGTGATCCGCCGCGTGCGCCTCGACGCGGCGCTGCGCTCCACCCCCTGCGTGCTGCTCACGGCCAGCGAGGGCCACGGCGCGGAGCTGCGCGCGCTCGACGCGGGCGCGGACGCCTTCGTGCGCAAGGAAGATCTCGAAGTGATCATGGCCCGGCTCGCGGCCGTATTGCGCAGCGCCAGCGCCGAGCGAGCGCAGGCGGTCAGCCTGATGGATCCCAAGCGCGTGCTCGCGGTGGACGACAGCGCGACCTACCTCGCGGAGCTGGCGAGCGTGCTCCGGGGCGAGGGCTACGAGGTCGTGTCCGCCCGCTCGGGCCTGGAGGCGCTCGAAATGCTGGCCGCCCAGCCCATCGACTGCATCTTGCTCGATCTGGTCATGCCCGACCTCGACGGGATCGAGACGTGTCGACGCGTCAAGGCGGAGCCCATTTTCCGGGATATTCCCTTGATCATGCTCACGGCGCGCGAAGACCGCAACGCGATGATCGAGGGGCTCAGCACTGGCGCCGACGACTTCATCGCGAAGTCGAGCGAGTTCGAGGTGCTGACGGCTCGCGTGCGGGCCCAGCTGCGGCGCAAGCAGTTCGAGGACGAGCACCGCCACATCCGTGAGCAGCTGTTGCGCTCGGAGCTGGAAGCGACCGAGGCGCGCGCTGCGCGCGAGCTCGCGGAGACCCGTGCCCGGATCGTCGCCCAGCTCGAGCAGAAGAACCAAGAGCTGTCCCAGGCCTACGCCGAGCTGAAGAGCGCGCAGTCGCAGCTCGTTCAGTCGGCCAAGCTCGCGTCACTGGGCGAGCTGGTGGCGGGCGTCGCCCACGAGATCAACAATCCGCTCGCGTTCGCGATCAGCCACCTGAACACGGCCAAAAACAGCCTCACGCACCTCCTGCCCGACGTCACGGACGCGCGGCGCATGAAGCACTTCGAGAAGGCAGGCAGCCGGCTCGAGGAGATGTCGGGCGGGCTCGAGCGCATCCGCGAGCTGGTGCTGAAGCTGCGCACCTTTTCCCGACTCGACGAGGGCGAGCGCAAGGTGGTGAGCCCGCGCGAGTGCGTCGAGTCGGTGCTCACGATCCTGGCGCATCGCACCCGGCACAGCATCGACGTGGAGGCGACCTTCGCCCCGCCGCTGGAGCTGGACTGCTTTCCGAGCATGCTGAATCAGGCCATCATGAACCTGATCGCCAACGCCATCGACGCCATCGACGAGACGGGAAAGCGCGGCAGGTTGGTGATTCACGGCGGAGCGGAAGGCGACCGCTACCTGCTCACCATCACCGATTCGGGTGCGGGCGTGCCGGAAGCGCTACGTGAACGAGTGTTCGATCCCTTCTTTACGACCAAAGAGGTCGGCAAAGGGACGGGGCTCGGCCTGTCCATCACCTACTCGATCATCAAGAAGCACGGCGGCTCGCTCGAGCTCTTGCCAGCCCCTGGGGGCGGCACGCAAGCTCGCGTCAGCTTGCCGCTCGAGGGACCGCCGCTGGGCGTCGACCCGACCACAGCTGGCCTCGCCTGACGGCGCCGCCGCTCGCGCCTCCGAGCGGGCCCTCAGTTGAGCACGCGCGCGGGGCTCAGCAACGAAGCTCGCACCCGGTCGAGCAACGCGTCGGACGTGAATGGCTTTTGGATGACGCGCTCCTCCGGGTCGAGCAGCTCGCTTTGAGCTTGATTCAAGGCTGCGCCCGCGTAGCCGGTCATGTAGAGCACGCGCAGGCCGGGACGAGCGAGCGTGAGCTCGTCGGCCAGCTTCACGCCCGTCATCTCGGGCATCACCAGATCCGTCAGCAACAGGTCGATGGGGTCTCCCACCTCGCAGATGGAGCGCGCCTCGCTGGGCCGCGATGCTTCGACGACGACGTAGCCCTGACGCCGCAAGATGCGCGCCGTGATGTGGCGCACCGACGGGTCGTCTTCAACCAGCAGGATCGTGCCGCTGGCGGGGTGAGCTTTCTGGGGCGGCTTGGAGTGCGCGGCCTGCGTGTGATCCAGGCTCGTCACCGGAAACACGATCGTGAACGTCGTGCCGCGGCCGACGGAGCTATCCACCGCGATCTGCCCGCCGTTCTGGGTGACGATGCCGTAGACCATCGACAGCCCGAGGCCCGTTCCCTTGCCGATTTCTTTGGTCGTGAAGAACGGCTCGAAGATGCGCTTCATCACCTCCGAGTCCATACCCGTCCCGGTGTCGGCGACGCTGAGCACGACCGATTCGGTGTCGGGCAGCGCGGCAGGGTCGTCGGCGTCGAGCGCGCGCAGGTCGATGCTGAGCGTTCCTCCCCCCGGCATCGCGTCACGCGCGTTCACGCACAGGTTGATCAGCACCTGCTCGAGCTGATTGCGGTCGGCCATGACGGGGCTGACGTCCGCGAGCCTGGTCAATAGCGTGATGTGCTCGCCGATCAGCCGACGCAGCATCTTTTCGACGTTGCGCACCACGGCGCCGAGCTGCAAGGGCTCCGGGCGCGCCGCCTCGCGACGGCTGAAAGCGAGCAATTGCCGGGTGAGCGACGCGGCGCGCTTGGCGGCCGTAACCATGTCGACCACGTCCTCGCGCGCGGCGTGACCGGCCAGCTCCTCGAGCGCCATCTCGCCGCTGCCCTCGATCACGGCGAGCAGGTTGTTGAAATCGTGAGCGACGCCGCCCGCGAGCTGCCCGACCGCTTCCATCTTCTGCGAGTGCACCAGCAGCTGCTCGAGGCTGCGCTTCTGGGTGACGTCGCGGAGCAGCGCGATCGCGCCGCTCACCTCTCCGCTGTCGTTGCGCAGCGGCGTCGCGACGATGGCGACGCGCGCTTCGGAGACGCCACCGTTCTTGATGATGACCTCCATCTCGATCTTTCGCGCGCCGTGCATGGCGCGCAGCAGCGGGTTCTCCGCCGCCGGCACCAGCGTTCGCCCGTCGGCCAGGTACACCCCGTACGCGCTCGCCCACTGCTCCGGCGGCACGTCGCGCGCCTGCGCGCCGAGCACGCGCTGCGCCTCACTGTTGAAGAGCAGGGTGCGGCCTTGCGAGTCGACGACGATGACGCCCTCGCCGATGCCGTCCAAGATCGAATTCAGGATGCGCGTCTGTTGGCGCAGGCGCTCTTCGCTCTTGCGCAGCGCTTCTTGAGTGCGAAGCCGCTCGGTGACGTTGCGCGAAATCGCGACCAACCCCTCGATCTCGCCGTCAGGGCCGCGGATCGGCGCTTTGCTCTCCGAGAACCACTCGTTCTGGCCTTTGCCGCGGTACTCACGCACCACGTCGACCAGGGGCTTGCCCTCGCGCAGCAGCTCGGTCTCTTCCGCCTCGATGCGCTCGGCCAGGTCCGCCGGCAAGAGCCCATCGCGCAGCCGGCGATCGAGCAACGCCTCGGGCGACTCCGCCCCCAGGGACTCGGCGAACGAGCGGTTCGCGCGCTGGATCCGGAGCTCCTTGTCCTTGAAGAAGATGCCGTCAGGGCTGCTGCTCATCAGGTCGGAGAGCAGCTGCCGCTCGTGCGCGATCTGCCGAGCGAGCCGGAAATGCTCGACCCCCTTGGCGACCTTGAAGCGCAAGTCTTCGGCGTTCCACGGCTTGGTGACGTACGCGAAGACCTTACCCTCGTTGATGGCGCGAATGACGGCCGGCAGGTCGGAGAAGCCCGACACCATGATACCGACCGTCTGGGCGGTGTTCATGCGAGACAGCAGCTCATCGCCCGTCATGCGCGGCATGCGCTGGTCGGTGATGACGACGGCGATGTTGGGATCCTCTTCGACCACGCGCAGGGCGTTCTCGGGCGACTGCGATTTGACGATGGTGAAGTCATCGCCAAGCAAGTCCTCGAGAGCCACCAGGATCTGGGGCTCGTCATCGACTACAAGAATGCGCTCTTTCGGAACCCCGCCGTCCATCAGTTGACCCTTCGCCTGCGCGGTCCCCCCAGGGCAAGTGCCCCGAGCGGGCACGCGCAGAGAATAGGGTAAAGTATCCGCCCGCATCCGCGCAGGTCAAGCACGCGGTCTGTGGCAAGTTGCGCCGCTTGTCACCCTGGGCCAAGAGGCGCCACGGCCGAGCGTTGTGTTTTCTCCTCGCTCGGTTTTGCTCGACTCGGCTCGCCCAGCTCTTCAGCCGAGGGGGTGAGAACGCACACGGAAGGCGCGCGCGGCACGGCTCGACAGCGCGCGCGGGACGAAACCTCGAAACACGACGCGCCGCAGCTCAAAGTCGTGGTCGCGAAGCGCGGGTGTAGGCCCGTCGCGCACAGGAAGCTGGGTCACGGCGCCGTCCCATTTCGGGAAGCACGCGCTGGCGGACCCGCCGGCCCACTCGATCGCTCGCGGAAGCGCGCCGCCTTTCAGCGAAGGCCACGCTCAGGCCGCGAGCGATCGACTTGGCCGCTCGCGGGCCCTAAGCTGCGCCGCCCAGCGCGCATGCCCTCACCTTCGACAGAGCAGCCCTCGGACATCGAGGCGTGGGCCGAGCGCTACGTCCGCTCGACCGAGCTAGCGCATAAGCTCACACCGCCCGCGCCACCGAAGGTGTTTCGCGCGGGGCACGCGCCTCTGCGGCTGGAGCAGCCCGGGCGCCCGCCGGAGCTGCGACAAGCCCGGCGCGGAGAGCGCACGCCGAAGCAAGAAGCGCTCGAAGATCCGCGCTATCGCGCGCGCACCTTGCACGCCTTCCTGCACCATGAGCTGCAGGCGGCCGAGCTGATGTGCTGGGCCATCTTGGCGTTCTCGGACGCGGAAGCGGAATTTCGACGAGGCCTCCTCGCCGTCTGCTTGGACGAAATCCGGCACATGGCGCTGTATGTCGAGCACATCCAGCAGCTCGGCTGTCAGGTCGGCGACTTCGGCGTGCGCGACTGGTTCTGGAAGCGCGTGCCCAGCTGTCGCGATAAGGTCGACTTCGTCGCCGTGATGGGGATGGGCTTCGAAGCGGCGAACCTCGAGCACGCGCCGAGCTTCGCCGCGCGGTTCCGGCTCGCAGGCGATGAGCAGGGCGCTCGGATCCAGGAGCGCATCGCCACGGAAGAGGTGGCCCACGTGGGCTTCGCGACGCGCTGGTTCAAGCACTGGACCGGTGGCTGCGATTTCCAAGCGTGGGCCGAGCATCTGCCGCCTCCGCTCACCCCTTGGGTGATGCACGGCCAGCCGCTCGCGCTCGAGGCGCGGCGCCGGGCGGGGATGAGCGAGCCGTTCCTCGAGTCGCTCATCCACTACGTGCCGGAGCCCAAGGGCCGCCCCGGACGCGCGCCATGAGCTTCGCGTGGGTGCTGAACCTCGACGCTGAGCTCGAGCTCGCGCGGGGTCGCCCCGGCTACGTGCCGAAGGCGAAGCTGTTGGCGCAGCTGGCGGAGCACGGCCAGCGCTCTCGCGCGCTCCTCGGGCCGCACGACGTGCTGCTCGAGGGCCAGAGCTCGCGCCTCGGGTCTCCCCGCGAGATGCTACGCGGGCGCGCCTGGTGCCCGACGCCGCTCGCGCTCGAAAGGCTCGCCGAGCTGGGCATCGAGCCCGAGCCGCACCCGCCGGCGGCCGTGCTACGGCGCGTCAATCACCGGCTCTTCGCGCACGCGCTCGGCGGCGGGCTGCCCACACAAGCGTACGTGACGAGCCGCGCCCAGCTCAGCGACGTGCTCGGCGACTACCGGCGAAGCTGGCTCCTCAAGCGCCCGCTCACCTTCGCCGGGCGCGGGCAGCTGCGCGCGATCGGGCCGCTCACCGACAAGCAGTGGACTTGGGTCGATGCTTCGCTCGACAAAGACGGCCTGATCATCGAGCCGCTGGTGCAGCCGCGTCTCGAGGTGAGCCTGCACGGCTTCGTCTGGCCCGCGGGGACGCACGAGCTGGGGCGACCCTGCGTGCAAGACGTCAGCGAACGCGGCACCTTCCGCGACGTTCGCCTGGCGCGCCCCGGCGAGCTGTCGCAGCGCGAGGCCGAGTTGCTCGAAGCGAGCGCGGAGCGCGTCGCGCGCGCGCTTCACGGCGCCGGCTACTTCGGGCCCTTTGGCATCGACGCGCACCGCTACCGCGACGGCGCCACAGAAGATTTTTGCGCGCTAGGAGAGATCAACGCACGCTACACGCTGGCGTTCGCGGTCGGGTTCCCACGTCACCCGAGCGAGCTCGAGCTCACCTGAAACGAGCCGCTCAGGGGACGCGCGTCTTCAGCTTGTCGACGGCGTGCACGGGCGCCAGATCGCCCTTCATCAGGTGAGCGATCGCGCTGTACACCAGGCGCTGGCTCTCCAGCATGCCGAGGCCTGCGAAGGCCGGTGACACCACCTCGATCGTGAAGTGGCCACCGGCGCCGCTCACCTCGGCTTTGGAGCTCGGGATCTGGCTCTCGATCGCCTCACGCAGCGCGGCGACGACGTCGCCCTTGAAGTCTGTAGGATGGGAAGACATGGCTCAGTAACGGGGTACGGAAGGGTCGACCGCGACCGACCAGGCGTCGATGCCGCCCTTCAAGTTGTAGACCTTGCGAAAGCCCTCTTGCACGACGGACTGGGCGACGCCGCGGCTACGCACACCGTGGTGGCAATAAAACGCGACGGGCGTCTGCTTGTCGAGCGATTTGAGGTACTCAGCGACCTCGTCGTTCAGCGTTTTTCCGGCGGCGATGCGGGCGATGTTGCCCTCGCTCTCCGGCCGCACGTCGAACAGCAGAAGCTCGCCGCGATCGAGCATCGCCTTGGCGTCTTGCGCCGACAGCTCGACGACCTGGGCGGGCTGGTTGGGGTTGTCGATCTTGAAGCCGCCGCTCGGCCCGTCGATGTAGCCGATGTGGAGCCCCTGCGCGCGGCCCAGGCTCGAGCGGTTGACGTACAGCTTCAGACCGCCCAGGTCGACCTCGACCGCTCCGCGCTCGATCGGCGCGAAGAAGAGGTCGTGCTCGAACTGAGGGCTGATCGAGAGGTGGAGCGCCTCGGCGTCCCCCTCGGCGGCGGCGCGGAACGCGGCTACTGCTTCGGGGCTCGCGCTGATCCGCGGCGGGGCCAGCGGAGGCGCGTCTTTGGCCAAGAGCTGCGCGAGCTCCCCCGAGGCCTCGAGGTCGCGCACGATGTCGCAGCCGCCGACGAATTTGCCGTCGATGTACAGCTGCGGAATCGTCGGCCACTGTGAGTAGTCTTTGATGCCGTCGCGCAGCTCGGCCGACGACAGCACGTCGTGCGTTTGGTACTCCGGCACGTGCTGGTCGAGGATTTGCACCACTTGCGCCGAGAAGCCGCACTGGGGAGCGCGCCGCGTGCCCTTCATGAACAAGACGACGCGATCACTCGCGACCAAGCCGTCGATGCGTTGCCGAAGCGCCTCACTCAATGCCATGCGGCGGGTGTCATAGCGCAGAAGGGCGCCGCCGCCCAGCTCCCCAAGAGGCCGGCAGTAGCGGCTCGGCCTTTCAAGCGGCATGCTGAGCTTCGTGCCGCTGGCGGATGCCACCCAAAGCGTCGCGCTGCTCGGGCCGACCAACACCGGCAAGACCCACCGCGCCGTGGAGCGCATGCTCGAGCACGACAGCGGCATGATCGGGCTGCCGTTGCGGCTGCTGGCGCGCGAGGTGTTCGACAAAGTCAGCGCGAAGGTAGGCGAAGATCGCGTGGCGCTGATCACGGGCGAAGAGAAGCGCGTCCCGCGTCGCCCGGACTATTGGGTGTGCACGACCGAGGCCATGCCGCTAGGCCGGGAGGTGGATTTCGTCGCCGTCGACGAGGTGCAGCTGGCGACGCACGACGAGCGTGGTCACATCTTCACCGATCGGCTGCTCCACGCCCGCGGCAAGCGCGAGAGCTGGTTCATGGGCTCCGCCAGCATGCGCGAGCTGCTGCAGCGGCTGGTACCGGCTGCCAAGCACCGTGAGCACCCGCGCCTGTCACGGCTCTCGTACGTCGGCAGCAGCAAGCTGCAAAAGTTGCCGCCGCGCAGCGCCCTCGTCGCGTTCTCGATCCCGGAGCTTTACCAGCTCGCGGGTCGCTTGCGCGTGCTCCGCGGCGGGGCCGCGGTCGTGCTCGGCGCGCTCTCGCCGCGGGCTCGGAACGCGCAAGTGGCCATGTTTCAGGCGGGCGAGGTCGATTACTTGGTCGCGACCGACGCCATCGGCATGGGCCTGAATTTGGACGTCGGGCACGTGTCCTTCGCCTCGCTCCGCAAGTTCGACGGCCAGCACGCGCGCGCCCTCAGTCAGCCCGAGCTCTCCCAAATCGCGGGCCGCGCGGGGCGCTACCTGCAAGACGGTACGTTCGGCACGCTCGCGCCGCTGGAGCTGCCGCCCGAGGTCGCGACGCAAATCGAGCAGCACCGCTTCGAGCCGGTGCGGCGAGCGCGCTATCGCAACTCGCAGCTCGACTTTTCGTCTCCCGAAGCGCTGCTCGCGTCGCTCGAAGCGCCGTCGCCGCTGGCGCAGCTGTCGGTCCCTTCGGGCGCGCTCGACGTGGCCGTGCTGCGCGCCCTGCTGCGCGAGCCGGAGATCGCAGCGCGCGCCCGGCGCGGCGCGGACCTCGAAAGGCTGTGGCAAGTCTGCGAAACCCCGGATTTCAGGCGCATCTTGTTCGAGGTCCACGCTTCGCTGCTAGGGGAGCTGTACCTCGAGCTCGCGGAGGGGCCGCTCGACGACGACTTTCTGGCGCGGCAAACGCGCGACTTTCACGATCTCGCGGGCGACGTGGACGCGCTCTTGGCGCGGACGGCGCGCCTTCGTACCTGGGCCTTCGTCGCCAACCGCCACGGCTGGGTGGAGAACGCCGAGCACTGGCGCCAAACGCTGATGCAGCTCGAGGACGGCCTGAGCGACGCGCTGCATCGCGGGCTCGTGGCGACTTTCGTCGAACGCCGCGGCCGCGCGCGCAGCGCCGCGAAGCGCGGCCAGCCGGATCGCTCGGTCGCGCCGGACGCGCTCATCGCCGGCGTGGACCGGCACCATCCCTTCGCGGCGCTGCAGAAGCTGAGGGCGCAGACCCACGAACCGGAGGCGCCGAAGGGCGCGCCGTCGAGCTGGGAGGAGCTGGTCGACGCGGCGCACGAGGCCTTCGCCCTCGACGCCTCGGGCGCGCTCCGGGCCGGCGCCCTCCGGCTCGGGCAGCTGACGCGCGGAGCGTCCGTGACGCGCCCGGAAGTGCGCTTGAGCGTGCCCGACGAGGTGCCCGCGGGCGTGCGGAGCCAACTGCAGCGGCGCCTGCTCGCCTTCGCCCGCGACGTCGCGGGCAGGCTCCTCTCCCCGCTGCTGCCGCTGCGCCGCTCGGAGCGGGCGCCGCTGCGCGCGATCGCCTACCAGCTGGAGCAAGGCCTCGGCAGCGCCAGTCGTGACGCGCTCGCGAGCACGCTAGCCGCGCTCAGCGAAGCGGACCGGCAAGAGCTGAACCGGAGCGTCGTCGAGCCGGGCACGTTCGCCGTGTTCATCCCTGCGCTGCTCGAGCCGGCGGCCTTGCAGCTGCGGCTCACGCTGGTGCAAGCCTTCGAGCCTACGCTGAAGCTCCCGCCGGTGGGCCGCGCGATCTTCGATCCGCAGCACCTACCGCCCGGGGCTTGGATGACGCTGGGATACGTCGTGCTCGGACGACGGGCCATTCGCTTGGATTTGGCCGAGCGCGTAGCGTCGCTAATCCGGCGAGGTCAGAGCGAGCGCGAAGCTTTGCGCTGCCTGGCCCTGCCAGCACGCGAGCAGCGCGAGCTCGGGGGCGCGTTCCGGAGCGCCCTTGCCCCGGAGTAGCCGTCTCGATCCGGGGACGCGCCCTACACGATCCAGAAGCGCTTGCTGAGCGCGCTGCGCCGCTTGGCGTCGACGACTTCGCTGACTTGACGCGCGGCGAGCTTCTCGAACAGGGCCTCGGCGTGTTGCTCCAGCTTGAAGCGCATCTCGTCTTCGTGAATCGGGAAGAGCGCGTAAAGCTGCACGACCTTGCCGTCGCTGGTCTCGCAGCGGCTCAGCGCGTCGTCGAACAGGCTCGGCCGGCCGACGATCACGCAGCAGTGCTGGGTGCTCTCGTCGTAGGGCTCGGCGGGGTCGCCGTTGGGAATCGTGTGACCGAAGCCGATCCAGGTATCGTAGAGGTGCGGTAGCCGCGCCACGCTCTTGAGCGCGCGCATGGGCCAGTACCAACGCTCGTCCTTGGCTTGCTCACCGTCAATCGGCCAATCGCTGGGCAGCACCACCATCAGCTCCGCGAACGCGGGCGCGTCCGCTTCCTCCGGCACCTGCATCGGCAGCGCG
Source organism: Pseudomonadota bacterium (assembly GCA_023431345.1). GTDB lineage: Bacteria > Myxococcota_A > Polyangia > Polyangiales > Polyangiaceae > PMG-095. The sequence goes on from JAEYWK010000111.1 coordinate 94,333, forward strand.
CTCATGCCCTGGGTCACCAGCACATGGTAGGGCCGCTCGGCCGTCGCCGGAAAGACCAGCACGTCGAGGTGCACCGTGTCCGAGAGCAGCTCGTGAAAGACGGTGGCGATGCCGCCGAGGTGCTGCTCGAGGTGCGCGCTCCAGCGCTGGGCTTCTTCTTCGCTCACCTCCGCGATCGAGACCGAGTGATCCGCCTCCGACTCGTGCACCCAGCGAACGACTTCGCGCGGCGGAGGGTTGTCGCTCTGCGCCAGTCGCGGAGACCAGCGGCCACCGGGGCCGAGCACCGGCTCGGTCGGGACGTGGTCGCTGCCGAAGCGGGCTGCGCCGCTGAGCTCTTGCACGAAGTGGATGACGACGTCGCCGTCGAGGCCCAAATCCGGCAGCAGCACTTGGTGATCGTACGGCGTCGATTTCGCTCCCAACGTGCCGACGCCCACCGTCTCCACGAGCCAGTGCTTGCCCGATGAGTACGCCCGCGTGGACACCCACAGGTCCGGCACGTGCTGCCCCGACGCTTGTTGCAGCAGCTTTTCGCGAGCCACGTCGGGCTCGGTCAGCACTTCACCGTTCGGGGCAAACCAGGCCACGGCCCCCGAGAGCGCCAACACTTCCGCCGCGAGCGCGGCGAGCCGGGTGAGCTCGGCGTGCACATCACGGTCCTCAGGGCTCACGAGCGCGTCTTCGTCGGCACCGAAAATGTAAGACAGGCTCAGCTTCACGAACGCGACGTGCTCCGATGACGGCGCGGCGCCTTGAGCCCCCGCCCGCGCGAGACCGAACGGAAAGGTCGCAAGCCCGAATTGGCGCATCGACCAGGCCATGAAAAGCTCTGGATCCGTCTCGGGGCTCCCCATCGAATCGGGCCACGGGCGGTGGAACAGCTCCACCGCGACGCCGCCATTGGAGCCCGAGTCGCTCTCGAACATCAGGCAGCCTTCGCCTGCCAGCCAGTACGGAGCGTCGCTCGATTTCTCGATGCGCTGGCGCGGCGACAAGTGCCTGAGGCACGACTCGAGCTCGTCGAGCGACACCGCTCGCTCGAACAGAACGACGCCGGTCTGCAAGAACATGGCCCCCCCACGCTATTAAGCGCAAGCCCTTCGCACAATGGCATAAGCGCTCGTGTCGCCCCGATCCTGGGGTCGCCTCGCGGATTTTCTTCTGCAGCAGCAGCGCGGCTCGGCCTACTCGAGCGGCAGCTCGCCATAGCCCTTGCCGGTGAGCTGAAGTAGACAAAAACCGTTACCGAAAGGATCCGAGAGCAGCGCCAGGTGCCCGTAAGGCGCCGCTTCGGGCGACTGCTCCAAGCTCGCCCCCGCCGCGACCGCGCGCGCGACGGCCGCGTGGATGTCGGAGACGACGAAGTCCAAGTGTACCGGTGTCCAGTGGCGGCTGTACAGGCGCGAGCTCTCGGCGCCGCTGAACGGCTCGCTGCCGGCGGCCTTGAGCAGCAGGTAGATCGGAGCTTGCGCGCCGAGCAGCTCCACGAAGCCGCCGCGGAAGCGCCGCCCCACGTGCAGATCCAAACCTTCGGTGTAGAAGCGCACCGCGCGCGCGATGTCGTCCACGTCGAGATTGACGAGCACGTGAGCCATGCGCGGAGCTTGCCAAGTCGCGCCAGCGCGTACCAGACGCGCTTTGCCCGAGGCGTCTTGGCGACGCCTGCGCGATCGGAGGGACCTCAGCTCGAGCGAGGAGCGAGCCTCACCGACGTGGCCTCCGCCTGCTCGCGCACCACGGACAGCCAGAAGGCTTCACCGCGAAATTCGCTCATTTTTCCGAGTTTTTGCCCGTTTCGAAACAACAAGAAATGAGGGATCCCGTAGACGGCATAGCGGCGCGCCACCTCGGGGTGCTCGTAGGCGTTGAGCGCCACGAAGTCGACCGCGAGAGGCTCGAGCTCAGGGAGCAGCCGAGGCAAGCTACGCTTGAAGATCTCACAGTTCGGGCAATCAGGCCCCCACAAGTACAAGAGCAGGAGGCGGTCTGTCGACTCCGCGAGCAGCCGATCGAGCTCGCTGGGCGAGATGTCACGCACGCTGCTGCCCTGACGAACGAGTGCGGTCCTGCTTTGACGACATGGCAATGAGCGTAGCGTTCACCGAACCGCGACGGTACTACTCGGCGAGCAGCACCCAGTCAGACTGCTCGGTGCTTGTGCGCTCCACCAGCCGCCGGAGCCGCCCCCAAGCTGAGCCCCCAGAAACGAAGACGCCCCGCGACCGTAGCCGCGAGGCGCTTCGAGCTCGTGAGAAGGGGGAGCCTTACTTGCGAGCGGCGGCTTCCTTCGCCTGCTGCTCGCGGAACTTCTTCACCATCTCCTCTTGCTCCTGCTTCGGCACCGCTTGGTACTTGGCAAACTCCATCGTGTACTGGCCCTTGCCCTGCGTGGCGGAGCGGAGATCCGTCGAGTAGCCGAACATGCTGTTGAGCGGCACCTCGGCGGTGATCGTGACGTTCTCGTCACTCTTCGTCTCCAAGATGACGCCGCGGCGCTGGTTCACCTGACCGACGACCGCGCCCTGGAACTCCACGGGAGCTTCGACCTCGACCTTCATGATCGGCTCGAGGATGATCGGCTTGGCGCCGCCGTACGCCTCGCGGAAGCCCATCAAGGCCGCCGTCTTGAACGCCATTTCGGACGAGTCGACCGCGTGGTAGGCGCCGTCGTTCAAGACGCAGCGTACGCCGACGACGGGGAAGCCGATCAGCGAGCCCTTCTTGATGCCTTCCTTGAAGCCCTTGTCGCAGGCGGGGATGAACTCACGCGGGATGATGCCGCCGACGATCTCGTCGACGAACTCATAAGTCTCCACCGCGTCGGCCGGCAGCGGCTCGATGTAGCCGCCGATCTTCGCGTACTGACCGGAGCCGCCGGTCTGCTTCTTGTGGGTGTAAGCGAGCTCGGAGCGCTGCGAGATGGTCTCGCGGTAGGCCACCTGCGGCTTGCCGGACACCACGTCGCAGTTGTACTCGCGCTTCATGCGCTCGATGTAGATGTCGAGGTGGAGCTCGCCCATGCCGGAGATGATGGTCTCCTGGCTCTCCTCGTCCTGGTGGACGCGGAAGGTGGGGTCCTCCTTGGTGAAGCGGTTGAGCGCCTTGGAGAAGTTCGCCTCCGCCGCGCGGTCCTTCGGGCGAACCGCCAGCGAAATCACGGCTGCCGGCACGTGCATCGAGGTGAGCGTGTAGTTCACCTTACCGTCGGTGAAGGTCTCACCGGAGGAGGCCTCCACGCCGTAGAAGGCCACGATGTCACCGGCTTCCGCCGTCTGAATCTCTTCGCGATCGTCCGAGTGCATGCGGAACATGCGCGGGACGCGCACCTTACGGCGCTCGTTCGAGATGTTGTAGATGGTGTCGCCCGCGGTGACCTGGCCCTGGTACACGCGGAAGTAGGTGAGCTGGCCGTACTTGTCCTGCTGCAGCTTGAACGCCAGACCGACGAACGGCTTGGACGCATCGCTCTCGATGAGGACCTTCTCCTCGCCCTTGTCCTGATCGTGACCCTCGTTCCTGACCTCGGTCGGGTTCGGCAAGAAGGCGAGCACGCCGTCGAGCAAGAGCTGCACGCCCTTGTTCTTGACGGCGGAGCCGCACATCACCGGCGTCATCTTGAGGGCGAGCGTGGCGCGACGGATGGCGGCGCGTAGCTCGTCGTCGCTGATCGGCTCTTCCGCGAGGAACTTCTCGCCCAGCGCGTCGTCGACGTCGGCGACCTTCTCGATCATCTCGGCGCGCGCGGCCTTCACCTTGTCGGCGTACTCGGCTGGCGGGTCCGTCTCGATGATCTTCTCGCCGTCGCTGCCCTCGAAGTAGTAGGCCTTGCCGGAGATGGCGTCGATGATGCCTTGGAACCGGTCTTCAGCGCCGATCGGCACCTGCAGACAGACGGGGTGGTGACCGAGCTTCTCCTTGAGCATCGCCGCGACGCGCTCGTAGTTGGCGCCGGGGTTGTCCATCTTGTTGACGAACGCGATGCGCGGCACGCTGTAGCGCTTCATCTGACGGTCGACGGTGATCGACTGTGACTGCACGCCCTTGCCGGAGTCGAGCACGAGGATGGCGCCGTCGAGCACGCGCAGCGCGCGCTCCACCTCGATGGTGAAGTCGACGTGCCCGGGCGTGTCGATGATGTTGATGTTGTACTCGTCGAGGGTGCCCTTGTGACCCTTCCACACGCAGTACGTGGCGGCAGACTGGATCGTGATGCCCTTCTCGCGCTCCAGATCCATCGAGTCCATCTTGGCGCCGACGCCGTCCTTGCCGCGCACCTCGTGGATGGCGTGGATGCGGCCCGTGTAGAACAAGATGCGCTCGGTGAGCGTCGTCTTGCCCGAGTCGATGTGGGCGGAGATACCGATGTTACGGATGCGTTCGAGAGGGATACGAGTTGCCACGGTGGGCGCCCTCTTAGCACAACCACGGCCTGCGCCAACCACGGCGCGCTCGGAGCCCGATTGCGGTTGAAATTCCGCCTCGGGAGGCGAAGAAAGCCCCCGCGCACGGCCCCGTCCCCCCGCGCTCGGCTTGCGGTGGCCCCTCGCGGCGGCTCACTGGTTACCCTTCGCCCGCTCCCGGCTCGACGTCGTCCGTCGAGCCCCCCTCCCGCTCGTGACCGAGCGACGCCGCGAGCAGGCCCAGGTCCATTTGCCCAGATCTACCTACAGAGTCCGAGCACTTCCCACGGCTGTGGCTGGATGTGTGAGCGCTCTGCGCGGCGGGCGAAGGTCGTAAAACTTCCCCAAGCCGGAGCGACCTGAGTTAGGTTGGAAGATCCATGCATAGCAGCGTGCAATCCGATGCGGGTCGAGGACAACGCATGTCGCAGTTCGATGCTTCCGCGGGCGCCCCGGGTGCTCGTTTCGAGGTCAAACACTCCGGTGACGGACTCACGATGGCGGCGCGCGGCCCGATCAGCGTCGCGCTGTGGAAGGCCAAGCCGTCGCGCTTGCTCTTCGAAGTCCAACGTAACGAGCTGGCGAAGGTCGTCGACGCACACCGCGGAAGTGCGGCGTTCATCTGCATCGTCCAGGAAGGCACGCCCGACCCCGAAGACGACGTGCGCAAAGCCTCGGCCGATATGATCAGCTCGCACGGCGCCAACCTCGCCGCCGTCGCCTGCGTGATCGAGGGCAGCGGATTTCGCGCCGCGATCACGCGCACGGTGCTGACAGGCATCGTTTTTCTCGCCCGGAACCCCTCGCCCACCAAGTTCTTCGAGAACGTGCAAGGCGCGACGACGTGGCTGGGCACTCGCATCGGTAAAGAGCGCGTCGTGGGCTTGAGCGAGAGCATCGCCAGCCTGCGCTGAGACCGCGCCCCGCCCCGGGGGCTGCTCGCAGCTCCATAGAGGGCACCCCGGCTTCTCGTTCGAGAGAAGCCAGGGCCCCGGAAAAATTCCCCCCTTCCTTGTTCCCCACCCCGAGCGCGAGCTGGCGATGCTCACGCGGTCCCCGGACTGGTTGGTACGCCCGCCCACCGTTCCCGTTGTGCTACCCCCAGCGACTAAGCAACCCGCATGCCAGCGCAACGACTCACAGGAAGCGCGGGGTTCTCGGGTTGAGTGCCCCCGCGGCGAGCTGACCTGCATGTCCGGACAAAGTGTCCGGACAGCTCAGAAGCGCCCGGAGTAGCCCAGCCAGGCGCGCTCGCCCACCTGCAGCGTGACGCCCGTCTCCGCTGGCGCGGGGGCTGTGAGCCAAAGGGCAGCGCCGGTCACCGTCAGCGCGCCGCCGAGCACCGCCAGGCCGAGCGCAGCTGCGTCCCGGTTGCGGAGCGCGTTCTCGCGCTCGAGCAGCTGATTCCACTCGCCCGCCGAGACGTCGGGCGAGCGGGCGTTCATGCGCTCGGCGAGCCGCTGACCGTCGTCGCGCCAAGTCTCGTACTCGCTCTGGTTGACCGCGTAGATGACGCCTGCGCCAGCCAAGCTCGCGAGGCCAACGCCGCCCACCACCAGCGCCGAGACGCGCTGCCAAGAGCGCCGCTGGTTGCGCTCATCCACCAGAATATCGGTGGCCTCGCGCACGTCGAGCTCGAGCTTCGGCTGGCTCGCGCTGAGCGACACCCAGCGCTCGGTCGGCTCGACGCCACGACCAGACAGGGCGATGACGTGTCGCCCCGGCGGCAGCTTTCCGCTCCGAAACGGGAAGCTGTCGATGTGTACTTGCACGCGCTCCGGAGCTTCGAGGTGCACCGGCAGCAGCTTCGCCGAGGGGTCGAGGTCGCGCAGCCCACAGTCGACGGTGTCCTCCTGGCTATCGGGGACCGCGCGCTCCTGGGGTAGGAAGCCAGCGCGTTCGAAGCGCAACGTCCGCAGCGGCTGCGAGGAGACCACCTCTCCCCCCCGCGGCAGGTGCGCGATCACGGCCCCGCCGCTCAGCACGTTCACGTCCGGCACGCCGCAGCTCACCCGGATCCTCTGCGCGGCGCCGCTGGGCTCGAGCTTGACCTGTTGACGCGCGAGCTGCCCCGCCACGACGTCGATGCGCAGCGTGCGCGGCGTGTAGCCTGCACGACTCACGGTCAGGGCGTGTGTGCCGGCCGTGACCGACAGCGCTCCTGGTAGCGGTGCCGTGCCGACGACCTCAGCGTCCAGGCTGAGCTCGGCTCCGCTCGGCTCGATCTCCAGCTCGAGGGTGCCGATGCGTTGCGCCTGATATTCCATCACCGCGCTCGCCTGCGCGCGCCGCTCGGCGTCGAGCTTTGGATCGGCGGTCTCCAAGTATTTGCGTAGCGTTTGCACGGCTTGTACGGCGCGTCCGCTCGCCGCGTAGGCCTGGCCGAGGTTGTAGAGCACGGACGGGTGCGGGCTGAGCGCGTGAGCTTGTTTGAACTCCGCGATCGCGGCTTCGAGGCTGCCTTGCTGCGCCAGCAAGTAGCCTCGGTCGAAATGACGCGCAGCTTCGGTGGCGTTCGTCGCCTCTTGGGCGCTGGCGGCGCCGGACAGGCACAGCACGAGCGCGGCGAGCCGAGCGCGCCCGCTATTGTAAATACGGATTTCTACCATCGAAGCTTGGCCGAGGCGGCTCGGGGCGGGAGGCTCGTGAAGAAGGCGCTGGCGTCGGGTGAGACTGGGAGCGTGGCGGCGCAGCGCGCGCGGCGCTCGCGGTGGCAGCTACGAGCGCCGCGGAGGTCGCGAGCGCGGGGCGGCTGGTCGTCGTGGCTCCGGGCGGCGGCGCCGATGCGGCCGCGTCTCGCGCGAGCACGTCCGCGGCCGGCTCGCTCACGGCGAGCTGACTCGTCCCGCGAGCCGAGCCGAGCGCGTCTTCGACGACGCGCTGCCGCAGCCAAAAGAACACGGCGCCACCCAGCAGCAGCCCTGCGCCGAAGCCAATCAGCCAACCCGGCGCGCGCCGGGGGCTTGGCGGGTGAGCAGCGCGCGCTGGGCTCGCGGAGGCGGTTCGCGGTAGCCCAGCCAGAGCCTGGTCGGCCTCGGCGAGCGTGTCGCCCGACAGCACGGAGTGGCCCGCTGCATCCAGCGTCGGCAGCGGGCGCGCTGCGCCGGCGAAGGGCCGAAGGGCGGCCGCCAACTCGAGCGCGGAAGCATAGCGTGCCGCTGGCTCCTTGGCCATCGCCCGCGCGATGACGGCCGACAGCTCTTGCGGCACGTCCGGCGAGACCGCTGAGGCCGGCGGCGGCGACTCGTTCAAGATGCGGAACAGCGTCCGCTCCAGCGAGTCGGCAGCGAAAGGCGGCGTGGTGGTGAGGCTCTCGTACAGAATGACCCCGAGCGAAAACAAATCACTCGCCGGGCCCGGCGGGCGCTCGGAGCCGATCTGCTCGGGCGACATGTAGCGGGCGGTGCCAACCAACACTCCGTCGCCGGTCGTGTGCGCCCCGTCGAAGCGCGCGACACCGAAATCGAGCAAGACGCAGACCTCGCGGCCGTCGTCAGCGCGCGACAGCCACAAATTCTCCGGCTTCAAATCGCGGTGGATCAGCCCCGATGTGTGGGCGGCGTGTAGGCCCAGGCACACGTCGATCGCGATGTTGACCGCCCTCACTACCGTGAGCGGCGCGTGCACCGACAGCAGCTGGCGTAGGTTCTGCCCCCGCAGCAGCTCCATCACGAAGAACGGCTGCCCTTCCGGTAGCGCACCGTAGTCGCTGATGCCGACGACGTGCTCGCTTTCGATGCGCGAGGCGGCTCGCGCTTCGCGGTTGAAGCGACGAACGAGCTGCGGGTTCGATGAGCGCGTTTGCCGGAGCACCTTCATCGCCAGGTGACGACCGAGCGCGACGTGCTCCACTTCGTACACGTCGGCCATGCCACCGCTGCCGATGTGCGACAGCACCCGGTAGCGCTGCTCGACGACCCTACCGAGCAGCGGATGCTCTCCCGTCAGCGGGCCCAGCTCGCGCGTGCTTTCGGACTCCGATTCCAACCCCGCCCGCACCTCAGCGCCCCTTCTTACCGACGTCGGCGCTGAGCTCGAGGGCATCTCCGCTAGCGCCGCCCTCGAGCAGCGCTTGGGCGGACCGCCCGTCCAGCAAGCGGTAGGCGCGCTGCCGCGAGATGCCGGCTTCCCGAGCGGCGCGAGATAGGTTGCCGTGGCGCGCGAGATGCTCGCGCAAGCGCTCGATATCGAGCCGCGCCTCGTCGGGCCCGCGACGTCGCACTGCCGCCGATGCGCCACCGGCTGGCGCGACGCTACGAGAAGCTGCGGGTACGTCGTCGAGCATGCTACGGCGCAGGACTGGTTCGTGGCCGTGAAGGGCCAGCAGGCGCCGCGCCAAGAGCTCGAGCTCGCGCACGTTGGCGCTCCAGGGCAAGAGCAGCAAGTGCTCGAGCAAGCGACCGTCGACCCCTGGTGGGCGTCCCCCCGAGTGCAGCCGCAGGAAGTGCGCTAGCAGAATCGGGATGTCTACCCGACGCTCGACGAGGCGCGGCACCGAAAGACTCACGCCCGAGAGCCGCGCTGCCAAGTCTTCACGCAGCCGCCGCGCCGCCACCAGCTCCGAGAGTGGGACCAAGCATGCAGCGACGACGCGCACGTTCACCGCGATGGACCTGGTTTCGCCCAGCGGCACGACGACCTTCTCCTGCAGCACGCGCAGCAGCTTGGTTTGCACCGCCGGCGCCAAGTCCGCCAGCTCGTCGAGGAACAGCGTGCCTTGGTGCGCGGCCCGAAAGTGACCGAGCCCTGCCTGCTCGGCGCCCGTGAACGCGCCCTTTCTGTGCCCGAACAGCTCGGCCTCGGCCAGCGCCGGAGGCAGCGCCCCACAATTGACGGCATGCAGCTCTCCGCTGCGGCCACTCAGCGCGTGCAGCGTGCGTGCAATGCCTTCTTTACCCACGCCGGTGGCGCCCTCGATCACCACTGGCAGCTCGTCGGGCGCGAGCAGGCTGACGCGGCGGAATAGCTCCTTCGAGCCGGGACCGAAAATGACTCCTGGTACTGGCTCGACGCTGGACGGTGGCCCTAAGTCGTCGCTGATGCGAACGGTGACACCCACGGCATCGCCGAGCCGCAGTACGTCCCCTTCACTGAGCGCTGAGCTCTCGACGCGAGCGCCGTTCAGGAAGGTGCCGTTCGTGCTGCCGAGGTCGCGCACGCCCCAGAGGGGCCCCTGTCGAAACAGCTCGGCGTGTTTGCGCGAGACTCCCGGAAAGTCGAGGCACCCCGGCGCGTCGGCTCCGCGACCGAGCACGACGCCCGATCGGGACAGCAACAGAGGCGGCGCGGCTCCTAAGCCACTCCACAGGAGCCAGAGCGACGAGCGCCTTTCATGACTGACGGTATCGTCCAGCCTGAGAGTCGTTGTGTCCGAGTTACTCACGCAGCCGCCTGGCAAGGCAGTATCACGGGAGTGGAAGCGAGTCATGATGCGCGTGTGGGCTGCAGGCGGAATTTCAGCGGCTCTGCAGCGCGTCGCCCCAGCTCGCGGCCGATCGGTGGATGTTGCCTACGGCGCCCGTGGCCGCTCGCCGGCTGGTCTCCGGCCGCGCAGCGAGGACCACACCACCTTCCCGACCACGCTCGGATGAAACAAGTGTGCAGGCGGCGCCAGCAAATTCATGACGCGGGCGAAGCGCCGGTAAACGTCCTCGTCACTCGAGGTGAGGCGGTGCACGTGGCCGGTATACCAGTGCCCCAGGCCAGTGCCGAACGGCCGCTTGCCCTCCACGTCCGGGAACCGAAAATCCTCACCGGTGGAGAGGGCCCACGCGACACGGTACGCGGCAGGCACGCGCGCCCAATACGTTGCCGCGACGTCGCTACTCGCTTCGGCGAGGCTGCGCTCCAGCACCTCCCCGCAGAGCGAGGCCACCGTCATGCCTTGCCCAAACACGGGATCGACGCTGCAGAGCGCGTCGCCGATCGCCAGCGTCGCGGGCGGGCGCCTCGTCATCTCCGCGTAGTGGTGCAGGCGCGCTTCGCGGTAGTGAAATTGCTTGTAGTCACTGACGCGCTCGGCTCCGCGCAAGAACTCGGCGATCTCCGGTCGGGGCAAGCTGGCGGCGAACGCCAAGAAGTCCGCGTCGTTGGCGCCCGCGCTGTCGCCGCACCAACCGAACTGGGACACGACGAGCTCGCCCGTTTCGACCGGCACGACCGCGGCCGCGCGCCGCTCCGCCGGCGGCTCGGGATAAATGAGGATGCCGGTCCAGTCGCGCGGACGCCTCGAGCGAAAGCGCGCCGAGGTGTAGGTGACGTCGACCTTCACGCGCTCGCTCCGCGGCTGGGAGAAGCCCGCCGCCTCCAGCCAACCCGGCAAGCGCGAGCCCCTGCCGGAGGCGTCTACCAGCAGGTCGACGACGGTCCGCTCGGCGCCGCTGCGGAGCTCCGGCCGCGCGGAGGGCCAGGTCACCTCGTCGATGCTCTGCCGCCGAACCTCGACCTGCGGGAGTGAGAGAACTCGAGCGCGCAGCGCTTGCTCGAGCAAGACGCGGCTCTGCGAATGACCCTTGAGCCCCGATTCGAAGCGCCGCTTCCAAACCCCGAAATGAAACCAGTTGTTGTGCTGGCTCATGTCGACGTATTGGCCGCCCGCAGCCGCAATGGCGTCGAACAGGCCCGGGAAGAGTCGCTCCAGCACGGCGCCGCCAGCGGCGAGCAGCACGTGAACGTGGTGCGCTTGCGGCGCGCCCTTGCGCGGGCCGGCCAGCGAGAGATCGTCGCGCTCGAAGAGCAGCACCCGCTCGAAGCGGTCGCTCAGCACGCGAGCCGCGATCAGCCCCCCGACACTTCCGCCAATGACCGCCGCGACGCGCGCCATGCCCCTCTGTATCACGAAGATTCCGGTTTCGAGCACGCGGTCTGAGGCGCCGGGGGGGATTCGGTGGTACTTTGCGCGAGCGAAGGGAGCTTGGCGTGAGAAGTACGGTTTGGGCGGTGGTGTTCGTCATGACCGCGGGCGCGGGGGTCAGCGGCTGCGGAGAGGGCGTGGAGCCCTCCCTCGGGCAAGCGCACGCGAGCGTCGAGGTCGCGCAGCACGGCGTGTATTACCAGGTAGCCTTCGCACCGGCTCGCTCGCTCGACGCGTTCGCGGAGGCGCTGCCCGCGAAGAGCGCGAAAGAGCAGCAGGACGCCTACGTGCGCGAGCTGTCCTCGCTCGCGCTACCCTACTGGTCGAGTGGCTCCATCACCGTCCCCGCGCTGACCCACGTCGGCGGCGCGGTGCTCATGGCACCGGCGCCGGCCACCAGTCGCATTCGCTACTCGTGCGGCGCAACGTTGATCTCACCGAGCTACGCGATCACGGCCGGCCATTGCCCCACCGCCGACACCAAGCTCGACGAGCTCGAGCTGCAGATGTACCGCCCCACGCAGCGCCTCGCCGGCGCTTGGCAAAAGACGGTCACGCTCTCGGGAGCCTGGCCTGAGCTCAGCCATCCGCTGCTCGACGAAGCCGATGGCTACGTGATCGATCGCTACCCCTGCAGCGTGAAGACGCGCTGCTACGACGGCGACATCAACGTCGCTTGTCAAAACCCGGGCAGCGACGTGGCGTTGCTGGAGTGCGCCGGACGCCCCGGCGACAAGTACGGCTTCATCGACGTGAGCACCGGCTCCTCGATGGGCAAGGAAGCCCTCATGCACTGGAAGCACGAGGTGCTCGACGTGCACACCGCCGACCCCATACCGAGCGACTACCGCGAGCACTACGTCGAGTATCCCCCCTCACCCGAGCAGAATTTCCACTATTTCGAGACCGGCAATCAGCTGCTCGCGCTGCGCTCGATCCCCTGGCCCGATGGCTCCCCGACCAAGTTCGCGAGCGCGGCTCAGGTCGACGTGCAGGGCTGTCATGGCTCGTCGGGCTCCGGTGTCTTGGCGCGCGAGGGCGAGTCGAACGAGTATCGCTTGGCGGGTCCGGCGGCGCTCGGCGGTCCCGGCTTGGCCGGCCGCTTGTGCGCCCAGGTGCCGAACCCCGGTGGCGCGAGCACCGGACCCGGCACCTTCGGGCTGGCCACCAAATGGGCGGAGCCGCAGAAGCTGCTCACCCAGTACGCGGCTCTGCTCCGCGCGGATTGTAGCGCACGAGGGCCGACCGCGCGCGATCTCGAAGGGCTACCCATCGCGCCGGGCAGCCACCACGTCGCGACGCTGTTCAGCTTCTTGTCGTGCCAGCTCGACCCTTTCGCACGCGACGGCAGCGTGCTCGCCAGCCCGGCCTTCGGCCCCTATCCGGAGCGGTTCATCGACGATACCTCGGCGACCGAGCGCGTCGTGCACGGGTTCACTCTCGAAGCGGAGTCCGACTATCGCGCCGCGCTCCAGGCGCAGTCGCAGGGCACCTGCACCGCCTGCCTCGCGCCGGAGCTTCACGTGGGCGGCGCCATCGCCGCAGTCGCGCCTGGCGCTGGGGGCCTGACGCTCATCGGCGCCCACTTCCCGAGCGAGAGCCCCGGCCCCGCCGACGTGCGCATCACCAACCACGACACCGGGCTCGCGCTCGGCGCCTTCACGCTCGTGCGCGAAGGTCAGGTCAACTCCTTCGACACCCCCGAAGAGCGGCTGGAAGCCGGGCTCTACGCGCTGGACGAGGTGGGGAGCGTCGTGGTCGGTCCGGCGCCGATGCGCTTCAGCGGCGACGGGCAAGCGAGCTTTCAAGCGCACCTGCTGCGCGGCGAGCGCTTCGCCTTGTTCCGCCAAGCGCTCGGACCTTCACATCGCTGGTGGGTGCGGCTCGGCGGCGAGCCGCTCGAAGCGCTCACCTGCGGACTGCTCGGCTTCGATGGCGAGCCCGCCGTCAGCGTGCCCTGCGCGGAGCTCATGGTGCTCGACGACGCTCAGGGCAGCGAGGCGCGCCTCGCTTTCTTCGTGGAGCTGCCTGCGTCGAGCAGCGCGGCAGAGGCCCACGTGAAGTACGTCGCGCTCGCGTCCGATAGCGCGCGCGACCTCGACGGCGACCTCGTCCCCGAAGTGCTCGACAACTGCCCGCTCGATTGGAACGCATCCCAAGGCGACTGCAGCGAGGAGCCCCCCGTGACCGACGGGGGCGAAGGCGGGGCCGCCGGCGAAGGCGGCCAAGGTGGCGCGTCCGAGCTCGGCGCAGGCGCGCCCAGCAGCGAAGGCGGCGCGGAGAGCGGGGGCGGCGCTGCGGAGCCGGTGGCTGGCACCGCGAGCGCCGGCTCGGGCGGCACCGGCGCCTCAGTGGGCGGTAGCCCTGTCGCCGTGGGTGACGAAAGCGGCGGTAGCGACGCCTCGTCCCCTCCTACGCGCGACCCCAGCTCGTCGTGTGACTGCGGGATCGCTGGCCGCTCGCGCTCGAGCAGCTGGCTGCTTACCATGCTGACGCTCGCGCTCACGGCAGCGCGGCGGCTTCGCCGAGACCCGCGTTGAGCGCGCCCCCTCGCTCGCGCCGGACACGCCCCTGCCGGCCGCCCCCGTGCCTCAGGCGCCCAGGTGATCCAAGAGGAAAACAGGGCGGCGCTCGGCGCGAGAGCGGGCAAGATCGACGCGGCCGCGCACCGCATACTCGGTGATCTCGTCGCCCGCGAGCAGGGCCTGAGAGACGCGCCAGTAGTCGGGCTCGACCTCTACCGTCAGGTGCTCGGGGCTGCGCGCGCGCTGATCGAGCTGAATGTGCGGGTTATCGTCATAGAACGGCTTGATGCGGCGCTGCAGATCGGCGGGCGTGAGCTCGAGCTCTCCCGGCTCGGCCAGGTCCGAGATCGTCTCGTAGTCGCCGTACTCGATGGCGCGCAGAATGCCGAACATCAGGTTGCGGATCAGCGCGGTAAAGCGGCGCGTATCCGTCGTGATATCCGAGCTTTGGGCCTCGCTGGGAGCCTCTTCTTGCACGGCGGGGCGATATTGCGGATCGCGCAGGCGCTCCCACTCGTCGAGCAGGCTCGAATCCACGCCCCGGATCAGCGTACCGAGGTGCAAGATGATGTCGTCGACCTGCTCGGTGCGCGACAGCTCGGGGATCGTCTGATTGAGGGTCTTGTACACCTCGCTCAGGTAGCGAAGCAGGAGCCCCTCCGAGCGCGACAGGCCGTATTCTTTGATGTAGCCGCTGAAAGACTGCAGGCTCTCGACCATCTCTCGCGCCACCGATTTGGGCTTGAGCACCTCGCGAGCTACCCAAGGATGATCCTTCGAAAAGGCCTCGAAGGCGCCGTAGAGGAACTCGGCGTTCGGCTTGGGGTGCTCGATCTTTTCGAGCTCGGCCATGCGCTCGTCGTACTCCACGCCCGCCGCCTTGAGCTCGGCTACTTTCTCGCCCTTGAGCTTGTCGACCTGCTGCCGCAGCACGACCTCCGGATCCTCACACACCGACTCGACCAACGTGAGCACGTCGAGCGCGTAGCTCGGGCTCTCGCGATCCAGGCGCTCGACGGCGTCGACCACGAACAAGCCGAGCGCCTGCAGCAGCGAGAAATTTTCTTGTAGCTCGTCGTTGAGGCGGATGCCTCCGCCTTCGCTCGCGCGGCGCAGCTCGATCACGCCTGCTTGCCACAGTGAACGCAGCAAGAGAAGCGCTTCTTGCTTGTGCTGCCGCTTGCGCGCAGGGCTCTCCAAGCTGTCTTTCACCAATTGTTTCATGGCCTTGCAGCCACCTTCGGAGCGCCCCAGCACGGCCAACAGCATACCGTGCGACACCTGAAAGCGAGAGGTGAGCGGCTCGGGCGCGGACACGACGAGCTTCTCGAACACCGCCTTGTCCCAGTGCACGTAGCCCCACTCGGGTGGCTTTTTGCGTACGAATTTCTTGCGACCCTGCGCGGCGGACTTGGCTTCGAGCCGCAGGTTCTCTACCGCGTGCTCGGGCGCGAGCGCCACCACGTACCCTTGCGTGTCGAAGCCCTTGCGGCCCGCGCGGCCGGCGATCTGATGAAAATCACGGGCGGTCAGGATGCGCACCCTCTCGCCGTCGTACTTGCACAGCTTCGTGAACAGTACGGTGCGGATGGGCACGTTCACGCCGACGCCGAGCGTGTCCGTGCCGCAGATGATCTTGAGCAAGCCGCGCTGCGCGAGCTTCTCGACCAGCAGCCTGTAGCGCGGGAGCAGGCCTGCGTGATGCAGCCCGATGCCGTGGCGGATGAGCTTCTGCATGTCCTTACCGTGGGGACTGCGGAAGCTTTCGCCCTTGATCGCCTCGGCGAGCGCGCGCTTCTCGTCCTTGCTGGCAAAGTCGACCGAGAGCAGGCTTTGCGCGGCTTCGGCGGCGCTGCGCTGCGTGAAGTTGACGACGTAGACAGGGGCGCGGCCCTGCTCGACGAGCGTTTGCACCGCCTCTTGCAGCAGCTTCTCCTGATATTCGAAGCTGAGCGGGACGGGGCGCTGGGCCGAGCGCACGGTCGTGACGTCGGCGCCCGTCTTTTCTTTCAGCAGCTGCTCGAACGCGGACACGTCTCCGAGCGTGGCGCTGAGCAAGATGAAGCGACTACGCAGCAGCGTGAGCAGCGGTACCTGCCAAGCGACGCCGCGCTCTTTGTCCGAGAAGTAATGAAACTCGTCCATCACCACGTAGTCGACGTCGGCGTCTTGCCCCTCCGCGAGCGCGATGTTGGCGAGAATTTCGGCCGTGCAGCAGATGACGGGAGCGTCACGGTTGACGGTCGCGTCGCCGGTCATCATGCCGACGTTGTCGGGCCCGAGCTCGCGGCACAGGTCGAAGAACTTCTCGGAGACGAGCGCCTTGATCGGGCACGTGTAGAAAGATCGCCTCCCCTCCGCGACGGCCTTGAAATGGACCGCGGAGGCGATCAGCGACTTGCCGGAGCCCGTCGGCGTGTGCACGATGACGTTGTTGTCGGCCATCACCGCCAGCAGCGCCTCCTCTTGGTGCGGATACAGCTCGATGCCGAGCTTCTCCGCGTAAGAGAGGAATCCGTTCAAGACGGCGTCCGAGTCGGCGCCCGGCGGAGGGAGACAGGCGGAGAGAGGCGCTTCGGCGGTCATCGGCGCCGACCGCATTGTCACAAGCTTGGGCCGGCGGCTAGAACGCCGGTGACCGTGCCCGTGAACGTGGCGCGCTTCGGGGCGCGGGCGCGCTCAAGGACACGGCCCCGAACCGCGCGGCGGGGCGCCTTGCGCCAAGTAGGTCGTCAAGGTCGCGGCGTCACCATCATCGAGTGGGGGAGCGCCGTCTGGCGGCATCTCACCGTATTCGATCGCGCCTTGCATGGACAGCGCGTACGCCGTGACCGCGTCATAGCTGGTGAGCGACATCGGAGCGAATTTGCTCGGCGGGTCGCCGTGGCAAGTCAGGCAGCGGGCCGCCAAGATCGCGGCGATGTGGCAGGGCAGCCCGGGCGGCTCTGGCTCGCCCTCTTCGCCTGCGCTGCCGCCGGCTCCGCCTTCGCCGCCTGCCCCGCCTTCAGCCCGCTCAGAGACCGGCTCGCCGCCCCACGAGCTTTGGCCCGCGCTCACCGAGCCTGCCGCACCGCCGTGTCCGTCGCCGCCCACGCCCCCGGAGTGCTCCGCAGCGTCGCCCGCGGTAGAGACGGCGCCGGCGCTGCCTCCTTCGGCAGCCGTGACTCCACCGGCGCCGCCGAGTGAGTCGGACCCGCCGTTCGGTGACTCGAGAGCGCCGCCAGCGCCTCCCGCGCCGCCCTCGACCGTTCCTCGACCTGCCGCGCTGCCGCCAGCGGCTGCTGCGGCGGATCCCTCGCCGGCAGCACCACCGACGCTCGCGCCGTCATCGTCGGCGCACGAGAAGGCAAGCAGCAGCGCTAGGCTGAACGCAAAGCTACGGATCATGACCGGGGCACCTGGAAGTGATGGGGTTGACGCGCGCGGGAATGGCGCGAAGAAAGGCGACCACGTCGAGCAAGGCTTGGCGAGAGAGCCCGGAATAGATGGGCATCGAAGCGCACAGCAGCTCTCCTTGCGGATTGATCCCGCCCGCGATGGCGCGGCTAATTTCGCCGTCGGTCCAGCTGCCGATGCCGGTGGCTTCGTCAGGCGTGATGTTGGGATAGAAACCCTGCCCGGACAGCTCGCTGCCGTGACACTGGTAGCAATTGTTCGAGACGACCAGCTTGTGGCCACGCGCGGGGTCGCCCGGCAACAGCGGCGCTCCCGCGGCTCCTGCGCTGCCGTGGTCAGGGGAGCCCGCTGCGCCGCCCTGCCCGTCATCGGAGCCGCCGGCCGCGCCGGGTTCGCCGCCGGAAGCCGCGCCGCCTTCGCTCGCCTGACCGGCAGCTCCGCCGGCTGCTTCGGCGCCGCCCGCGGAGCTGCCGCCGCCTTCGTGCCCAGCCGCGCCGGCTTCGCCGACGCCCGCGCCGCCATCGGCGCCGGGCGCTGGGCTTCGCCCACCTTCACCCGCGCTCGGCGCGGCTGGAGCCGGTTGCTCTCCAGCGCCGCCGCTGCTCGCGCGCGAGCCGTTCGACACCAAGTCGTCACGGCGACCTTCATCGCGGTCGCCGTAAACGATGGCGGTGCAGCCGGCCGCGAGGCAACCGGCTAGCACCAACACGGGAGAGAGCAGCTTGCTCACGCTTGGCGGCGCCGCAGGCCCCGCGCGAGGAACAACGCGCCCAGCGCCAGCAGCCCAGCGCCGCGACTCGAACCACCCGCGGTCGAGGCGACGCTGCAGCCGCCGTCGTCGTCTCCGCCTGCGCGGGGGGGCTTCGGCGGCTTGCCGCCTTCTCCGCCTGCGCCGCCTTCGCGCGCCGGCTCACCACCATCGCTGGGAGCGGTCGGCTTACCACCGCTGCCGCTCGTGGCGCCCGTCGACGTCCCGGACGTCGGCTCGGGCTCCGTACCGGGCTTGCCGCCGGAGGGCTCGGGCTCGGGCTCGGTGCTGGGCATGCCCGCCTCACCCGTCGGAGCTCCGGCCTCGCCCGCCGCGGCTCCAGCGCCCGCTTCGCCGCCAGCGCCCGCTTCGCCGCCAGCGCCGCCAGCGCCGCCTTCACCGCCACCGGGATCGGGCGCGGGGCGCGGCACTACGAACACCGCTACCGGCGTCGCAAAGCCCTTGTTGCCGACCCGATCCGTGGCCTGGGGCGTCAGCGTCAACGTCGTGTAGGCGGCCTGCGCGGGGATTTCCGCTCGAAACAGGTCCCCGCCGATGAACTTGGCCTTCACCTTGCCGCTGACTTTGCTGCCGAGGTAGACGACCGACACGTCCTTCACCATCTCACCGGTCTCACTCGTGACCGCGTCGGTGACGGCCAGGTGCATCACGATTTTTTCGCCGGAGTAGGCGACAGGGGTCTGCACCTTGCGAAACCGTGGGGGCCGGGTGTCTTTTGCGGACGGGGCGATGCCACGGTAGAGCCGGTCGACGTAAGAGCCGTTGCCCTCACCCTGCCCGGTGAACACGTCGAAGATGCCGTCGCCGTCGAAGTCGGCCGCCTCGATGCCGAGGGTGTTGTCGCGAACCGCGGGGAAGCCGTCCGGCTCGGCGTTGAACTTGCCGGTCCCGTCGGCGATCAGGAGCTTCTCGCGCTGACCGGTCAAGCTCGCCACGAGCAGGTCGTAGTGACCGTCGTTGTTCACGTCCACGCACTTCACGGCGTTGTCGTCGGAGCCGGTCTCACCGAAGATGCGAGCGCGTGTTTCGTCTTTGAAGACGCCGCTACCGTCGTTGACCAAGACCTGTGTGTAGTTACTGCTGCCTCCGACAGGCCGGAGTCCGGCGTTGTCGAGCAGCAGGTCGAGATCGCCATCGTTGTCGAAGTCGCAAACCTCTTGGTTGTAGACGTACGGACCGCGCTTCATCGGGTAATTCGAGATGGTCAGCGGCTGTCCTCCGTCGGGGTCGCTCACCTGATGGACCTTGCCGTTACCATCGGTGAAGTGCGCCGTGCCGTCGTTGATCAAGATGCGGCTGATGCCGTTGCGCATGTTGACCAAGATATCGAGGTCGAAGTCGCCGTCGATGTCGGCGAAGTCCACGTCGATGGCGCGCGTGCCCCAATACGGCGACCCCATGCTGCTCGAGAACGGGATGCGCGGGGGGAAGCGGTCCGTCGGGCTCCAGAACTCCGGATCTTCTTGCACTGCGACGGGCGTGAACTTGCCCGTTCCGTCGTTGAGGTAGAGCGTGAGAAACACCGGCGTCCGATCCTGAGCGGTGGCCCAATCGGTCGTGACCAAGTCCACGTCGCCATCGCCGTCGAGATCACCGAGGTGAAAGCCGGGGGTGTTGGATTTGAGGCCCGGCGGCAGGAGGTCTGCCGCCCGGTCTTCGAAGACGCCCGGCGACACCTGGACCCACAGTTTGTCGAAGTCGATGCCGTAGCCGCCGGGCTGATACATGTCCAAATCGCCGTCACCGTCGATGTCGGCGATGCCGACCTGGCGCAGCCGAGAGCGCGCGCCACCGAACATCGAGTCGGTCACGTCGGTGAAGTTGCCCTGCCCATCGTTCAAGTACACGACGGACGGCTCGAGGCCCGTCACGCCGTTGGTGGCGTCCGGCGTGTAGTAGTTGCCGCCGTTGGCCAAGATGATGTCGAGGAAGCCGTCGCCGTTGATGTCCGAGCTGGTCGCCCAGCTCGTGTAGCAGCCGACCTTGGTGTCCGCGCACGCCTGGGCGGGCAGCTTGGTCGTGGTGACGTCCTCGAAGTAGGGCGCCGCCAGCGCGCCCTTGGACGCCAAAAACCCGACCGAAAGAGCGAGGGCTCCGTGCACTGTCCTACGAAGCAAAGATTTCTTTTCAACCATGACTTTCGACCTTCCAGAAGAAACCGAGGCTTCGGTGCTCACGGCACGCTCGCGGCGTTGACGGTGAGCGGCTCGGAGCCGTTGCAGGTGACGCTCAGCCCATCGGGCAACGTGACCGCCTCGAGCGCGGTGCACAGATGCTCGTACTGAGCGACGGCAGGGGTGAGCAACGGAACGTCGCTGCTGTCCGGGGGCGCGATACCGACCGTGAGCGCTTGCGGGCTCGCGATCATGACGCCGCAGGCGCGCCGTACGGCCACGTCGGCATCGGGCAGCGTGCTGGCGTCAGCGTCGAGGCTGGCACCCAGGATGGCCTCCAGGGCTGCCTGCTCCGCCTCGCTGATCACGGTCGTGCCGAAGATGCGATCTTTGAGCACGTCCACCACGTCGCGGACGGTCGCCGCACCGGGCGTCTTCACCCGCCGCACGAGCACGTCGATAACGTCTTGAGCGAGGTGATTCGGCACCAGCTTGTCGCAGCGCCCGAAGCGATCTTCCCAGCCCATGCGGGCCTGGAAGTCGAAGCCGCGGAAGCCGACCTCGGTGTTCTTGGTGAAATACCCGGTTTCTTGCTGGAACTGCTTCTCGAAGGTACCGCTGTTGATGCCGTTCACGGTCACCGCGTTCTCGCCGTAGCCCGACACGGTCGGGAACATCGAGCCGTGCGATGACAGACGCCAGCCCAGCGAAGCGTATGCGCTGCGCGCCGCGGTGCGGCCGCCGAGCATGACCGCTCCGTCAGCGACGTTGTTACCACGCTTGATCTCGCTCTCCTCGGCCGTCACCCAAGGATCGAAGATCCGCGGTAGCGAGTAGGGGTTCTCCCAGCAGCCGGAGTCAGGGGCAGCCAAGTTCACGAACGGACTCGCGAAGATTTCTTCCAGCAGGGCCCGGTTCGAGTAGCCCGACGCGATGAAGGTGTCGGTCAGGTGCTGCAGCATGTCGCGCGCAGCGGCGTTGCGCGGGTAGTAGGTCTGGATGGTCAGGCCCGTGCCGGTGATCTCCTTCCACACCTTCTCGACGATGTTCATCGAGGTGAGGTAAGCAAAAGCCTTGTCGGGGTCCGCCACCTCCAGCGTGCTCGGGTCGGCGCCCAAGCCTTCACGCTTGAGCTTCGCGAAGCCTGCCTGCAGCGAGGCCTGCATTTCCCACATCGAGCTGCGCAGCCCGGTGATGTTGCCGAACTTGGTGTCGATGCCGGCGAGATCGAGCGGGATCTTGTCGTGAGCGGTGAAAATGCCGCAGCTGGCGGCCCAGTTCCAAGGTCGGGCGTTGCGCGTGGCTTGGTAGGTCGACTCGCACATCCAATCGATGGGCCCCTGACTGCTGGCGGTGCGACAGCGACGGTAGCCGTCGGGGCAAGAATCCGGCTGGAGCGAGCCGTCGGCGACAGCGGCGTTGTAGTTGTTGCTCCCGACGGCCTCGACCGCGCAGTTCGAGAAGAAGCGCGCGTACTTCAAGGCGCCGTGCATGCGATCGATCGGCTCGCCCACCTCGTCCGCAGGAACGCCCGTGGAGTAGCCGAACAGCGCCTTCTCGAGCAGCGCGGGGATCGGATAATGCCGGTTGGTCTTGTCGTCGGGCGTCTGCGTGACCGAGAACTCACTATTATGACACTGCAAGCACACGGTGTCGCGGTTCAGGTAGACAGCGTCGAACCAGGCGCCGAAGTCGCGGCGGCGGCCCACTTCCGACTCGATTTCGACGCCGTTCGCGCCCGCGTAGGTCTTGGCGAGCATGCTGAACAGGTTGGCTTGGTAGACCGGCGACAGGTCGTCGAGCAGCAGCGAGCCCGCCACGATGTCGCCCATCGTCGGCGGCTGGCCGCCGTCTCCAGGGCCGGTGGCGGGGTTATCTCGCACGAATTTGGCGACGTCCGCCGCGTCGTCGAGCCGAACCCGCAGGCCGTAGCACGCCGCGTTGTTGTACTCGTCGAAGCGCTGCACGCGCAGGAAATCGCGATAGAGCTCCTCCCAGTTCGAGAGGTAGTCCGGGCTCTCGAACAGCGCCTGCATCATCACTTTGCGCGAGCGGCGCAGCGGCGCACCCGGAAAGGCGGCAAGCTCGGCCGGGTCCACGCCGTCCATCGCGTCGATCTCGGCGATCAGGTCCGTGTACATGTTGACCTCGGCCTGGCTGTAGGCGCGGCGCCCGAGCACGCCCTGGATGGCGCGGCGTACGAACGCTTGATCACTGCCTTGGCACTCGTAGTACGCCTGCGGCAGCGGCTCCTCGCCGCCCTCGCCACCGGCGCCGGCGTCGGTCATCGGCGGCGTGCCAGCCGTGCCGCTGGTGCCACCGGTGCCACTGGTGCCGCCCATCGCTGCGGGAGCACCGGCATCTCCGACAGAGGCAGGAGCTCCCGCCTCCGACATCGACGGTTCACCGGCCTGTGAGCTCGAGCCCGCGCTCGCGGCTGGCTCGCCCGCTTCGCCGCCCGAACCTTGCGGTTGGCCCGGCTTCTTTTCGT
This sequence comes from Pseudomonadota bacterium, assembly GCA_023431345.1. Lineage (GTDB taxonomy): Bacteria > Myxococcota_A > Polyangia > Polyangiales > Polyangiaceae > PMG-095. Next base: position 116,884 of record JAEYWK010000111.1, read on the forward strand.
CGTCGCCGCAGCCAGCCAGCAGACCGCCGAGCGCGATGAGTGTGAGCAAAGAGAAAGACGTCTTCATACTTCGTGTCCCAAGATTCGCTTGATGATGCTTCGTGCGGCCGGACCCTCTTGGGTCTGCCCCTGCGCGTCGCTGCCGCTGTACGCGACGGCGTCGAATGGCCAGATACCGAGCGCGAGCAACGCCGCGATGCGGTTCTCGGCCGGCGTGGTGAACGTGTTCGCCATGCCGCTCTCCTGGATTGAGCCGTAGATGCCGGCTTGCGCGGTGCCGATGGGGCCGCCGATGTAGATCTGCGGGAAGCCGTGCGGCCAGTGGTTGCGGCCTTGACCGGTGCCCTGCCGGCCCGGCGCGCGGCCGAACTCGGAGTTCAAGATCACCATCGTCTTGTCGAGGTCGATCTTGTTCGGATCGCCCTCACCCGGCTTGTTGATGCGCGGCAGCAGCTGGTTGAGAAAGTTGTTGAAGTTGCTGGCTTGGCGCCAGGGGCCGTTGCTGTGGGTGTCGTAGCCGCCGCCGCCGTCGGCCGCGATCAAGCCCGTGTCGACGACGGTACAGTGGCGCGCGGGGAACTCCGGGTGCGTGAGCAGGTGGGTAGCGAGCCGCAAGCTCATGGCCGGGATGTTCGCCGCGGCCGAGAGTGGGTTCTGGCTGAACACCGGGGCGTCTGCCGGGCCGTTCACCTGATAACAAGAGCTGCCCGGAATCGCCTCGAACAGCGACGCTGGCGTCGGTTGGCCCTGGATTTCCCGTGGCAAGAAGACGTTTTGAATGATGTCGGTCTTGGCGACGGTCTTCGACGCTTGGAGGAGCTCTTGGAACTTGGCCGCGCGCACCATCTCGCTCGCGCTGCCGAGGCTGAGCCGCTGTTGGTACTGCTCGAAATACAGGCTCAGCAGGGCGTCGTACTGTTCGCGCTCGGACAGATCGCCGACCGTGGTACGCGCGAGCAGGGTGTTGAGGCGAGCCGCGTTGTCGACCTTGACCAACAGCGGGCGCGCTTGCCCGGGGTGCAGGCCTTGGGCGACGAGCGAGAGCACGCCGTCGTTCGGGATGAAGTTGCTGCCGGTCGCGAAGCCGTACGAGAAGGGCGGGGGATGGGCTCCCGCCGTATCGCGGTCCACGAAATAGCGCCCGACGTGGGTGGCGAGGCCAGCCAACGACGGATTGCCCAGCGAGCGACCGGAGGCGACGAGCGGGATGGCGGCTTCGTGAGGCGCCAGCGTGTGGCGGTTGATGACGATGCGCAGGCGCGCGAGGATGTCGGGGCGCGCGAGCAGGGGCTTCATGTAGGGGCCGAAGAAAATGTCGCGACCCGCGCTGTCTTGAGCGAAATGAGTGAACAGCTCACCCTGCGCTTCGCCAGGCGCGAGACACCCCTCGGCCGCCTTCACCATGAACGGGTAGTTGGTGTACGCCCACGTTTCGTCGTTGGCGCCGAACTCCGGCACGCAATAGAAGGTCTCCCACGGGATGAGGCCGCCGTAGAGGAAGCACTCCAAGATGCTCTCCGCTCGCGCTGACGCGGGGAGCATGGAGCTTTGATGATCACTGGGCGTCTCGCCGAAGGGCACCGCTCCGGCCCGTCTGGTCCAGACGGAGGCGCCGAGCGCGGCTGTACCTCCTGCTGCCGCTGAAGCGCGCAGGAAATCTCGTCGTTTCATCCAACTATCTCCATCTGGGCGAAGGCAGCCAGGTGTCGCCTGTCGCGCCGCTGTTCACGAAAGAATCGACTCGTCGCGCGCGCCATCGCGCGCAGCGAGCACGAAGCCATGATGTCAGTCACGTCGAGCGGCTCGGGGCAATTGCCGACGAGCAACTCTCACTCGGTGTAACTGCGGTCGCCCAATGTGGTCAAGGCTTAAGTGTTAGATTCTAACATTTAAGAAGTTGTTAGATGACTAGAAACACGCACGCTGCGCGTGGCGAAACTGAGGATGACGGAGCGTGAAACATGAGGGCGAGCGGTCAATCGTTAGCGGTCGGCGGGGTGAGCTCAGAACGCGAGACGCCGAGAGAGATGCGACGCCAGAACGCCGACGAGCCGAGGCGCGAGACGCGAAGCGGCGAAGACGCGAGACGCCAGACGAGCGGGAGTGAGACGCGAAGACGCCAGACGGATGCCGCGAGAGGCAGCGTGCGGGGGTGAGGTGCCTGGCGCCAGCAGTGAAGCTCGTCGCAGGCCTCATGCAGGCTTCGAGAGCGCTCACGCGCGCGCATCGAGAGCGTGCGCAGAGGTCCCGCTCGCGAAGCCTCGATGCGACGCGGCAATGGGCGACGCGGAGCGAGCGCAGGGCGCTGGCGCAGCGCTCAGCGACCGGCGAACGTGTCTTCGACTTCTTCGAGGATTTGGCGGGCGCGAGCCAAACCGATTTGTGCGATGGCCGCGCGCAGCTGAGCTTCCGGCGAGCCCGTGAGCACCTCGCCCTGCCGAGCGCTCTTGGTCGCGCCGTTCTTGGCGGGACCGCGCGCGCGACGTGTGCGCGCCTCCGCGCTCCGGATGTTGTAGACGAACGCTGGCGTCAAGTGCAGCCCTTTCTTGGCGGCGAGGGCGACGACCTCGGCCGCGGAGAGATTCCGATCGAGGGAGCGCACGAACTCGCTCTTGGCGCCGAAGCGTGGTTTCCCTGACTTTTCTCCGACCATTGGGACCAAACTTTTCGAGCCTACCGGCCTGCTCCGCCCGCTCACTGACGACGAGGAGCCCTATGCCCTGCTCTCTGCTCGGTACCCTACACCAGCCTGCGTGGAAGGTTCCAGACTAACTTCGTTAGACTAGTCACAATTCATTAGCGCTGCGGCCGCACCGCGTAGTCCCCCCATCTCGAGCGCTGTCGGAGCTCGCGAAATCTCTCAATCTTCGAAGGAAGCTTCGACCTGCGCAAACACACGTCGTGCTCGCGACAGGCCCATCTCAGCCAGCGTCTTGCGCAGCTGAGCCTCGAGCGGTGAGAGCCCTCGCTTAGCTTTCGCCTTCGTGCCGGTGAGGCCCTTGCCGCCGGGCTGCGGCGACCGGCCCCGCTCGCTGGGCTGCTTCCTGAGCCTCTTCTTGGCTTGCTTCTTGGCTGACATCGGCTGCGTCCTTTCCTCGCTCAACCCCGGAGCACGACGTCGCCTCGCTGACGTGGACGACGCCGGGACACGCGGACCGGGATATGAGACACGAACAATTCGCAAAGCCGAGCTGCGGCCACGCCACGTTCGCTCACGCCGCTACGAGAGCGGAGCAGGGAGCGCGTCGAAGCGAACGCTTCTACGCCGTGGCGTGCTCATCGCGACCACAATGGTCAGACCGCCGCTAGGCTCATGAACTGCATCTTCCAGTGATCGGTGGGGTGAAGCACCGGTTGAAAAACGCCGAGTCGTCCCGGCAGATGCCCGTCGCGAACCGGGTCGTCCCGGCTCAGGCTGACCAATTGCCACTTCATTGTCACGAAGGGACAAGGTTATGTATTAGTGAGGAGTTGTTTCCAGATCGTTCCGCTCACGTTTAGCGAGAACGCGGCGACGTACATTTACATGAGCTCAGCGGTTCGGGCTGAAACGCGGCGTCGAATCAAGCTGGTCGACGGTGTTGGTTCGCAGCCGGCGCTACCGCTTTGGCGCTTTCGGTCTTACGCCCCGCGCGGGGAGCGGGGCGGGTGCGCGGGGGGCGACGGGAGATATTGCGGAGAAGGCTCTTGGGTTGATGAGGGTCGAAAAAGTCCGCTCCGCTCGGATGCGTCCGCGATATTTCGGGTCATTTCCTGCGCGGGCGAGCGCGAGCGTCCGGCTAGCCGTGGCCGGGGCACTCGCTCGCGACTTTGCTGGCGATGGGGGGCAGGCCACGCAAGAACGCGACCACGTCTGCCACCTCCTCGTCACTGAACGGGTAGCGCGCCATCGTGAGGCACATGCGGGAGCCGTCCGCGTCGACGCCATCGCGGATGGCTTTGATGATCTGCTCGTCCGTCCACGCCCCGATGCCGGTCTTGGTGTCGGGCGTGATGTTGGGGAACACCGAGAAGCCGGCGAAGTTCGCTTGGTGGCAGGAGACGCAGCCGTTCTTCTCGACCAGCTGTTCTCCGCGGAGCTCGGCCTCGCTGTGCGGCTTGGGCTCCGGCTCGACACCGGGCTGGCCGCCCGCGCCCGGCTCGGGCTCGGGCTCGGGTTCCGGCTCTGGCTCGGAGCTGGCGCCGCCCTGCGGCTCGGGCTCGGGCTCGGGCTCATCGCGCCCCGGCTTGCCGCCCTCCCCCAGCTCGTCTGGGGCGGCGGCGGCCTCCCCTCCGTCGCTGGGCTCGGGCTCCTGCGAGGCCGCGCCGCCCGCGCTCGGCTCGGGGCCGTCGATGCGATCTCCACCGAGGCTATCGTCCCCCCCCGACGAGCACGAAGTAGAGGCAAGCACCAGCGCGAGCGAGAAGACGAGCGAGCGGAGCGGGAGCTTTTGCGCGAAAATGGCCATACGAGCGTGCCTCGAGGGGTGAAAGGTCGGATTTTTGGCGCCCCGCCCGGGGACAGGGCGACGACGCTTCTCATCAATCTCATTTGTTATGTTTCGTTAGATCACCCTTGCGGGTTTCCGGACCTAACAAATGCACCGAGCGCGACGCTATTTTCAGCGCCGCCGCGCCGGCACGCGGGCGCTCGTCCGCGAACTACGTCTCCCGAGAATTTCCACAGGAAGGGGGGAAGTGTGGAAGGGGGCAGATCGCGCTGCCGCCGGTCGACCGTTGACCCGCGCGAGAGCGAGAAGAACAGGGAAGCGAGGTCGAGCGGGGAGGGCTACGACGCGGGCGTTGGCTTGCGGGCTGGCTGGGGCGCCACGATCTGGCGGCGCGGGCGTCGATCCGTGAGATTTGTACTGCCGCTGACCGCTGAACCGCGCGAGAGCGAGGGGAACAGGGAGGCGAAGTCGAGCGGGGAGGGCTACGACGCGGGCGTCGGCTTGCGGCTGTTTTGGGCGCCACGATTTGGCGGCGCGGGCGTCGATCCGTAAGGTTTGTACTGCCGCTGACCGCTGACCGCTGCCCCACTCGTGGTCCGCGAAGCCAGACCAGCCCGGCGCCACGCTGCAGCCGCATCCCCCACCCCCACCCCCACCCCTTCCACCCTTCCCCCCCTTCCTGTGGCCCCCCCTCTCGAGGTCGGAAGAGGCCGTCAAGAGCGCGTAGCGAGGCGAATCTGTTCGTCGAGGGCGTCGAGCATGAGGCGGTTGCCGTCTTGCGAGTAGCTTTGCAGCGCCTCGTGGCAGCGCGGCACGTCGGCGAGGAAGCGCTTCAGGGTGGGCTCGTCGAGCACCTCGGCGTGACGACCGTAGCCGAGCTGCTCGAGGTAGAGCGCGTTCAGGGTTTGCTCGAACTGGCCTCGGACGGGCAGCGACAGCAGCGGTTTGTGCAGGTACACCGCTTCGCTCATCAGCGTGTAGCCGCCGCCCGCGACCACGGCGCGCGACGTGCGCAAGTCGTCGATGAAGCCGGCCTCGCTGAAAGGACGAAAAGTCAGGTTGCCCTCCGTCTCGTCGGCCTGGATACCGCGACGCACGCCATACACGCGACACGGGATGCCACTCGAACGCAGCGCGGACAAAAGATCGGTGTTGGTGGTCGACGTTTGGTAGACGAGCAGGTGCTCACCCGGCTCCGATTTCGCGGCCAAGATTTCAGGCCTGAGAATCGACGGCAGGAGCGAGGTGCGCTCTTTCCGTAGCTCCGGATAGAAGAAGGTCGTCACCAGGTAGTGAAAGCAGTTCGGCAGCTTGGCTTTGACGATGCTCTTCGTCAGCTGAAACTCAGCTTCATGCCCCTCCAGCAGCGCGGGCGCGTGCTTACAGCGATTGATGATTTGCATGTTGTCGACGCTGATCACGGGCAGCAGGTGATTGGTCGCGTACAGGTAGCTGAACGATTCGAAGTCACTGACGACGACGTCGGGTCGGAATTCGTCGATCAAGTCGAAGTAGGCCCGGATGTTCGCGGGAAAGCCTTTCACCGCCCCCTTCAGGTTCTCGAGCAGGGTGCCGAGCTTACGCACCGAGTTGCCCTCGTACTGAATGGTGAGGCCCCAAATTTTGTGCACATTTTCGTAGCGCTGCGCCAAAAAATCGCGCGCGCGTCCGGATACGACGACGTGCACCTCGTGCTGCTTCGTCAGGTGCTCGAGCAGCACGCTCGAGCGCGTAGCATGCCCCATGCCTTCGCCCACGACGCCGTAAAGAATCCGCATCCGCGAACTCTACCTTGTGGCAGGATGCGGGCGTGGTGGAAACGGCGCCCGCGCTCCCGCTGGTGTTTTTCCCTGGCGCCGCCGGGAAGAAGCAATACTTGGAGCCTATCGGGCATTGCCTCGCCAGCCGGCGACCGCCCACGTTCTGCGAGTACCCGGGGCTCGACGGGGCGCCCGCCAATCCGCAGCTGCGCACCCTCGCCGATTTGCAGCGCTACTTGCTGCGTTCGCTGCCCCCGCGCTTCGACCTGGTCACGATGTCGATGGGCGGCGTGCTCGCGCTGCGTATCGCGCTCGAAGCTCCCGAGCGCGTGCGCAAGCTGGTGCTGATGGCGACGTCGGGCGGCGTCGACGTGCAAGCGTTCGGCGGCATCGACTGGCGCGACACTTTTCGGCGCCTGCAGCCCGATTTGCCGACTTGGTTCCTCCATGAGCGGGAAGATCTCACGCCCGAGCTCGGTCGCATCCATCACCCTACCCTACTCATCTACGGCGACGAAGATCTGATCGCCCCCGTCGCGGCAGGGGAGCACCTCTGCGCTCACCTTCCGAACGCTCGCCTCGAGGTGATCGCAGGCGGAACTCACGACCTCGAAATCGAGCACCCCGCGTTCATCGCCAGTCAGATCGAAGCCCACCTGCGCCGGCCGTGAGCGGGCGGCGCCGCAGCGCCTCGCCCATACAGGTCGCGCTCAGATCGCCCGCAGGTAGCGCGTCTCTGCGTTTTCGCGGCGCCAAATCACGAAGTCCATCAGGTAGTGGTGGAGGTTCACGAACGTGAAGATGGCAGCAAAGTACGGCGTCGCGCCGAGGTCCGACCAGCGAGCGGCGCGCCGATCCACGAGCGCGTCGTCGAGCCCGCTCGGTACCAGATGAAACAGCAGCGCGCCGAGCATGATGGAAAGCACCGCCAGCGCGCCGAGCACGGCGCGCGGCGGGCGTCCGAAAGCCGGCGGCCCCTCGTGCGCCCGCGCTTGATTGCGCTTGAGCAACCACACGAAGTACAGGTACTGCACCGAGTGCAGGGCCGGGATCAGGTAAATGAAGACGGGGTCGATGCCGCTCCACACCGTCCAGAACCAGATCGCGCTGAAGAAGCCGATGAGAGGTGCCAGCGGCAGCCCCCCTTCCCGTCGCCACTTCCGGCCGAGCGTCACCAGCACCCACAGCAAGCTCCCCAGAAATACGCCGAGCGTGAGGGGCTCGAGCCAGCGCGGGTGAGAAAGCGTCTCGTACACGACGCCCTTCTCCGCGACGAGTCGCCCCGGATCGAACGGGCTCGCCCAACCGTAGATCCAGCCCGCGAAGCAATGAACGAGGAGCACGCGCCGCTCGTGGGCAGAATAGCTGGTGCCACGGCGCGCCGAGAGCGCGCTGACCACGCCGAACGATTGCTTGACGTAGTGCCAGCCGACGAGGGCGAACATCAGCTGCGTCATCGCGCCGAGTGACGCCGCGGATTGCGCGTACAACGCGGACGCTCCCCACGCCACGAGCGCGAGCGGCGCCACAAAGCCCGCCCACGCATAGCGTAGGCGCTGTGGCAGCGGCAGCTCGGGCGAGAGCAGGCGTGCCTTCACGTCGCGGTAGAACAGCAGGTACGTGACGGCGAAATGCGGGTCGTTGATCACGTGCGCGGCGTGAAACGTGAGAAAGCCGACGATGAGCTCGGCCTGATCGAGCCCCAGCGCGCGCTGTAGCAGAGCGCAGACGGGCAAGAGCACGAGCGTCGCGCCCCCCGTGAGCAAAAACTCGGTCGCTCGCGCCTGCGCTGGCCGGCTGGTCGCCGCTGGAAGCGCCGCCTGGGCTTCGAGCGCCGCCATGCTGGCCATGGCCCGGCGACTACCACAGGCGGCCGCCCCCCGGGAGCGAGCGCGCGCCGCCGCCCGAAATCCAGCAGAAACCCCAGCTTCCGCCAGCGCCAGCATCGAGATCGTCGCGTCCGCTGCTCGTCGGTTGTTGCCTCGCTGTGACATGACGTTTTGTCACAACGCCACGAGCTGCGGCGAATGCCTTCGCGCTATGTTGCCCCACATGAGCAGCGAGAGCTACCACGAGCCGATCGAGCTCCTCTCCGAGGACACCAAGAATCAACACCGGGCCATAGTTTCCCTACGCGAAGAGCTGGAGGCGGTCGACTGGTACCAGCAGCGAGCAGAGGCTTGCAGCGACCCGGAGCTGCGCGCCGTGCTCATCCACAACAAGAACGAAGAGATCGAGCACGCCATGATGACCCTCGAGTGGCTTCGACGAAAAGATCCGACGTTCGCCGCCAACATTCAGACCTACGTCGGCTCGAGCGGGCCCATCCTCGACGTCGAGGCGGGCGCGACCGACGGCGCCGCCCCGATGTCCGGCAGCGGCTCCGTATCACTCGGTATCGGCAGCCTGAAAGGAGCCCTCTGATGGATCTGCTGAAACGAGAGCTCGCCCCCGTCACGAGTGAGGCTTGGGCTCAGATCGACGACGAAGCGCGCCGCGTGCTGAAGCTGCATTTGGCGGGACGCAAGCTCGTCGACTTCTCAGGGCCGCACGGCTGGCAGCTCGGCGCCGTGAACACTGGCCGCCTCAAGCACATCCAGCCGACGGCCACCGACAAGGTGTCGCACGCTATCCGCGACGTGCTGCCGCTGGTGGAGCTGCGCAGCAGCCTCACGCTCTCGACGCTGGAGCTCGACTACGCCGCGCGTGGAGCCGATGATCTCGACCTCGATCCGGTGATCGCCGCCGCCGAGCGCATCGCGCGCGCCGAAGACTCAGCCATCTTTCGCGGCTTCGAGCCGGGCGGCATCGTCGGCATGGTTCAGGCGAGCCCGCACGCGCCGGTGGAGGTGAAATCCCCGAGTGAGTGGCCGCGGGCCGTGAGCCGCGCCAAGGAGGCGCTTCGCCTCTCCGGCGTCAACGGCCCCTACGCGCTCGCGGCGGGGCCAGCCGCCTACGCTGAGCTCACTTCGGAGGGTGACGACGGCTACCCCCTGCGCAAGCGCCTCGAAGAGAGCATCGCCGAGGGCTCGCTGGTTTGGGCGCCGGCGCTGGAAGAAGGCGCGGTGCTGCTCTCGACCCGTGGCGGCGACTACGAGCTGACGGTCGGTCAAGATTTGTCCGTCGGCTACGCCGGGCACAGCAAGGGCGAGGTGGAGCTGTACATCACGGAGTCTCTCACCTTCCGCGTGCTCGAAAACAAGGCCGCGGTGCTGCTGCGTCGCACCAGCTGAGCGCCCTCGGCCAGCGAGCGCGCAAACGGCTGAGTCGTCGGAGAGCCATCGACTCAGCCGTTCGCGAAGGCGCGCGCAGCTGTCGCCTGGCTAGGCGACCGCGCTCGGCGTGAACCACCGAGCGTCACCGCATCACTCCTCGTTCTCGGGCGGCGGCGCCGCGCTGCCGTCGAGGTGACGGTAGAGCGTCTTCCGACCGATGCCGAGCACGCGCGCGGCCTTGCTCTTGTTCCCCGCGCACGCCTTGATGACCCGCGCGATGTAGCGCCGCTCAATCTCCTCGAGCGGCAAGAGCTCGCTCGGGTCATCGGCGATCAGCAGCTGACCGGGCTTGAAATCACGCACTTTCGGCGGCAAATCGCCGACGTCGACCTGCGCCGAGTGACTGAGCGTCACCGCTCGCTCCACGCAATTCCGCAGCTCGCGCACGTTGCCCGGCCAGTCATAGGCCGACAGCTTCTCGGCCGCGGTCGCGCTCAGCTTGGCGATGGGCCGGCCGCTGCGCACCGCGAGCTCACCCAAGAACGCTTGTGCCAAGAGCAGCACGTCACCGCCGCGCGAGCGCAGCGGCGGCAGCTCGAGGTTGATCACGTTGACGCGATAGAACAAGTCCTCACGGAACGTGCCGGCTTCGACGGCCGCTTCGAGATCGCGGTTGGTGGCTGCGATGACGCGCACACCGGCCACCGCCTCCGACGCGCCTCGCTCCTCGAGCGCGCGCAGCAGCTTGCCTTGCACCGCCAGCGGCATGTCGCCGATCTCGTCCAGCAGCAGCGTGCCGCCTTGCGTGGAGGCGAGCAGGCCCCCCGCCGCGCTGGCAGAGCCGAACAGCTCGGCCTCGAGCTGGGTCTCCGGCGTAGCGGCGCAGTTGATGATTGACAGCGGGCGGTCGCGCCGTGCTCCGCGCGCGTGGATCTCCCGCGCCACCAGCTCCTTGCCGGTGCCGCTCTCGCCGGTGATGAGCAGGGTGGCGTCACCTGCCACCACCTGCTCGATACTGCGGTAGAGCCGACGCATCGGCTCGCTCGAGCCGATCAGCGCGCCATAGCGCTGCGACGTATCGACCACGCGCCGCAGCGCGTCGACCTCCGCACGCAGCTCGTGGTGCTCGACGGCGCGCTTCAGCACCAGGCCGACGGTGTCGACGTCGAACGGCTTCGTGATGAAGTCGTAGGCGCCGGCGCGCATCGCGGACACTGCCGCGTCGATGCTGCCGAAGGCGGTGACGACCACCACCGGCAGGTGCGGCTTCAGTTGCTTGGCGCGCGCGCACAGCTCGGTGCCGTTGACGCCGGGCATGTTCAAGTCCGTCACGACCACGTCGAACGGCTCCGTCTCGAGCCGGTTGAGGGCGGTGCGTGGCTCGACCTCCCAGCTCGGATCGAAGCCGGAGTCACGCAGCGCGTCGGCGAACATTTCGCACTCCGCGCGCTCGTCGTCGACGATGAGGGCGCGCGGCATCATGACGCCACCGCCGGCAAGAAGACCGAGAACGTGCTGCCCTGATCGATTTGGCTTTTCACCGAAATACTTCCTCCATTTTCGAGCACGATGCCATGCGCGACGCTGAGCCCGAGCCCCGTGCCCTGGCCGATATCTTTGGTCGTGAAGAACGGCTCGAAGATGCGCGCCTGTGTGCGCTCATCCATGCCGCTGCCGTCGTCGGTCACGCGCAGGTAGGCGCGGCGAGCGGCGCTTCCTTCGGCTGGCTCCTCCGTGCCGCAGGCTATCTCGACCGTGCCTCCGCGCCCGCAAGCGTGGATGCCGTTGACGACGAGGTTCGACAAGACTTGCTCGAGCTGCACTGGATCACCGAGTGCCATGGCGGTTCCTTCCGAGGTGATCTTGACCTCGACTTGATGTTTGCGTGCGATCGGGTCGACGAGCCGCGCTATGGCGCGGGCGATGTGGTGGAGATCGGTGGGCGCGGGCCTCGGCTCGCGCCTACCTGCGAAATCGAGCAGCTGACGGATGATGGCAGCCATGCGCCCCGCTTGCTCGGCGATGGCCGCGAGGTACTCGGACGCCGTTTCCGACCCTACGTTACCACGGCGCAGCATCTTGACACGGCCGCCGATGACGTTGAGCGGCGTGCCGAGCTCGTGAGCGATGCCGGCCGCGAGCCGACCGACCGTGATCAGCCGATCCGCGTGGCGCAGCTGCTCGATGGCGTGAATGCGGGCGCCGGTTTCGGCCTGGGTGCGAGCGTGGGCCTGCGCGAGCTGCTCGCACATCGCGTTCACCTCGTGGCCGAGCTGACCGATCTCGTCACGCTGTTCGAACGAGACCGGACCGCTCAAGTCACCCTGACCGACGCGCTGCGCCTTGGCCGCGAGCAAGTTCAGCGGACGCCCGACCAACCACACCCCCATCACCAACACCACGCAGCCCGAGAAGCCGACCATGGCCAGAGTGGCGGCCAACGTGCCGACGATGTTCGAGCGGATGTACTCGTCACGCACGGAGAGCGGCTCCGCGATCTCGACGGCTCCGAGCAGCTCGCCCTTGCGATCCCGCACGGGCACGCGCGTGACGAGCAGCTCTCCGGCCGCGTCTTCGACGTCGGGCACCACGAGGTGCTCGATGCGGCCCACGACCCTGCCGTCCTGCGCGCGAGCGGGGGGGACGGGGCTCGGCTTACCGCTGGCGTAGACGAAGCCGATATGCAGCCTCTGCCGCTCGGCGTCGGCCTGCTTGACGAGCTCCATGGCGCGCTCTTCTCCGACCGCGACCCACTCGTCGGCCACGCACACCGCCAGGGTAGTGCCGATCAGCTCGTGATCGTTGCGCATGTCGAAGTCGAACAGCTCGACGTCGCGACGAGCGCGCAGCCAACCGAAGATCACCAGCACCGCCAAGGTGCCGAGAACGGTGGCCAAGACCAACTTGAGCGCGACTCGCATGCTCGACGCAAACCATTGCACACGCGCTCAGCAAGTCGAAGCGAGCACCATCCTGAGCGCCCTAACCGCTAAAAAAGAGCAGTTGGGGTGAAGGCTCAGCTCGAGATCAGCGGCGCTCGGCGCGGCGTGTGTCGAACAGAAACAACTCACCCACCCGCGTCGTCGTCTTCACGCTCGGCTTGCTCGAGCTTTCGCTCGACCTCTCGCACGTGCTCGGCGTCGAGCGAGCCTCGCATCTCGCCCAAAGCCCGCTTGGCCTCACGCAACTTGAGCGCGCCGCGGTCGAAGTCGATGCAAATGAGACACATGCCATCAGCTTACCACGTCGAGGCCGCCGGCACGCGAAGCGTCAGGGCTCGATGAAGCGAGCGCGGAAGCGCTTTCGCGCGTGGTCTTTGAGGCGCTTGCACTCGGTGCCTTCGATGAGCTGAGTGCCGTCGTCGCTCAAGACGAGCACGCGCGCCGCGCCCGGCGGCGAGAAGAAGCCTTCGGGGTTGAGGCCACGCAGATCGGCGCGACTCGGCCTCAGCTCGCCGCCGCCGTCCCAAATATAGAGCTGGGATCCGGGTGAGCCGTCGAACGCCCCCGCCAGCACCAAGTAGTGCTCACCGTACAGCGATAAGCCGCGCACACCCCGCCCTCCCAGATCGAGTAGGCGCGGCTCGCCCAGCTGGGCGGTGCTGCCTTGCACGACTCCCTCGGGGTTGAGCAGCGGCACCAGCAGCGCCTTGCCTCCAGGGATGGGGTTGCGAAAGCCGATCCACGCGCCGCCTTCACGGCGTCGCGTCAAGCCTTCGAGGTTCAGCCCACCCGGTGCTTTCGGAGCCAGCTCGGCTGCGCGCGAGAGCTCGAAGGGGGCGAGCCGAGCGTCAGCCGCGAAATCGTCGAGCAGGCCCTCGTACGCGCCACCCACGACGCGCAGCGGCACGGTCGCGCTCGGCAAGTTGGTCGCGAACAAACGCAGGCGCTCCGGCTTCTGTTTGCCGGAGCTGTTGCGACCGTGCGACGTCATCCAAAACGCCAGCTCACCGATGCGCGTGGCCGCTTCCACGTCGATCTCCGGTGGGCGCTTGGGCGGCTTGCCCGGCTTGGATGGCTTCGGTTCGACGCCGATCGCGAGTGACACGTCGACCTTCCACAGCGGAGCGCCAGGCCGGTTCACGTCGTAGGCGCGGAGAACGTTGTCCTCGTCGTCCGCCACCAAGAACACGTGCTCATCGAGGGGGACCGCACCCGACGCGTCGCACATACCGAGAAACGTCAGATCGGTCGACGAGTCCTGCGGCGACCCGCTCGGCCCCGGGCTCGCTCCGGGCGCGCTCGACGCGGCCACGGCGCGCTGACCCGCGGCGGCGACTTCTTGCGTCGAAGCGACGGACCCGCCTTCTCGCCGACCGCACGAAAGGACGAGCACGCAAGCCAGGCACGCGATCCTCATGGAGCGGCAGCCTAGCAGCTGGTGGAGAAGCGCTCCATCAGCGCGCCGCAATGGCGGTGGAGTCGATCAGGCGCCCGTCTACGTCGAAGAACGAGAGCTTCAGCTCGCGCGAGTCAGCCTCGATCAGCGCCGCCCCGTAGTGCTCCGAGTAACGCACGAGGCTCGGCTCCACGGGCTCGCCGTACGAATAGAGGCTAGCCCCGCCCAGGCCCGAAACGATGTAAGGAATGCCGTCGACCTCCAAGCGTTCGTAGCCGTGGTCGTGCCCAGCCAGCACGACATCCGCGCCCCACGCGGCATAAGGCCACTGCAGCAGCGGGGAATTCCCGTGCGGCCCGGACGAGAACGGCGGGTGGTGCATGGCGACGAGCTTGAAGGCGGCGGTGGAGCTCTCGAGGCCTCGTTTCAACCACTGCCCCTGCACCGAGTCGGCGGAGATGCCGTCCGGCTCGCGCTCGTCGCTGTCGATGGCGAAGAAATGCACGTCGCCGCGGACGATGTCATAGTACCGCTCGTTGCCAGGTAGCGTGAAGTAGGCCAGGTAGGGAGCCGCGTCTTCGGTGTACCAGTCGTGGTTGCCCAGCACGGGGAAGAAGCGGTTCTCGGTGGCCGAAGACGGGTAGCTGCCCAGGTAGGGATGGATCAGCTCACTGAAGTACTGCCCAATGTTGTCGTCGATCGTCTCGGCCGCTCCGACCGGATAATTGTTGTCACCCGTGGTGATGACGAAGTCGACGCGAAAGGAGTCGACGAGCTCTGCCACTTGCTGCTCGGCCGGCCCCGCCCAACCGTAGTCGCCAATGACGGCGATACGGACCTGCGACGGCGACGTGGGCTCGAAAGAATCAGCGTCCGCGCTGCGTCCCGTGGGTGTGGGCTGGCTCACCCCTGGGGGAGGCGTTCGCGTTGGCTCGGGTCCCGGAGTCGCTCCTCGCCCGCCGCTGGCCGCGTCGTTGACCCGCTCGGGTACAGCGGTGCGCCGCGCCCCATCCGTCGGCGCCGCGTGCTCGTGCTGCGGCGGGGCTTCGCAGGAGAGCGCCCCCAGGGCGAGGAGCAGCAGCCACTCGCTCGATGCCGAGCCTTTTCGTCGAAAAGTCATCCAAAACACGCGAGCTTGCCCCACCTAGGGGCAGCGCAGCCTGCCGTCGAGCGGGGGAGAATAGGGCTAGCTATCCAAAATCCCAAATCAAACTGATCGCAATCGCTTCCAGAGCGCTACAAAGGTGATCGGTCGACACTGGATCGCGCCCCAGAGGTCTGATGGCTCCGCGGTGCAGTTTGAGTGACAGATTCCAAGAACCGCGGACCTCTCTTGACGACGCCCGCTGAGCAATTCTCGATGTTTCAATTCTCCACGGCACCGCGCGGGCTCGGCTCGGTACTCGGTGCCCTCATTGCCCTCTCCTCCACCGTAGCTTTTGCCCAGGCGCCCGCCGCCGAGCCCGCGCCCGCCGCCGAAGCGGCTCCGGCCACGCCCGCGCCCGATTCAGTCGCGCCCGCCGCGCCGAGCGAGGCGCCTGCGTCAGCGACGGACGACCGTCCCGCCGCGACCGAAGCGGGCCCGCCCGAGTCAGACGGCGCGCGCGCCGACAAGCCCAAGCGCCGGAAGCACAAGCGCGGCGGTGGGGGGGCCAACGAGCCGTCCTCGCGTGACCGCGAAGGCACGCTCGAGGCCACCGCCAAGGACGCGGCGGAGGGTGATCTCGTTTTCACCTCCACAGGCGGGAGCTTGAAAATCAAAGGTCGCGTGTTCGCGCTGGCCGAGCTTTCTCACCGCCGCGAGTCGATCGTGAACGGCAGCGGAATGCTCGAAGATCGCGACAATAACGCGCTCGACCTCTCGCTCGAGAGCGCGCGCTTCGGCCTGGAGTACCGCTCGCCGTTGCCGTGGCTGTCGGCGGAGCTCGAGGCCGACTTCGCCGGCAAGCCCGAGGTCAAAGACGCCTACATCTTGGCCGGCAAGCGGCTGTTCGTAAAAGCAGGACGCTTCAAGATACCGACGGCAGCGCTCGAGCTCGACTCCCCCTGGTCGCTACCGCTCGCGCGGCGCGGGCTCGTGCACGACCTGCTGACCGATTGGCTCGACGTCGCCGGGCGCCGGCCTGGTGTCGCGCTCGGCTACAAGGGCAAAGGCGGCGTGAAGCCGAGGCTCACCATCGGTGCCTTCCAAGGCACCACGCTCGACCAGGTCGCCCCCGGTGATCGCGACGTCGAGCTGATCGACCACGCCGCGCTCGACGCCCAGAGCTACGCTGCGCGCGGCGAGCTCACGCTGGCCGGCGTCGCGATCGGCGCTTGGTACGAGCACCGCGTGGGCTCAAAGGCGGTGCGCGAGTTCGCGCACTATGCGACGTTCGGCCTCGACGCTCAGCTCGATCACCGCTTCGAGAGCGGCGGGCTGCGCGTTTGGCTCGACGGCATCGCCGGCGAGAGCCTGTACGTGGCGGACGACAAACCGGGCGACGACACGACGCCGCTGTTCGTGACGGCGCGCGCGCTCGTCGGTTATCGCTTCGGCGGCCTCGAGCTCGGCGACGGCTACGTCGAGCCCTTCGGTCATTTCGCCCTCCTCGATCCCGACACCGAGGTGGTGTCGGACTTCGTGACGGAAGCCGCCCTCGGCGTCAATTTCGGCTTCTGGGATCGCGCGCGAGTCACGCTTCAGGGTGAGATGACGCGCGGCCAGCGCAACCTGCCGACGGGCTTCCTCGACCACCGAGACCCGGACCAGCTGAGCCTGCTGCTCCAGGCGGGAGCGCGCTTCTGATGTTCGTGGTCTTCGAAGGCATCGACGGCAGCGGCAAGACGACGATCTCGAACCGCGTCGCGCAGCAGCTCACGGCCGAAGGCCTGTCGATCAAGCACCTGCGCGCAGAGGGCAAGTTCGCGTCGCAAGTCACGGAGGGCATCCGCGAGTTCGGCCGCAGCGCGCAGAACCTCGACCTGTCCTGGCAGGCCGAGTTCTTGCTCTACGTGGCTCGCGACGTGCAGCTGATTCACGAAGCCCTACGGCCGGCGCTGGCCAGCCACGATCTCGTGCTCGCCGATCGCTTCTTGTACACGCCGGAGGTGCTCGGTCGACACGGCCGGCGTCTGCCAGAGTCGTTCACCAAGCCGATTTTGAGCGCAGCCGCGGAGGGCCTCGAGCCCGACCTGGTGATCTTGGTCGACGTCGACCCGACCTTCGCGCGCGCGCGCCGCAAGCTGCGCAAGCTGGCGGAACAGCAGTCCAAGCCGCCCTCACGCAAGGGCCTATCGGGCGTTGGCCTGCAGCAGCGACTGCGCCGCGGCTACCTGGCACTGGCGGATCAACAGCCCGAGCGCTGGGTCGTGCTCGAGAATCAGGATTCACTCGACCGCAGCGTGAAGCGCGCCGTGGACTTGATCCGGCAAGCCCACCGTGAAGGGCCGCAGCGCGCGATCGCGAGCTTCCGCGCCGAGCACACGCGACAGCCCGCCATTGGCGCGGCGGCGCCGACTCCCGCCGCAGCTCTGCAGGCGTTCTTGCAGATCGTCGATGGCCTCGCGCAGCGCGAGCCTCGCGTAGCCGCCTACATGCTAGGCGGGATGTTCGGCCCCAGCATCGATGAGCGTCGGCACGCCCTGTTCGAGCGCGAGCCCGACGCGGTGCTGGCGGGCTGCGCCGATCTCGACGACACGCAGAGCTTCGAGCTCCGCCGCCGCGGCTCGAGCCAGTTTCCCGGCCCCACCCTGCGTTCGCTCGGCCTCGCGCTGTCGTCGCCGGGGGCCTGGGATCTGTGGGAAAGGCTCGCCGAGCATGCTCCCGCCGAGGCGCTCTCGTGTCTGAACGGGCTCGACGACGAGCGCGCCTGGCGCGGCCGGGCGCGCTTCGAAGGCTCCCCCGCCTGGCAAGCGCTCACGGTGGGAACGCTGGGCGGCCTCGACGGCGAGCGCGCTTGGCAGCTCCGCGAGCGCCTGATCGCAGCGAACGGTCCGCTTCACCTCAGCTACGAGCTGTCGCGCGTGCTTTCCAAGTCGCTCACGGGTCTGAGCAGCGAGCGAGCGTGGAAGCTGCGTCGCGAGTGCCGTCAGGCCGCTCCCGTCGCGGCGCTCAGCTCCCTCAGCGGGGTCACCGACGCCGAGAGCTGGCAGTGGCGCCGAGAATCCCTGCCGAAAGCGCCGAAGATCGTGATGGGCACGCTGCGCGGCGTACTCGACGACGAAGCCTGGTCGATGCGACGTCAAGTCGCGCTCGACTGCAAAGAGGCGCTCGATGGCTTGCAAGGGGTCAACCACGAGCAGGCTTGGCAGCTCCGCGACGCGAGCGCCGATGTATGGCCATCCACCGTCGTGAAAACATTGGCGAACCTGGCCGACGAAAAGCGCGGCCAAGCCCTCCTCGAACGCCTGCTCAAGGCCTATCCTGAGAACGTCTCGCTCCTCAAGCACGTGTCGAGCATCGCGCTCGGCATTCACCGCTTGCCTACGTCCACCTCGAACGAAGCAGACTCATGAACCTCTCTAGAAATTCGCTCGTCCCTTTCGTCGGAATGCTCTCGACTGCGCTCAGCATGGGCTTCGTATTCGCGTGCGGTGACGTCGACCCACAAAACAACGCCACCGGAGGCTCCGGCGCGGTAGCCGGCGGCGGCACGGGCAACACCGGCAACGTCGGCGCGGGCGCTGCGGCTGGCTCACCGGATGCTGGCGGCGCCGACACGGGCACGGGAGGCGAGCCGGCGGCCACCGGGCTCAACCTGTTGCCGTGGGCCGTCGGTAATACCTGGACGTACAAGGTGACCAAGGCCGGCGTCGAGACCGAGAAGACGACCACCGTCATGGCCGAGGAGCCCGTCGGCGGCGACGGGCCCAACGCCGAGCTGATGGCCTTCCACGTCATCACCGCCAAGGGCGTCGACGGCAAAGATAAAACCGAAAGCTGGCAAGCTCCGAGCGCCACCCACCCCCTGCGCCTCGAGCGCTACCGCGAGCAATCTTTCGGCGCCACCAGCGGCAAGCTCCAGCTCGACGAGTATTGGGAGCCGGCCAAGCTGCACATCGACGGCTCGCCCGGCAGGATCAGCACCGGCGACAGCTGGCTCGAGAGCTACGAAGAGACCAAGCTCGAGGTCGGTCTGCCCGCGACCACCCACTCCGTCAACGAGCGCTGGACGGTCTTGGACGGCGACGCGACGGTGGAAGTGCCGGCGGGTACCTTCGAAAACGTCATCCACTACCAGAAGGTGGGCAGCGGTTCGACCAAGCAGTACTGGTACAAGGCCGGCATCGGCAAGCTGAAGGAGACCGGCTCGCAAACGGAAGAGCTCGTCTCCTACAGTCTCGAGGAAGCTCCGTGAACGCGCTCTCGCCGGCCACCGATCGCAGTGCTCAGGATGTGGCGATCACCGCCGAGCGAGTGGAGACCAAGTACCTGATCGATGCGAGCCGGCTGCCCGCGCTCAAGCGCGCGATCGCGGCCGAGCTCGAGTCGCATCGCTTCACGGGCGAGGCAGCCAACCGGCTGCCCGACGCCCAACACTTCGTGACCACCATCTACTTCGATACGCCCAGCGCGCACTACTTCAAGGCCGCCAAGTCGAGCGCGCAGAGCAACGTGAAGATCCGCGCGAAAGAGTACTACGACCTCCACCCTTCGCTGGCGGAGCTCGCGACCGATCCCGAGCAAATCTTGCGCTATCAGCCGTGGCTGTGGTTCGAGCTGAAGCGCCGCGAAGGCCAGACGACGAGCAAGCGCCGCTTCCGTTTCCCCAAGGCCGCGGCGGGCGCGCTGTTCGACGACAACCGAGAACCCTACGACCTGCCGCAAGCCGGGCAAGAGCGCAGCGACGCGGAAGCCCTGATGGCGCACGTGAGCGCTCAGGGCGAGCGCATCGCGCCGAGCGCGATCGTCAACTACCAGCGTTTGTCGTTTCAGAACCCGGACAGCACGCTGCGCGTGACCATCGATCTGGGGCTGTCGTTCTTCGCCGTACCGGCCGACTTGTTCCGGCGCGCTCGCCCGTTGTCTCGCGGTGAGCTCGGGCGCCCCGCGGGGGTCGAGCCGCGCGCGGTCATCGAGGTGAAACGGCGCAGCGCGCTTCCCGCCTGGCTGGAGCAGGCGCTGGCGAGGGCCAGCGGGCAGAGCGTCTCGTTCAGTAAATTCGTGGCCGCGACCGAGGCCCTCGTTGGCAAGTAGCGTGGCGCGTCCGCGGCGGCTGAAGCTGCTCATCGCGTGGCTCTGCACGCTGCTGATGATCGGCGTGTACTTCAGCCTGCCCGACGGTGACGCGCTCGCGGTCGACCCCACACATCTGGCGGCCGAGGGCGTGCCGCAGCGCATCGAGGTCGTGGCCGTCAGCCCGAACGACGTCACCCCCGGCAGCGCCGTCACCATCGCGTTCGCCGGCGCGCACGAGCCGCACCGGGTGCGCGCTTTCGCCGGCAAGACCGAGCTGACGGTCGTGTCGCGCCTGGAAGACTCGCTCGTCGCTCGCTTGCCGAGGGACCTCGCTCCGGGTCACGCCAAGCTGCGCGTTTCCGAGGGCGAGGAGCGCAGCAAGCCCTATTTCGTGCGCGTGAAGCTCGAGAATTGGCGCAAGCCGTTTCGCGCCATCTTGGGCGGGTTCGCCTTGCTCGTCTTCGGCATCGGCGTGCTCGGGCGCGGTGCGCGCGAAGCCGTGGGGCTGCGCAGCACGCACGTGCTCGCGCGCTGGGCCCAGCGTGGTCCAGCTGCGCTCGGGATGGGCGTCGGACTGGGCGCGCTGGCCCAATCGACGACGGCGGCCGCGGGCGTGCTCGCAGGGCTCACCAGCTCGAGCCTGCTCGCGCTCGGCCCGGCCGCCGCTGCGTTTCTTGGCGCGCAGCTGGGCGCCGCCACCGCCCCTCTCGTGAGCGGCTTGTTCGATCCTCGCGAGGGGCTCTTGCTCGTGGCGCTGGGCGTGATGTGGCTCGGCTTCGCTTCGAACCGTCGCACGACGGCGCTGGCGAGGCTCACCCTCGGCGTGGGCCTGATCGCTTTCGGGCTGCAAACCTTGCGCCCCGGCTTCGAGCCGTTCGTTCAAGACGCCACGTTTCTCGACTTGGTCGCCACGCTGCGCGCGGCCGGGCCGCTCGGCGTCGCCGCCTGCGCCCTGCTCGGCGCGGCCCTGGTCGCGATTTTTCAAGGCCCAGGGCCGGTATGTGTCTTGGTGCTAGTGCTCGCGCAGACCACCGCGCAGTGGGATTTGCGCACGGCGCTCGCGGTGCTCTCCGGCTCGGGCCTCGGCGCCGCCATCGGCTCGGTGCTGACGACGGCGGTGGGCAAGAGCTCGCGAAAGCTGGCTCTGCTCAACCTGATGCTCGGCCTGGGCAGCACCGTCCTCGCGGCGTGCAGCGTCGATCTGTTCGCGTACCTGGCCGACTGGGTGGTGCCCGGGGTGCCGCACGAGATCCGCTGGGGCAAGCGCGTGCTGCTGCCCAACTTGGGGCTGCACCTCGGCGTGGCCTTCGCGATGACTCAGCTGGCCGCCGCGCTCTTGCTGCTGCCGGCGAGCTTCCCCCTCGCCCGGCTCATCGAGCGCTGGTTCCCGCGTGACCGTCCGAGCTCGATTCCCAACGTCGGCGACGCCGCGCGCGTGACGCGCTCCCGCCTGCTCGCCGTGTGCGAGGCGCAGCTCGCGTCGCTCCTCCCGCTGCGCGAGCTCGCCCTCGAGGGCGACCGTGACGCCGGACGCCGCGTCGAGCTCTGCATCGGGGAAGCGCAGTCGCTGCTCGACGAGCTCGTCGTGGGTCCCGTGGTCGCGCTCGGCGACGCGCCCGAGAGCCAGGCGCTGCGCAGCGCCGCCCTGACGGCGGTGCAGCTCCAGCGCAGCCTGGAAGGGCTCGCGCGGCAGGCCGAGGGCTTCGTGGACGTGCGCGTGGCGCTCACCCTCGGCGGCTCACCGGTCACGCTCGCGGAGAGTGATCTGCTCGCGCTCGACGAAATGCACCAGAACCTGACCGCCGCTGGCCTCGCGCTGGTCGAGGCGCTGCAGGGCAAGGCCGAAATCGACGCCGAGAGCGCGCGGGCGAGCGAGATCGCCATGAACGCCCTCGAGGCGCGGCTGCGCAAAGGCGTGCTCGAGGGCGATCCGCAAACGGTGCGCAGTCACCTCGCCGTGCTCAAGCTGGCCGACGCCTACGAGGCCACCGGCAACCAGGTCTATCGCTTGAGCGAAGCGCTCGCCGAAGGCCTGACGCGCGAGCACGTGCACGAGCGAAAAGACGCGGTCTAGGCCGAGGGGCCCTGAGCGGGAGCAGGCGGCGCGGCGGTCACTCCGCGCCGCGGCACAGCGCAAGCCACGTCGCGAGGGCGCGGCTCTGAAATTTCTGCCGGTGCACGAGGAAGTAGAACCAGCGCCGAAAGTCGCGCGCCGGCACCGCGCACGGCACCAGGCTCTTGTGCCGGAACGCGTCGACGAGCGCGATGCGCGAGACGCAGCCCACGCCCAGCCCCGCCTTCACCGCGCTCTTGATGGCTTCGGTGTGCCCGAGCTCCAGCACGACTTGTAGCTCGGCCAGCACCCCGTGCATCGCTTGCTCGAACGCCTGCCGGGTCCCCGAGCCGTGCTCGCGCACGATCCACTGCGCCTTCACCAGGTCCGCGTCGGTCAGCTTGCGGCGCTTGGCGAAGGGGTGCTTCGGCGAACAGAAGACGACCAGCTCATCACGCCGCCAGCGCGTCACCTCCAGCTCCGGATCGGTCAGCTCGCCTTCCACGAGCCCCACGTCGATCTCGAAGTTCTTCACGCTGCGCGCGATCTCGGCCGTGTTGGCCACCCGCAGCGTCACGCTCGAGCCCGGATGCTCGCGTCCGAAGCGCGCCATCAGCGGCGCGCACAAGTAGTTGCCGATGCTGAGCGTGGCCCCGACCCGCAGCTCGCCCGCGTCCGCGCGCCCCGCGAAGCCCTGCTCGAGCTCGAGCGCTTGCTGACACAACGCTTCGGCGCCGGGACGCAGCGAGCGCCCCAGCTCGCTGAGCCGCAGCCGCTTGCCGACCCGCTCGAACAAGCGCACGTCGAACTGGCGCTCGAGCTCGAGCAGTGAGCCGCTGACGGCGGATTGAGACATCGCCAGCGCCTCCGCGGCGCGGCTCACGCTCTCACCGCGCGCGACTTCCGTGAATACCTGAAGCTGTCGCAAGCTGAAGCGCATATCGGTTCTCCCGCAGAAGGTATACTGAATATCCCGTTTTACCGATAGGAGGCTCGGCGCTAGGAAGAACGGCGTGAGCGCCATCAATCGCGAAACCGTCCTCAGCGTCCGGCACTGGAACGAGTCTCTGTTCAGCTTCACCACCACGCGTGACCGTGGAATGCGCTTCAAAAACGGGCACTTCGTAATGATCGGCCTGGAGATCGAGGGCCGACCGCTGCTGCGCGCCTACAGCGTCGTCAGCCCCAACTACGAAGAGCACCTCGAGTTTTACAGCATCAAGGTGCCGAACGGCCCCCTCACCTCACGCCTCCAGCACCTCAAGCCGGGTGACTCGATCCTGATCGGTACGAAGCCCACGGGCACGCTCGTGACGAGCACCCTGCGCCCGGGCAAGCGGCTCTACCTGCTCAGCACCGGCACCGGCTTGGCTCCGTTCATGAGCATCGTGCGCGATCCCGACACGTACGAAGCGTACGAGAAGGTCGTCTTGGCGCACGGCGTGCGCTTCACCCACGAGCTCGGCTACGCCGACTACATCCAGCACGAGCTGCCCCAGCACGAATACTTGGGCGACCTCGTGAAGAGCCAGCTGCTCTACTATCCCACCGTGACGCGTGAGCCCTTCCCCAACCAGGGCCGGCTCACCGATCTGCTACGCAGCGGCCAGATGTGCCGAGATCTCGGCCTGCCCGACCTCGACCCAGCCCATGACCGCGTGATGATCTGCGGCAACCCCAGCATGCTCGACGAGCTCGTGAAGGAGCTCGAAGGGCGCGGCTTCGTGGAGGGCTCGACGCACGAGCCCGGTGACTTCACCATCGAACGCGCGTTCGTCGAGCGCTGACGGCTCGCCGGAGCCGCGGTCCCGCCGGTCGTCAAGAGCGGCGTGGGCCGATTCCGCGGCGGCGAGCCGGCGACGAAGGCGCGAGCGCGCCCCGGAGGCCCGCCTACGAGCAGCTACCCGTAGCGAGGCCGACGATCTCGAGCGCGTCGCGGCACTCCAAGCCGGTTTCGCTGTGGAGGACTCGCGCCGCCGACCGAAGGGCCTGGAGCCGCAGCTCGGGCGGGCTGATGTGAGCGGCGCGCAGGGCGCTGCGCGTGTCCTCGGAGACGGCCTGGCTATGAACGAGGAGCGGCAGGATGGAAAATCCTGGGTCGCTCGCTTTCGCGGCTGACATGTTTGGAATCTGGGGCCGAGCCAGCTCCCGTCAAGACCCGCCCCTCGGACACCTCGCCGCACACAGCGACGTTTGCCGTTCTTCACGGCGACTTCATGCTGGTCTCACGCGAAATGATTCGCGCGAGACGCCCGGCTCAGGTGCCGCTCGCGGTCGCTCCTGCGGCATCGGGGAAGACGTGCTGTCCGTCGGCGCCGAGCGCCAAGCGATCGCAGCGAGTCACGGCGCTCACGGGCAGCGCGCCGTAGAGATGCGGAAACAAGGCGCCGCCGCGGGATACCTCCCAGCGCAGCTGGGAGCCGAGCGCGCGCGTGCTCACCCAAAGCAGCAGCAGGTGGCTCCGGCCGCCGTAGTGGCGGCGCGCCGTCTCCGCCAGCTGCTCCGCCGTCGAGAAGTGGATGAAGCCGTCGCGCAGATCGTGCTCGGTGCCGAGGAAGCTGCCATCGGCCAGCGCGCGCTCCCAAACCGTGGCGTCCAGCAAGCGAAAAATCGTGTCGGGCGAAGTCATGAGCGCGAAGCATAGAGCGGCGGCAAGCGGCGTTCGACAGCTCGCGACTCGCCAGATTCTGCAGCCATTTTCCCGCGGTGTTGACGGCGGGGAGCTGGCGTTTCATAGCCGTCGCTGGCTCCAATGGCTCGAGATACGGAAATGACTTGGTTCAGGGCGACGAAGCGGGGAGTGCTCCTGGTGGGCGGCGCGATCTGGCTCGCCGGCTGCGACGTGGCGTCGACGAGCGCCAGCGACGGCGGCGCGGGCGCTGCGACGGGCGGCGTGACCTCCAGCGTCGGCGGCGCGAACGCAGGCAGCCCGAGCGGAGGCGCCGGCGCGGGTACCCCGAACGCAGGCAGCCCGAGCGGAGGCGCCGGCGCGGGCAACGCCGCCGTGCCCAGCGGCGAATTGGCCGCGAAATACGCTGACTATTTCCCGATCGGCGCGGCCGTCGGCGCCCACCACTTGGACACGCTCGAGGCGATCATCAAGCGCGATTTCAACCACCTCACCTGCGAGAACGCGATGAAGATCCAAGACATTCATCCGACCGCAGACACCTTCGACTGGGTCGAAGCGGATCGAGTCGCCGACTTTGCGCGTCAGAACGGCATGAAGCTCACGGGCCACGCCCTGCTCTGGCACCGACAAGCGCCGGAATGGATGTTCGCTGGGGTCACGGCCGGCGACAGCGCCAGCCTGGAGCTGCTGAAGGAGCGACTCAAAGCCCACATCGAAGCCATGATCGATCGCTACGGCGACGTCGTCGACAACTGGGACGTCGTGAACGAGGCCATCAGTGACGACGCGACCAAGCAGTATCGAGACGGCAGCGAGCAGTCGCGCTGGTTCGAGCTGTTCGGCAGCGAAGAGTACATTTACTGGGCGTTCAAGTACGCGAAAGACGCGCTGGAAGCCCAAGCGCCCGGCAGCTCCGCCGGCAAGCTCTACTACAACGAGTACGTCGCGACGGTGAAGGCCGACAAGATCCTGAAGATGCTGGCTTGGCTGAAGGACGAGAAGGGAATTCAGATCGACGGCGTCGGCTTTCAGAGCCATGAGAACCTGACGTGGCCCACGCTCGCTGACCTGCAGCTCGCCATCGACAAGATGAAGACCGCTGGGTACAAGGTGAAAATCAGCGAGCTCGACGTCACCGTCTACAGCGACTACACGACGGGCGAGTTCGTCGCGTCGCCCGCCGTGACCTTCACGCCGGAGCTGGAAGCCAGGCAGGCCAAGCGCTTTGGCGACTTGTTCGCGCTCTACCGCAAGAACAAGGACCAAATCACGAGCGTCACCTTCTGGGGCGTCTCTGACGACCGCACTTGGCTCGACGACGAGCCTGTGGCGGGTCGCAATGACTTCCCGCTGCTGTACAACGACGAGCACATGCCCAAGGCTGCGCGCGCCGCGATCATGGATTTTTGAGCCCGCGCCGTGCGAGCGCGGCGGAGACAGCGGCGCCGACGCCCTCCCGCTTGCCCGCCCAGCCGAAACGCCGTAGCTCACGGGGGTGACGGTTCCCGAGGTCGAGCGCGCGGTCCACACGGTATTTCGAATGGAGTCGGCGCGGCTGATCGCGGGGCTCACTCGCCTGCTGCGCGACGTGGGCCGGGCGGAGGAGCTCGCTCAAGACGCGCTCGTAGCCGCCCTCGAGCATTGGCCTGGCGAGGGCGTGCCCGACAACCCCGGCGCGTGGCTGATGGCCACCGCCAAGCGCCGCGCGATCGACGATCTGCGCCGTCACAAGCGCATCACCCGCAAGCACGAGGAGCTCGGCGCCGAGCTCGAGTCCGACGCGCTCGCCGACCAAAAGAGCTTGGCTCGCTTGCTCGAAGAGAAGCTCGACGATCAGGTCGGTGACGATCTGCTGCGGTTGCTGTTCATCTCTTGCCATCCGGTGCTCTCGATGGAGGGACGGGTGGCGCTCACGCTGCGGCTGCTGGGGGGGCTCACCACCGAAGAGATCGCGCGCGCCTTCCTCGCGCCCGAGCCGACGATCGCACAGCGCATCGTGCGCGCGAAGCGCACGCTGGCCGAAGAGCGCGTGCCCTTCGAGGTACCGCGGGGCGCGGAGCTAGCCGAGCGGCTCTCGTCCGTGCTCGGCGTCATCTACCTGATCTTCAACGAGGGCTACTCCGCTACCGTGGGCGAGGACCTGATCCGCCCGCAGCTATGCCAGGAGGCGATGCGGCTCGGGCGGGTGCTCGCCGGGTTGATGCCGGAGGAATCCGAAGTCCACGCGCTGGTAGCGCTGATGGAAATCCAGGCTTCCCGCACGGCCGCCCGGACCGACGTCAACGGCGAACCGGTGCTGCTGCTGGACCAGGATCGCTCGCGATGGGACCAGTTGCTGATCCGGCGCGGCCTTGCGGCGCTTGAGCGGGCGGAAGCCATGGGAGGTTCAGACCAGCCCTACGCGCTGCAGGCAGCGCTGGCTGCCTGCCACGCGCGGGCGCACCGGGCCGAAGATACGGACTGGCAGCAGATTGCCCGCCTTTATGCGAGGCTGTCCGAGGTCATGCCCTCGCCCGTGGTCGAACTCAACCGCGCGGTCGCAGTGTCAATGGCAGAGGGTCCGGCCATCGCGCTCGAGATCGTTGACCGCATCCGGGACGAACCGGCGTTGCGCAACTATCACCTGCTCTATGGTGTTCGTGGCGACCTTCTCGGCAAGCTCGGGCGCAAAGCCGAGGCGGCAGCTGAATTTCGCCGTGCGGCGGAGTTGACGCGTAATGAGCGGGAGCGGAACCACCTGCTCTCGCGGGCGGAGGACATGCAGTCCTAGGCAGCTTCGGGCAAGTCGAACTTCGCTTCGAGGACCTGCCGGTCGAACGGCTTCAGCATGTAGTCACTGGCGCCCGCCTTGAGTGCCATGGCGATGGCACCGATGTCGTTCTCGATGGTGCAGTACACCACGTGCGGCTTCTCTCCGCCGACAAAGCCTCGGAGCAGCTTGAGGAATTCCAGGCCGGTCATGATCGGCATGCTGGCATCGAGCAGGATCGCATCCGGCATTTCCTGCCGGCACTTGTCAAAGGCTTCCTGGCCGTCCTCGGCCTCCTCCACGATGTAGTCGAGGTCCTCGAGAATGCGACGCGCAACCTTGCGCACCACGCTCGAGTCATCGACGATCAGGCAGGATTTCATCGGTAGGACGGGCTCCGCGGAGACTTGCGCTCCGCCTGAGCATGCCAGCAACCTGCTACGGAATGGTTAGCGGCGGGTTCTGGGCATCTCGGCCGCCCGTGCTTGCC
>JAEYWK010000208.1 GCA_023431345.1 Pseudomonadota bacterium
GGCCTACCAGCCCCGATACCGCCGACGGCAACTTACGGACCGTCGGGCACGGGCACGGGCACGGGCACGTTTACGCCGAGACCAGCAATTAGGGACACTCCCTAGCGTCGCGCGCCGACCGACGCGGGGATTCCGACGCTCAGAGCGCCTTGAAAAAGTTCCAGAACGTCTGCGGGGCGGTGCTGTCTTGTCGGCCGTGGCCGTTGCCCGTGGTCTCGCACCACTCGACGGGGTAGCCCGCGGCGCAGCCTTGGTAGAGCTTGCACGGCGCGGGATCGACCGACATCGGCGGCGCCGATTTGTCACACATGTTCTGGGTCAGCTGCCGATCACGAGCCTTCACGCTGCCCGAGATCACGTTGTCTTTGTCCGTGGTGTCGTGGATGAAGATGCGCGCCACCGGGCCGCCGCAACCGCCGCCCGCGGACTCGCCGCCCGTCACCGTCGCGGCGCCGCGCAGCACGTCGGCACGAATGCAGGTGAGCTGATTGGCGAGCCACGAGCCGCTGCTGTAGCCCACGGCGAAGACGCGACTTTCGTCGGCGCAGAAGCGCTTCTTGACGTCGGCCACCATGGCGTCGAAGAACGCGACGTCGGGGCCATTGGCCTTCGTGTCCCAGCACGTGCTCGCGGCGGACCCGGTGCCGCGCACCAAGATCGCGTCCTCTCCGGTGGCCTTCTCCATCGGCACGTTATTCGTGCCGCCGCCGCAGCCGTGAAGCAGCATGATCACGGGATAGGCGCGCTTGTTGTCGTACTTGTTCGGTAGGCGCACCGAGTACGGTCGATTGTTGCCGCCCGTCATGACCATGCTCTCGACCCATTGATTGAGCGTGGCAGACGTGGCCTGCTCACACCCATCGCTGGGCTTGGTCGCCCCGCCCCCGCCTTGCCCAGCCGCGCCCGCGCTGCCGCCCGTCGAAGCTCCCGAGCTGCCGCCCGTCGAAGCACCCGAGCTGCCGCCCGTGGACGCCCCGGCGCCGCCTGAGCTCGCCCCGCCTGCTCCACCGCCGGCTGCAGCACCGGCGCTGCCCTGACTGGCACCACCGGCCGCGGCGCCGCCCGTTCCGGCGCTGCCCGCCTGCTGTCCCGTCGAGGCGCCCGCGCCGCCCGTCGGACTACCAGCCGCACCGTCCGACCCGGCCTGATTTTGGGCGCCCGCGGCGCCGTCACCGGGAGTCGCCTCGTCCGAGCAGGCTAGCGCCAAGAGCGCGGACACACACGCGACGACACCACGACCGCACAGCAAGCTTGCCTTCATCGGTTCATCCCAGGCTCAAAGTTCCGCTGCGTTGCGAAACGAAAACAGGACCACGATGGAGAGTACCCGGATCCGTCGCGACCTATTCAAGAATCTGCTTTCGACGTGTGCGCAGAGGTACGCGGCTAGCGCTCCAAGCGCACGTCGTCGATCCAGACCTCGACCGGCGCCGGCGACTCGACGATGAACGCCAGGAAGAAAGCCATGCCGCCGCTCTCGCCCGTCTCGGGCGGCATCATGGCCGCGAGCGGCACGACATAATCCTGCCACGCCGCCCCCAGCTCGACGGGAGCTACGGGCCACGGTTGACCGGCGTCGCGCGCGGCAAAGTAGTCGTAGTCCTGGATCGCGTGGCTCGCGCTCACCAGCATCCGCACGGACGCGCTAGCGTGAGCGGAGAATGAAATCGCCTCCACGCCGCTCAAGAGCGCGACGTGATTGTGGGTGCTGAGAGTGCTGCGTGCCGGAGAGCCGGTGGCCTCGATGTGCAACTCGGAGTTGGGAGGCTTGGGATCGAAATCGGCCTTTCCGGAGCCATCGAACCAAGGAAGGACCTCTTCGAGGGCCACACGCTCGAAGGGGGCACCGCCACCTCCGCCCCCAGCCACCACGGCGGCCCCGCCGCCCCCGCCGCTACCGCCGGCCGCCGCGCCTGCGTCGTCCGACGCTCTGGCTTTGCCGCCGCAGGCGGAGAGCAGGCAGCACACGGCAAGCGCCAGGCTCCCAGCTACCGGGCTGCGGACGCAAATGCGCAGGCTCATGGCATGGTGAGTGGCGCCGCGCAAAGCCTACCTTTCAACCAGCACCGCCCGCGAGCAGACGGTAGCTCACGAAGGCAAACTCGCTGGAGTCGGGCGACCATGAAGGGACGTTGAGGGTACCCTGACCGCCGAACAGCTCGCACAGCAGCTCGGGTTTTCCACCGCGCAGCGGCATCAGGCGCAAGCAGACGTGCTCGTTGGGTGGGTGGCCCACGACCGCGCGATCATACGATAGCAGCACCAGCCACTGGCCGTCGGGCGAGGGATGCGGGAACCAGTCGCCGTAGCGCTCGTCGAACGTCACCTGCTCCTGCTCCGAGCCATCGGGGCGCATCCTCCAGATGCGCATGACTCCGGCGCGCGCCGAGTTGAAATAGATCCATTCGCCATCGGCGGTGTAGTCAGGGCCGTCGTCGAGGCCGGGTGTCGTGGTGAGGCGCCGCTCTGCGCCACCTTCGACAGGCCTCACGTAGATGTCGTACGACTCACCGCCGCGACCGGCGCAGTACGCCAGGGTGCCGCCGTCCGGCGACCAACCGTGCCAATAGGAGGGCGCCTCCGGAGTCACGACACGCGGCTCTCCGCCGCTCGCGGGAACGACGTAAATGCGCGACGGCCCTTGCGTCTCGTCGCTGATGGCGATGAAGCGGCCGTCCGGGGAGTAACCGTGGTCGTTGTTGCAGCGCACCGCGAAGCCGCAATCCACGAGCGCCGGCTCGCCACCCGTCACTGGCACTCGATAGAGGCGCCCCTCGGAGTTGACGAGCAGGTGTCGACCATCGCGGGACCAGTTGGGAGCCTCGAAGTGGCGCTGGGCGCGGTGAGCGACGCGGCGGGTCCGATCTCGAAGCGAGAATACTTCGAGGATGCTCTCGATGGCCTGCGGCATTCCTCAGAGGTCCTTACAGCACCTGAAGCTCAGGTGATAATTGTAGTGAGCGTCTTTGGCCATCAAGCGACCTTGGTGCCACGCGAGCGCGCGCCAGCGGCAGTCGTCGGCGTGGGCTTCGGTGCGCTGGAAGATGAACCAGCTGCCCTTCATCTCGTTGTCACCGGTGCCGCCGCGGCTGCCTAGCTCTTCAGCGACGAGCGGCAGGTTCATGTGCTCGGCCGCGTTGCCGTGCTGATCGTAGGCGCCGAACGCGCTCACGCACTCGGGAAACGCGCCCGCGGGGTAAGTGTTGCTACCGCAAAGCTGCCAGCTCGGTGTGTAGCACTTGGGGCTCTTCGAGCCGCCGGTAGCGCAGAGCGCGTGGTTCTTCTGTTTGCCGTAAGCCCACACCATCTCGCGATCTTTGTTGTGCAGGTACTCTTGCTGCAAGCGGCGCTCACCGAAGGTGTAATCTTGCTCGGGCTCGTGAAGCGCGCCGGCGCACGCGCCCTCCCACTCGTGCGCGTCGCACAGGCGCTTCCCCTGCGCCTGACAGAGCATTTGGGCTTGATCCGACTTCACCCACGTCACCGGGTAGTCGCAGGCGATGTTCGGGTATTCGTATTGATCGATGCACAGCTTGGCGCTCTCGCGGGATTCACCCGCGCGCGGGTCGAAGACCGTGACCATGTTCACGGCGCCGCAGCGCTCGTCGCCGGGCTTGAACGCATGCTCTCGACGCACCTGCTGGCACTCGGCTCGCGTCATCGGGTGCTTCGTGATCTTCGGGTTGCCCTGCCCCGTCCACTTCGTTCGCGCGAAGATGGTGCGCGTCTTCTCGATCACGTCATCGCTGAGGTCGAGCTGCAGCTTCATGTTCTTGAACAAGAGCTCGCGCTGCGCCTCGATCGTGTCCGGCAGCTCGTCAATCAGCGGGGGGCGGGCGGGCGGCGACACGGCCGACGGGGCCGCGCTCGCTTCTGGGCTGGGCTCGGGGCGGCTCGCGAGCGAGCCGTTCGCCGGCACGGGCGGGAGCGGCTTCTTCTCCCACGGCTTCAATAGCGCCAGCGCCGCCGCCGCGATACCGGCGACGCCGACGAGCGCGATGGCCGGGCGGCGAGCGAAGGGTGGATCCGGCTTGGACAACGGCTAGGCTTCTTGTTAGCAGGCCCTGCCCGCCGCCCACCAATTCCTGCATGACCGCGCTCGTTTGCCCCCATCAGCCGCACTGTCCGGGCTGTCCGCGCCTGGCTACGCCGGGCCTGCCGTCCGAGCCGCTGGAGCGGCTGCGCAGGCTCACGGAGCGAGCGGGCATCGCCGTGCCACAGGTACACGTCGGCCCGCCCACCAGCTTCCGTCGCCGCGCTCGCCTGGCGATTCGCGGCCGCGCCGATGCGCCCAAGCTCGGGATCTTCGAGGCCGGCACTCACCGGGCCGTGCACATCCCACGCTGCCTCGTGCACCACCCGGTGGTGAACACCGTCGCCACGCATGTCCGCCAAGTGCTCGCAGCGCTGCGCGTACCTACCTACTCGGATCAGGCCCACGCGGGCGTCGCGCGCTACCTACAGGTCGCAGTGGAACGGCGCACCGATCGCGCGCAGGTGGTGCTGGTCACGAACGGCGACGCTCCCGACGGGCTCGAGCCCGTGTTCGAGGCGCTGCGCTCGGCGCTCGGCGACTCACTGCTCGGCTTGTGGTGGAACGGTAACCCCGAGCGCACCAACACCATCTTGGGCCCCCACTGGCGGCTCATCCACGGCGAGCCCGACGTCGTCGATTTTTCGGGAGACGCGCGCATTTTCTACCCACCGAGCGCCTTTGGCCAGAGCAACCTGGACCTCGCCATGCAGCTCGGGGCGCGCGTTCGAGAGCTGGTCACGCCGGGAGCGCGCGTGGTCGAGCTCTACGCGGGAGTTGGCGCGATCGGTCTCGGCTCGGCTGCCGTCGCTGCCTCGCTCGACTTGAACGAGCTGGGAGAGGGCTCGCTCCGCGGTCTCGCGCGCGGCATCGACGCACTTCCGAGCGAGCAGCGGGCCAAGGTGCGCGTGCACCGGGGCCCGGCGGGTGAGCACGCGGAGCTCGTGGCGACCTGTGATCTCGTGATCGCCGATCCGCCGCGCAAGGGTCTCGATGCCGCGCTCGTCGCCGCGCTGCGGAAAGCGCCGCCGCGCCGCTTCGCCTACGTCTCGTGTGACGTCGAGTCGTTCGAGCGCGACGCGGCGGAGCTCGACCAGGTGCTACGGCTCCGCTCCGTCGAGGCGTACGACTTGTTCCCGCACACCGAGCACCTGGAGACGCTCGCCGTGTTCGAACGCCCTGGGTGACTGAGGCGCGCATCCCCGCTTGAGAATCGGATAATACCTAGCAGTTACGATGGGTTGTGTCATTCGCACCGCACGCGGAGCGCTCCGAGCTCGCCTTGACAGAGCCCTCTAAAGTTTCAATAATTCGTGAAAGCGGCTCACCGCTTCACTCGATGACGCAGTCAGAGTCCGTCGACCGCACCCTCCGCCTCTTGGAGCGGGGCATCTCGCAAGCCGCTAGCTCGAAGACGCTGCAGTGGCTCAGCGTTCCCGCGCCGCTACTGCGCGCCGAGTCGCTGCTCGCGGTCGAGTCTCGGGCCGACGCTTGCTACTGGTCGAGCGGGCGCGATCGAGAGTTCGTCGGTATCGGCGTCGCCAAGCGGCTGAGCGGTCACGGCCCTGAGCGCTTTCAGATGGTCGACCGACAGCTCCAAGAGCTGTGGAGCTCGCTCGAGCCGCACGCCGCCGCCTCCGCGGGAGCGCCTGCGCCGCGCGTCGTCGGAGGCTTCGCGTTCCAACCCGGCCGCTCGAGCAGCGCGCCGTGGGACGGCTTCGGTGAAGGCCAGGTCGTCTTGCCTCGCCTCACCTACACGCGCCGCGAGGATCGCGCCTGGCTGACGTTGGCGGCGGCGCCGCAAGAGCTCTCGTCCGAGAGCGAGCGCGCGCGCTTCCTGAACGAGGCGGCTCAGCTCGTCGCGTCTGCGGGAGACGGCGACGCTGCTGACGCACCCTCGGGCCCCTTCGAGCTAGCCGAGCGCAGCGCCGACGAGTGGAACGAGCAAATCGAACAGGTGAAGCGCGCCATCGCCAGCGGCTCGTTCCAGAAGGTGGTGCTCGCGCGGCGGGTGCTCGTGCGTTTCGCGAGGGAGCTGTCGGCGGCGCGCGTGCTCTCCCGTCTGCGCGAAAGCAGCCCCAACTCCCCGCGCTTCGCGTTTCGGGTGAACGGCAGCACCTTCATCGGCTCGCCCCCCGAGCGCCTGCTGGCGAAGTCGGGGCAACGCATCGAAACCGAGGCCGTGGCCGGGACGCTGCCGGCCAGCGACGTGGGCGCGGCCGAGCATCTGCTCAGCGACGCCAAGCTGCTCGCGGAGCACGCCCCGGTGGTGCGCGATTTGGTCGAACGCTTGCGCCCTGTCGCCGAGCTTCAGCCGTTGCCGGAGCGTCCGCTCGTCCATCGCGCGCGTCACGTCCTGCACCTCAAGACGCCGATCAGCGCCACGCTGCGAGCGCCGGAGCGCGCGCTGTCGCTGCTCGCGCGCATCCACCCCACGCCCGCGGTCGGCGGGTACCCGACCGCGCCCGCGCTCCGATTCATCGCCGAGCACGAGGCCGACGAGCGAGGCTGGTACGCTGGCCCCATCGGCTGGATCGACGCCCACGACGACGCCGATTTCGCGGTCGCGCTGCGCTCGGGCGTCATCGCCGGCAAGCTCGCGCACCTCTACGTCGGCGCCGGCATCGTGAGCGGCTCCGACCCGGCGAGCGAGCTGCAAGAGACCGGCTGGAAGCTGAAGGTCTTGCTCAGCGCGCTCGCCTGAACGCCGACGCGCCGCTCCGCCGCGCCAGCCGAGCCTGTCTTCAGCCGAGCGGTGGGAGCGAGGCCGGCGGCGGGAAGACGCTGCCGAGCCGCCCCGTGAGCACCCACAACAGCGCGTCGCGCAGGAGCGGAACCGAGTTGGTGGTGAGCACCGACTCGACGTGGAACTGAAAGCTGGCAAAGCGCTCCGCGCGCAGGGCCGTGACGCGTCCGTCGGGCTCGCTCGCGATGCTCACGTCCGCGAGCGGAGCTTCGGGCTTCCGCGCGAAGAAGGTGTTGTAAAAGCCCACCGCCTCGCGGTGCCCGAACAGGTCGATCGACTTCTGCACGCCCTGGAGCGGCGGGTCGTGCGGCTCGACGCGCAGCCCCAAGCGGTGACACAGCACCTGGTGACCGAGGCAAACGGCCAGGAAGCGCGCCTTGCGCTCGAGCAACCCCTGCACGATCTCGTGCACGACCTTCATCTTCGGGTCGCTCAAATCGGTGGGATCCCCAGGGCCAGGGCCAACGAGCGTGAGCTCACTGTCCTTCACGAGCGCGGGGGCCTCGCGGAACCCGACCACGCGCGCCTGCAAGCCGAGGTGCGACAGCACGTGCTTGAGCATGTGCGTGAACTCGTCCTCGTTGTCGATGATCAGGATCGACTTACCCTCGAAGCGCGCATCGATGTACGACTTGTGCTGCTTCTCCATCCAAAACCGCGACAAGTATTTGTTGCGTGATTCGAGGATTTGGTCGACCAGCGCGTCACGGTAGCCGGCCAGCGTCGGCACCGACGGCTCGGCCGTGGCGATGGCGCGCAGCACTCCCGCCGCTTTCGTCTTCACCTCACCGCACTCGCGCTCGGGCACTGAGTCACGCACGATGCTGGCGCCGCTCTGGATCGTCGCCTCGCC
This sequence comes from Pseudomonadota bacterium, assembly GCA_023431345.1. Classification (GTDB taxonomy): domain Bacteria; phylum Myxococcota_A; class Polyangia; order Polyangiales; family Polyangiaceae; genus PMG-095. The sequence continues at coordinate 7,633 of JAEYWK010000208.1, forward strand.
GTCGCTCGACACCTCCATGGTGCGGATCGTGATCGCGCTGTCGAGGAACTCGTGGCCGTCTTCGTCGAGGCCGGTGATGAGCAAGGCGCTCGAGTAGTAGCGGCGTGACTCGCGCTCGAACTGCTTGATGACGCGGGCCGCGTTCTCGAGCGGGCTGCCGATCATGGTGGCGGCGAACATCGAGTCGCGGAAGGCGTCCATGTAGTCGCCGTCGGTGAAGCCCTGCAGCAAGTACTCGGTGTGGATGAGCGTGCTCATCTCCTTCAGGTAAGGGCCGTGTACGTCGCCGCCGGAGCTACAGATGCGGCTCATCATCTTCAGCTCTTCGTCGACCACCTGGAACAGCTCGTTGACCTCCTTCGGGTCGGACAGGAACTCGATCAAGTCAGCGCGCTGCTTGAGCACGCTCTTGGGCAGGGTGCCCGAGATCGGGTTCATCTTGACGACGCCGCGCCGGATCGTGACGTGCCGCTCCGGTGACGAGCCGACGAAGTATTGCTCGCCGTCGTAGAAGCAAAACGTCATGTAGGCGCCGAACTCGTTACGCGCCAGCCGCTTGAAGATGGCGTTGGCTACCCTCCAATCGAAGTCGGCTATCTTGATGCGCGCCTTGCGCGAGAGCAGGAAGTTGGAGCCCTCACCTCGGCAGATCTCTTCCTTGATCAGCCGCGCGACGTTGGTCTCGAACTCCGCGTCTCCCATCTCGAAGGTGGGGGCGCCGAGCGTCTTCACCTCGGGCTCTACGCCGCCCGGGAGCACCTCCGCCAGCTGGATCTCCCGGTACTCGCTCGGAACCAGCGACAAGATCGGCTCACCGCCGTCGTGAACGTCGAAGCCGCGCTCCCGCAGCTGAGAAAACGGCACCATGCTGAAGACCGGCCAACGCCCACGCCTGGGGACCTCGGAGAGCAGGCGCTCCTTGCGGATTTCGCCGGTGGCGTAGTGAGTTTTGCCGTCCTGATGAGTCAGGCAATAGGGCGCGTCGAACTTCATTGGCCGAGGCGAGCATAGCACCCTTCCCCGAGCCGGCTGCGCCGGCCTCGAGAGCCGGAGCGCTTCAGTCGATTGTCGCCCGGCCGAGCGAGCTGCTCGCCAGAAATAGAGCGCGCGGGCAAGCCGCGCTGCTCACGCGGACCGAGGCTGAAGGCCCGCGAATGGCCGAGTCAGTCGCGAGCGCTCACTCGAAGGAGCAGACGTACTCGGCGATGCCGGCCGCAACCTTGATGTCGAAGCCCGACTTGCCCGGCACCTTGAAGAACGTGCCGCCCTCGTAGCTCTGCCACGTCTGCTCGCCGTCGAGGCGCACCTCGCAGCGGCCGGCGGTGATGTCCATCCGCTCCGGCGCGTCGGTGCCGAAATGGAACTCACCCGGGTAGATGAGACCGAGCGTCTTCTTCGAGCCGTCGGCCAACTTGATCGTGTGGCTCACGACCTTTCCGTCGAAGTAGACGTTGGCTTTGGCGACAGCGGTGACGTTCGAGAATTCAGCCTGAGACATGGAGGCGCGCATGGTGGCACGGCGCGCTGCGCTGTCAACGGCGGCCGCCGTCGCGCGGGTCAGGGGCAGAATTTCGGCTTCTTCAGCTGGCTGCGAATGCTCTTGATGGTGGCGGCCCAGTCGCCCTTCGGGTTGTACTGGCTGATGGAGATCACGCCGTCGTCGATGCGCGAGTTGATGCTGCTAGCGACGTCCCAGGCGGCGTCGTGGCCTGCGGAAGCGCCGTTGGCGCCGTAGCCGGTGTCAGCCAAGAGCGGCTTGGCCAGCACGCCGCTCACGCCCGCCCACGTCATCAAGTTGTCGTTGCGGATCTTGGCGGTGGCGGCGTTGGTGCCTCCGCCTGAAGTATTGGCGAAGGTGAACAGCGAGAGGTCGAAGTTCGAGTACCAATCTTTGCCGTTGTCCTTGCCGTTTTCGCCGACCCAGGGCGAAACGTCGATGGAGAAGAACGCGTTCGGCAGCGACTCTTTGATAGCGAGCACGTACTGCTTGAGGATCGAGCCCGCCTCGCTCTTGCTCATCGGGCTCACCTGACTGCTCGAGATGTACTGGTACCAATCAGGCTCCATCTCGAACACGATCGGCTTCTTGGTGCCGAAGCAAGCGGCGTAGCCCCGGGCGTAGTTCTTGTAAACTTCGACGATCTTGCTCAGGTCTTGCTTGATGTACTGAGCACCGAAGTTGCAGAGATCGTTGGGGCGGCCGTTGGTTTGGCCGCAGGTGGTGACGTTGCAGTCACACAAGTTGTTGTGATGCCGTTTGACGTAGAAGGCGGAGACGTACGCGACGATGACCGGCACCTGCTTGCCGAGCACGCCCCCATCTTTGGCCTCGTCGCAGACGTACTTCTGATCGAAGGTGTCGGAGAGGCCCATCCAACCGGAGGTGAAGAAATCGAGCTCGGGAATCAACTCGGGGTGCTCCTTGGCCTTGGTGTCGATGGTGCCGAAGTGGAACCGACACTCGGAGAACACGCGGTTCTCCCCCGTGCTCCCGCCGCTGGACGAGCCGCCTTGCGCGGCTCCCGCTTGACCGCCGCTGGCTTGACCACCGGAGGCGCCCCCGCTCGCCTGCCCCCCGCTGGCCTGACCGCCGCCGCTTTGCCCGCCCCCCGTCTCGCCGCCGCCGTTTTGGCCCGCGCTGGCCTGGCCGCCGCTGGCCTGGCCGCCGCTCGTCTGGCCGGCGCCCGACGACTGCCCGGCCGTGGTCGCGCTCCCGCCCGTCGTGGCGGACGGCAGGCCCGCGCTGCCGCCGCTACCCGCCGCGCCGCCCGCGTCAGGCAGCCCTACGCCTTCTCCGCACGCAGAGAGCACGAGCAGCGAACCGAGGACGCACGTCAAGCAGCGAATCGAAGGCATCGGCCCATGTTGACCCGAGATGCGCCGGCGTCAGCTGGTATTTAGGTGAAAGATTGGTTCCAGAAGCTCAGCTTCAACCAAACCAGAAAGCTGCAAGCACACGCGAAACCTGCCGCGAGCTGCCTGGCTAGGCCGTCACCCGCACGAAGTCGTGCACATCGAGTAGGTCACGCGGCACCTCACCGCGCGCCGCCAGCATGTTGGCCAGGGCCTTCGCCATGCCGAGGCACCGCGCGTAGGCGGCGCCGGTGGGGCGCGCCGCGAGCGTGCTGACCAGTGACAGCGACTTGAGTTGCTTTCGGAACGACGCGGGCTCGACGTAGACGTGGTCGACCGGGTTCATGAGCGCCGAGAGCGCCGTTGCCGTCTGCCAGCTCGGAGGCTCTCGGAACGCAGCCTCGTACGCTTCGACGAAGCGATCGAAGCGGGTCTCGTACGCTTCGCCACCGTGAAGCAGCTCGCGCGTTCGCTCGCACAGCGCGCGCAGCGCGTCGGTGTCGGCGCTCGTGCGCAGCTTCCCCGTCGCGAGCCGGCTCTCACCGAGCAGGCCCGCCATTTCGCCCCAAATCTCCGCAAATTGCTCGGCTCGCTCGCGTTCTTCGAGGCTCTGCGGCGAGAGCGCGGCCTGCAGCTTGGGGGCGGTCGTGGTGCGCGTCTGCCGCGCGTGCATGCTCTTCTCGTCGGAGCGCCATTCCTTGCTGAAGAATCCGCCGCGGTACTTTTTGTGCAGCTTGTCCAGCTGTCGGATGACGACGGTGGTGTGGGGCGCGTCCGCCGCCTCGGTCCGGCCTTCGCGCTTGGCGAGCAGCGCGGTCAGACGAACGCCAGCCGCGCGTTGTTCGTCGTCGGGCTGCTCGACGGGGATCATCAGCTCGATGCCTCCAGGGCCCATCACGCGTTCCTCGCCCCCCTCGAACAGGTAGCGCCGCTTGCCGTCTTGCTCGCCCGAGAGCACGCTGACGCCCCAGTCCACGCGCTTCTTGTGGCTGAATAAGCCGATGGCCCCACGCTTCTTGGCAGCTTGCTTCATTGGTATCCCTCACTAACTGAAACCGGACGACACACGTCGGCGACGAGCGCCGCTCCGCGAACGCGGCGTGCTCGGCTCATCCGAGAGACACCCTGGAGGCCGCACGTTAGCACGCTGCGGCCCAGGCGCCCGCTCGGGTCGCTATTCGCCTTCCAGGCCTAGGCCTTCACCGAAGGCTTCGCCGCGCGTGGTCTTCAGCGCTTCACCGTTGGGGCCGTCGCGACGGACGATCATGGTGTAGCGGGTCGTGGTGTCCTCACTCTCGCGAGCGACGACGGTGATGACGTTGATGCCCGGCTGAAGCTCGGTGTCGAGCGAGAACTTCAGCTTGGTGGCGTCTTCCGCCTTGCGATTGGACTGGTAGAAGACCTTGCGCGCGCCTACGAAGATGAAGGCGTCGAGCACGCGATCGGTGTCGTTGGCTTGGCCTTCGATGTGCACCTTGGCGTCGCGGGTCGCCAGCTTGGCCGGCGTCACCTCGAGTAGCGGCGGCGAGTGCGACAAGAGCGGCTTGAAGGCAACCTTCGCGGGTCCGGCCGCGCCTTCCTTCAACAGCTTCGTCTCGACGAAGCCGAAGCGATCATCACCCAGGCTCACCTTGGTGTAGGGACCAAAGGTCGCCAAGCGCTCGAGCACGGCTGCCTTCTCGACTTCGGCCACGACCGGCGCGGCGCCGAGCGGCTGACCGCGCACGCCTGCCGGCGCCGTGAGCTGCACCTTGCCCGTAGCCTTGACCAGGGAGAGCGGGCTCTTGGGCAGGGGCAGCTTCACCTTCTCGCTGGAACCGACGCGCAGGTCGCGGTCGGTCACGCTCAGCTCGAAGTTGACGAAGTTGTCCTGCAGCTCGTCGAGCACGTCGAACGTGAACGCCACCGTGCGCGAGTCGCCCGGCTTCATGTTCGAGACGTCGAAGCGACCTGCGTGCAGCAGCAGGCCATCGCCGGTGAGGTTGCGCAGGTTGGCCTGCGACTCGAACGACTTGCCCTTGCCGACGTTCTTCACCGTCATGTAGACGGTCGCGCCTTCGCCGCGCGCGATCTGGCCGTCGCCGTTGCCCGGGCGATTGTCGGCGATCTGGTAGGTGTAGGCAAAGATCGGCTGCGGCTGCGCCATGATCGTCGTGCGGATCTCGGACTCTTGCGGAGGCTCCGAGCCCTCGGCGAAGAAGCGCACCTTCACCACGTCGGAGCGCGTGTCGGCGTCGAGCGGGATCTTGCAGACGCGCTTGGCGTCGAGCGGCAGCGGCTCCGTCGAGCCCGCCTTGCGGCCCTCGATGTCGCAGAAACCGAGCGGCACGGTCGCGCTCTTGGTTTCGCCGGGCATGACCTTGCCGAACACCAGCTCCTTCTCGTCGAAGTAGCCCGCGTCGCTCTTCGTGATGGCTCGCAGCTGATACACGGGCGCGGCGCCCTTGTTCTTGATCGAGACCTTGAGCGACATACTCTCGCCGGAGGTGACGGTGTCGTTCGGCTTGTCGGTCTTGGTCGTGACCTCGAAGTCACTCGGCTTCGGCGCGCTCGGCGCGTCTTTGGGCGGCGCCGACCAGTCGATGTCGATGCGCTTCAGGTCAGCGGCGACGGCGTCAATCTCCGCCGCCTGGATCTTCTCGAGCAGAGGCTTGGCCGCCTTCAGCTGCTCCGCGCGCTTGCCCGCGGCGAGCTTGCCCGCCAAATCGCGGGCGATCTTGATCGGCATGTCGAGCTCGAACTCGTCCTCGATATCGCCGCCGCGCTCGCGAATCTTGGCGCGCTCGCTCTCCGGCAAGTTGTAGCGCATCCGGAAGAAGGACTGCTCGGTCGGCCGCCGCGCGGCGCCGGCGAGGCTCTTGGTCAAGTCGCGCTCGCGCAGCGCGTGCTCGGAGCGGTACATGTCCATCTCGAGGGTGTCGGCCGTCATCGGATCGAGCTCGATGTCGGGCGCCACGCCCACCCCCTGGATCGAGATGTCGCCCGGCGTGAGGTACTGCGCGATGGTGAGCTTCAGCGCGGCGTGCTCGGGCGTCACGTTCGGGAACACCAGCTGCACCGAGCCCTTGCCGAACGTCGTTTGACCCAAGATCACGGCGCGATCGAGGTTCTTCAGCGCCCCGGCCACGATCTCGCTCGCGCTGGCGCTCGAGCCGTTGACCAGGACCACGATCGGGTAGTTCGGCTCCGTGCCGTGACGGGTGGCGCGCTTCTCTTCGCGCCCTTCGGAGGTGCCGACGGTGGAGACGATCACGCCGTCTTCCAAGAAGCGATCGGCGATTTTCGCCGCTTGCTCGAGCAGCCCGCCAGGGTTGCCGCGCAGATCGAGCACGAGCCCGCGGATCTTCTCTTTCTTACCGAGCTCGCTCAGCGCGGCGTCGAGCTCGTCGGAGCTGGAGGCTTGGAATTGCTTGAGCCGGATGTAGCCCACGCCGCTGCCGAGCGCGCGATAGTCCACCGACTTCACCTGAATTTCTTCGCGCGTCAGCTCGAACGGTCGCGAGCCGGTCCAGCCCTCGTTGCCGTCGCGGTGAATCCAGACCGTCACCTTCGAGCCGGGCTTGCCGCGCAGCCGGCCCACCGCGTCATCGAGCGGCATGTTCAGCGTGGACTCGTTGTTGATCTTGGTGATGCGATCGAGCCGCTTGAGTCCCGCCCGCCCCGCCGGCGTGCCTGGCATCGGCCGCATGACGGTGAGCGCCTGATCGCGGATCGAGATCACGATGCCGAGGCCGCCGAAATGGCCCGACGTCGACAGGTTCATCTCGCGGTAAGCCTCGGGGCTCAAGAACACGCTGTGCGGATCGAGGGTGCGCAGCATGCCGTTGCACGCCGCGTACTCGACCTCGCGCAGGTCGACCTCGGTGTCCTTGAGGTTGGCCTGTAAGAAGGCGAACACCTCGCGCAGTCGCGCGGCCACGTCCCACGGGCCTTGCACGTTGTCGACGCGGAACTCGGCCGACTCGGCGTCGACCTGCACTTTGACGACCTTGGCCTTGTCCTCGTGGCGAACGATCACCTGCGCGACCTCGCGCTGGATCTCGTTCAGGGACGACAGGAACATCTGCCGCGGCTTCACGCGGCTGGGGTCGACGTACTTGTTGCGGATGGTGTTGAGCGTCTCGTTGACGGCCAGCAGCTGAGTCAGGTCGTATTGCGCCTTGGGCTGCCCGGGAGGCGTCACCGCGTGCGCCGATTCGAGGCCGCGCCAGAGCCCGCCCGTGCCCGACTGCATGGAGAAATACGACGCGATTCCGAACACGGTCAGGATCAGAATCGCGCGGCCGAGCCGCTCCAGGAAACGCATCCGCCGAGTATAGCCCTTCACGCTGCGGCGATGCTCGTGTAAGCGGAATTTCTGCCCGGTCCGAAGCCCAAGCCCACATCACCCCGCAAGCCGAGCCGGTCCCCGGTCGCGGCTCGGCCCGGGCGCCCCTCAGCGGCTCGCGCGCACGGCGACGGCAGCGGCTCAGGCGTCGCCCGCGAGCTGCACGACGCGCGCGGCCACCATTACTTCCCCGGCTACTTGAAGGCTCGTGACCGCGACGAGCTATTGAAGTGGCTCGCCACGCTGCATCCCCTCTGGGAGCAGCGCTACTCGACTCTGCGCGAACCACCGGCCGGGCAGCAGCAACGTGGCCTCTTGCGCCCCGTGTATTGGCTCGGCAACTGGCAGTTCGCGTGCCTGGACTATTACCGACCACCGCGGGGCGTGGACGACCGCTGCGTGCAGGCCGAGCCGCTGCCGGCGGTGCTCGCGCGCGTCGTCGCCGACGCGGAGCGGCGCATCTCGAGGCTGTTCCCCCGCCAAGACATCCCGGACGGCTACCGGCTCAACACGTGCCTCGTGAATTTCTACGGCGCGCGCCGTGATGGCGAGCGCTGGATCGACACGGCGCGCGTCGGTGAGCACCGCGATTTCGAGCCCGGTCCCGTCGCGTCGCTCTCGCTCGGCGAACGCGCGCTGTTCCAGTTCGTGAAATCGCGGCGCATCGGCGAGCGCGAGGCGCCGGTGGTGTCGCAGTGGCTCGACGACGGCAGCCTGCAGATCTTCGGCGGCAGCTTCTTCAAAGACCGCGTCTTTCACCGCGTGCAGCGCGTCGACAAACGCGAACGCGTCGAGCTGCCGCCGCAGATCGCGGATTTTCATACGCGCCGCATCAACTTCACCTTCCGCTACGTGCCCGAAGCTCACGTCATTCCCTTCGCTAAGCTGGGGAAGACGGCGCGTGACGACGTGCGAGGCTACGTGGAAGAGCTCGCACGGTCTTCTGAGTTTTTCCGGCGCGCGCTGACCAAAGCGCCGTAGCGCGCGGGGCGGCCGGCGCGCTCGACACGACGAGGCGAGCCATCGCGGCTTTGAATCGGGATGCGCCCGCCGTTATTGTCCGGGACTTTTCGCCGCGATGACGCGCATTGGCGTCTTGGTCTCGTCCGGCGCGTCGGGAGGCGTGGGCGGGGGTTGCTTGCGCTCGAATCGGGAAACCAGCGTGAGGATCACGAAAGCGAGCACTGTGGTCGCCCCCGCCAGCACGTAGGCGCCAACCCCCGCCGCAGAACCGAGCGCGCCCGCTACCCAAACGCTCGCGGCGGTCGTCAGCCCCGAAACCTGGCCGCGATTCTGGATGATCGAGCCGGCACCCAAGAAGCCGATCCCCCCGATCACCCCCTGCAGCACGCGGGTTGGGTCGAAGCCCTCGCCGGACTTCGGCGACAAGTGGCCTCCCACCTCGAACCCCAAAAGCGTGAAGCTGGCGGAGCCGAGGGCGACGAGCATGTGCGTGCGAAGCCCGGCCGGCTTGTCGGATCTCTCGCGATCCCAGCCGATCAGAGCGCCGATCAGCATCGCGACCACGAGCCGCACGACGACCTCGACGGTGGACGCGCCTTTGCTCAAGTCGATCGGCATGGGCGGCCTTCAGCAAGCGATGTACCAACCGGGCGCGCGCGCTGAATCGGCTGCGGGCGGCGCGCGGCTGCGGTATGTCCGGCAAGCGCCATGCCTCCTTCGATTCCGCCCAAGCCCACGCAGTCTCCTGGCGATGTCAGCCCGCCGACGGAGCGGCCCTGGCGAACCGAAGGCTTGCCTCAAGCTCCGGGGCCTTCGGGAGACAAGCCCTGGAGCTGGAACAAGATCTTGCTGCGCGGCTTGCTCATCTACGCCGCCGTGCTGGCGTTCCTGACGATTCAAGATCGCATCAACGGCCCGCTGCCGATCTCGTACACCGAGTTCGACAAGCAGGTGGAGGCCGGCAACGTCGCGGAGGTGTTCGCGCGCGGGCACACGATTCAAGGCGCGCTACGCGCCGAGAAACCGACGCCGGAGCCCAAGCCGCGCGGCGCCGGCGCGACCTACAAGAAGTTTTCGACCGAGCGCCCTGTCTTCGCCCAAGACGACTTGATGATCCGGCTCGCCAAGAGCAAGGCGAACGTCAGGGCGACGCCGCTCGTCGAAGAACGCGGCTTGCTCGTCAACTCTCTCATTTCGTTCGGCCCGATCTTGCTGATGGTGGCCTTCTACATCTGGCTGTTTCGCAAGCAGCAGCAGGCCATGGGCGGCGGGCTCTTCGGTGGCGGCAAGACCAGCAAGCCGGTGGATCCCGAGCGCGTGCGCGTGACGTTCGAGGACGTAGCCGGCATCGACGAGGTCGAAGGCGAGATCCAAGAGATCGTCGATTACCTGCGGCAACCAGAGAAGTACCGCGACATCGGCGCGCGAGCGCCGAAGGGGGTCTTGCTGAGCGGAGCGCCCGGCACCGGTAAGACCCTGCTGGCGCGCGCCACCGCCGGTGAAGCGGGCGTGCCGTTCTTCTCGGCGAGCGCCTCCGAGTTCATCGAGATGATCGTCGGCGTCGGCGCGAGCCGCGTCCGAGAGCTGTTCGAAGCGGCGCGTCAGGTCGCGCCGGCCATCATCTTCATCGACGAGATCGACACCATCGGTCGCGCGCGCGGCGGCGCCCGAGCCATGGGCGGCCACGACGAGCGCGAGCAAACGCTGAACCAAATCCTCACGGAGATGGACGGCTTCTCGGGCAGCGAAGGCGTGATCGTGCTCGCCGCGACGAACCGCCCCGAAGTGCTGGACCCAGCCCTGCTGCGTCCAGGTCGCTTCGACCGCACCATCACCGTCCACGCGCCGGATCAGGCCGGCCGCCTCGAAATCCTCAAGGTTCACGCGCGCAAGGTCAAGCTCGGCCCCGACGCGGACCTGAGTCACGTGGCGCGCATCACGCCCGGCATGACCGGCGCGGAGCTCGCCAACCTGATCAACGAAGCGGCGCTGCTCGCCGTCCGCCGCGGACAAGAGCAGGTGCGGCTGACCGACTTGAGCGACGCCCTCGAGAAGGTGCAGCTCGGCACCGCCCGCAACGTCGTCATCCCCCCGAGCGAACGACGTCGCACCGCTTATCACGAGGCCGGACACGCGCTGCTCGGCATGCTCCAGCCCGGCGCCGATCCGGTGCGCAAGGTCTCGATCATTCCGCGCGGGCGCGCGCTCGGCGTCACGCTGTCGACGCCCGAACAAGACCGCTACGGCTACGACGCAACCTACCTGAAGGGGCGCATGGTCGGGGCGCTCGGCGGCATGGCGGCGGAGCAGGTCGTGTACGGCGTCATCACCACCGGCGCGGAGAGCGACCTGCAGGTTTGCACCGGCATCGCGCGCTCGATGGTCGGGCGCTGGGGCATGTCGAAGACGATTGGACCGGTCGCCGTGTTTCAACCCGACATGGATCCGCGCATGAGCGGGGTGGCGGAAGAGACGCTCGACGCCGTGGATCGGGAAGTGCGCCGGCTGATCGAAGACGCCTACAAGCGCGCGGTGGAGCTGCTCACCGAGAACCGCGAGCGCCTCGACGCCATCGTCACACGCTTGCTCGAGCGCGAAACCCTCGACGAGACCGAAGTCTACGCCGCCGCCGGCATCGACCATCCCCCCGCGGAAGCGTCTGCCTAACCCACGGAAGCCGCGAAATTCCGCCGCAAATTTCGGCGGCGCCAGCGGCATGATCTGGCGCTAGGCTTCGAGCATGAGGCCTAGCTGGTGGTGGGCGCGAGCAGCCCTGAGTTGCTCGTTGGTGTTCGGGGCCTGTGGCGGGAACGTCGGCCATCGCGCGGGTGAAGAACAGACGGGCAACGCAGGTACAGCAGGTACAGCAGGTACAGCAGGTACAGCAGGTGCAGCGGTCGTCGAAATGCCGGGCGGGGCAGCGGGGGCAGACGCCGCGGCCGTGGGGGCGCGCTCGACGGACGGCCCTGGTTGCCCAGACGCCGCGTGGGACGGCGCGTGCTCCCAGCGGCTCGTGGTCGAGCTCGACTTTACCGGTGTCGGCCGCATGCTCTCCGGCGTGTGGGCGGAGCCGCTGCAATTGCCGAGCTTCGAAGGAGTCGTCCCGGGCCCAAATCTACCTTCGGCGAAGGAGCCCCCAGACTGGGATCGCTCAGAGTTGCCGGAAGGCGCGTGCGTCTTTCGACTGCGCGGCACGCAGCTCGGCTGCCTGAGCCCGGATACCGTCATGCGCTCGGGCCCTTGCGACACCACGGAGCTGCACCCGCCTGTACCCACCTCCTACTATGAGTACTCGCATTGCCGCGAGGGCATCGCTCCCGGCTGCCCCTCCGACAATCCCTTCGTCGCCGGCGAGGTGCATGCTTGGTACTTCAGACCCAGTCCGGATGGCGAGATCGACGTCGTCGCCTGCGCCGGCCTCTGCAAAGGTCTTCGCGCCGGCAAGGCATGCCTCCGCGGCCCATTCGAGTGATCACGGGCGCGCTCAGCTGCTGGAAGCCGAGATGCTCGCGCTCGCCTCCACCGAAACGCTGATGCTGGCTTGCGCTTCGACGGCGGCGCTGAGCGAGCTCGACAGGCACGCCGCGCCCGAGACGCCGACGTCGCCGATGGCTTGAAAGGCGCCGATGGTCTTGCCCGCGACCTCACCGATCGGCTCGCGCAGCTCGAGGGTCAGGTTGAAGGCTTGGCCGAAGTCGGCGATGTGCGCGGCGAGCGCCGCCTGCAGCTCTGCGTCGCCGACCACGACCACGGTCGCGGTGGGCGGCGGGCAGTCGATCTCGGCGCTGGCCTGAGCCTGGCAGCTGGAGTGGCACTCGGCGCTCGCTTCGCAGTCGAGCTCGCCAGTGCAGGTGGGCGGGCTCACCGCGGCGGAGCACTCGCCGTGACACGAGCCCTTGCAGGTGGCCGAGCCCGGCGTGTACGAGCAGGTGCCGTTGCAAGTGCCGTTGCACTGCGCGGTGCCGCGGGTCACGCACGAGCCCATGCAGCTACCTTCGCATTCGCCGCCCGTGAACTTGCCCTCGCACTGGGCGTTGCAGCTGCCGGTGGCCTTGCCGGTGCAGGTGCCTTCACACTTTCCGGCGCATTTTCCGCTAGAGCTCTGGCCGTTGCACTGGCCCTCGCACGTCCCTTCGCAGCTGCCAGAAAAGCCGGCGCTGCAGCCCGCGTCGCAGGTGCCTTCGAACCGTGGCGCCGTGCAGCTGCCCTGGCATTCACCCATGCAGCGCGCTTGGATGTCGGCGGTGCACGAGCCCTCGCAGGTGCCTTGGCAAGCGACGCTGGGCGCCGTCACGTCGCACTGACCGCTGCACTGCCCGTTGCATTCGACGACGACCTCGCCGCCCCTGCACTGAGCCCGAACGTCGCAGTCGGCGTCCACTTGGCACGAGCCTTCGCACTCCGCCTGGGCGCGCACGTCGGCGCGACAGTTGAAGTCGATCGCCACCTGCACGGCAACGCCGGCGCGGACGGCGGCGTCCACTCGCTGCTTGAGCACGCCGCACGCCTCCCCGGCCGTCGTTTTGCTGGTATCGAGCTTCAAGTCCGCGTTGATGGCGTTGCACACGGACAGGAACTTGGCTTCCACTTCGAGCGCACGAGCGCGCAGCGAGGTGACGGCTTCGGCGTAGGCACGCAGCGTCGCCTGGGCGCGGACCTGCGTGTCGAGGCCGCTACAGCTGGCGGGTGCCCCCGTGCCGTCGTCTCCCGACGAGCACGCAGACAAGGGCAAGACGCCCAGCGCCACCAAACCGAGCGCGGATACGAGGCCTTTACGTGAGCGAGCGAGTTGAAGCATGGCGCTCGCTCAGCAAGAGCCGAGCCAGCTTGACCCACTTGGAAATCCTGGTGCCGCGCCCGGAACGCCGGCGCAATTTACGCGCAGCGTGGCCTTTTTCACCGAGCGACGGGCGTTACGGCGTGGGCTGCCCCGTTGAAGCGCCGACGTCAGCCGAGATCGTCTCCGCGCCCACCGGCTTCTTGTTGCCCACGGCCGCGGGCGCCGGATCCCGCACCTCCACCGCTGGCGGCTGCGAGCCGTCGCGGCGGATGGAGTAGCGGACGAGCGCGCGCAGCGCCTTGTTGCGCTCGACGTTGCCGAGCACCAGCTTCAAGTCCTCGTAAACGGAGGGGTCGACCAGCAGCGCGCCGAGCGTGCCCTTGCCTGCCTTCACGTCCGCGACGATCTGCTTCATGTCGCCGCTCATTTGGTTGAGGTTGCTCATCATCTGCTGAGAGCCCTCGTCGCCGTAGATCACGCTGCGCGCGAGGCCGTTGCCCTCGCGAATGCCCTTGAGAGTGAGCCGCAGCTCGTCAGCGGCTCCGCCGAACTGGGCCACCGCCTTCGAGCCCTCCTCACCGTACAGCACTTCGTGCGCCAAACCGGGCCCCGTCTGCACGCGCGACAAGATGGCGTTGATGCTGGCCGTGGTCTGGTTCAGCCGGGCGGTGGCGGTCTCGAGGTTCTGCATCACCTGCGACAAGCGCTGGGATTCCTCGGGGCTCTTGATGAGCTTGCCGACGTAGCCATCGCCGCTGTCGACCGACTTCAGGATGCCGCTCATCGACTCGACGCTGCCGCGCAGGTTGCTCTGCAGCTTCTCGTCCGCGAGCGAGCTGGTCGTGCGCTCGAGGTTGACGACGACCTTCTCGACCTGCCCGGTGATGCTGCCGAGCTTGGCCATGAGCGCCGACATGTCTTCCCCCTCTTTGGAGGGGACCTCACCGCCGACCGGGATCTGCGGCAGCTTCTGGTTGCCGACGGTGATCACGATCATCTTGTCGCCGAGCAGGCCCTTGCCCTCGATGCTGGCGACGCTGTCTTGACGAATGCGGCGCGACTCGTCGCGCACGATCGACATCTTCACGAGGATGCGCGTGTCCTCGGCCTTTTCGCCGTAGGCCACCTCGGTGACGTTGCCGATGTCGACGCCGCCCATGCGCACGGGCGAGCCGCGGCGCAAGCCCTGCACTTCTTCGAAGTGAGCGTTGTACTCGAGCTTCGACTCGAACAGCTTTCGCTCCTCGCCGATGAGGAAGACGACGAAGCCCATCACCGAAAGCCCGGCGAGCGCGAACGCTCCCACCTTGAATTCACGCGAGGTCGCCATGTGTCGTGTATCGCCCTGCAGGTCTCAGGCCAAGTAAGGCCTCCGATCTTGCCACGTCCGGCCTCCCCCGCAAATCACCCCGGCGGCCCCCTTCGGCCCGCTGTACGAGCGGGATTAACAGGAAGGGTGGAAGCAAGGAAGGGGAGAGCGGGGGGAATTCAGCGGCGCGCTTTCGCCCCCGACCGGATCGCCCCCGTCGCTCGGAACACGAATTTTTGTCTGAGTCCCCTCAGACAAAAATTGCGCGGCTCCCCTTCCACCCTTCCCCCTTCCTGTTCTCTCTCTCAGCGCTAAGAGCTGAGCAGCGTCTCTACGGATTCTTTCACCGGCGCGCGGCCTTCGATGAAATCCGCGATGCGCGGGTCGGTGGACGCGCGGAACGCGTCGACGGTGTCGCAGGCGATGATGCGCGCGCTGTGCACCATCGCGATGCGATCGCTGATCGTGAAGGCGCTCTTCATGTCGTGCGTCACCACGATGCTGGTGATCTTGAGCCGCTCTTGCAAGCCCATGATCAAGTGGTTCACGCGCGCGGTGTTGATCGGATCCAGCCCCGTCGTGGGCTCGTCGTAGAGGAGCACCTCGGGCTGCACCGCGATCGCGCGCGCCAAGCCGACGCGCTTGCGCATGCCACCCGACAGATCGGCGGGGGCCATCTCTTCGATGCCGGGCAGCCCCACGAGCCCGAGCGCCCACGCCACGCGATCATTCCGCTCGGCGAGCGACATCTTGTGCTGGAAATGCTCGTCGAGGCCGTAGCCCACGTTGTCGCCCACGTTCAGCGAGTCGAATAGCGCGCCGCTTTGGAACAGCATGGCGATGCGCCGTCGAACGGTCGCCAAGTCTTGCTCCTTCATCTTCGTCACCTCCTGCCCGTCGAAGGTGATGCTGCCGCGATCCGCCGGCAAAAGGCCGATCAGCATCTTGAGCATCACGCTCTTGCCGACGCCGGAGCCGCCGCAGATGGTGAGCACCTCGCCCTTCTTGATCGAGAGATCGAGGCTCGTGTAGATGATCTTGGGGCCGAACGCCTTACGTACTCCCTGGAAGCGAATGAACGTTTCGGCGTCGAGCGCGGCCATCGGGGCCCACTCTACCAAATCTTGTCGAGCTTGAGCTCGATCGCGCTGCCCCCGCGGTAGCGGTCCGGTCGCAGCTTGCCCGAGACGGCGATCTCCCCCACCAGACCCGCGGCGCGGGCGCCCATCCCGATGCCGAAGGCGCTCAGCCGCTCGCCCCCGTCGAGCGACAGCTCCAGCTTCAGGTGCCCGCCCGTCACCTCGCGCGCCGATGCGACGCGCGCGATCAGCGCGAGGGCGGGAGCGGGGTTGCTCTCGCCACAGGGCTCCAGCTGCGCCAGGTCGGCGAGAACCCGCGCCAAGTTGTCGCCGGGCGCGAGGCGCACGCGCGGCGTGTCGTCACACTCGGCGAGAGGCGGCTGCGAGGCGCAAGCCGCTTCGAACGCGCTGCGCAGCGCCGGCAGATCGCCCAGCGCCACCTCCAAGCCGGCGGCAGCTTGGTGCCCGCCGAAGCGACGCAGGTGCGCCGCGCAGGCGCTCACCGCGTCGTGCAGCCGCGCGCCCTTCGGGCCGCGCACCGAGCCCCGCCCGATGCCGTTCTCGAAGCCGACGACCACGACCGGCTTCTTCAAGTCGCTCGCGAGCCGGCCCGCCACGATACCGACGATGCCGTGGTTCCAGCCTTCGCGCCCGACGACGATGGCCGAGCGCTCGCGATAGCGTTCGCGCTCCACCTCGTGCAAGGCCTCTTCGAGCATGCGCTCTTGTACGGCTCGCCGCTCGACCTGCCGCTGCTCGATCTCGGCGGCGAGCGCGCGAGCGGCGTCGAGTGACGTCGAGAGCAGGAGCTCGACGGACAAGTCCGGGCGACCCAAGCGCCCGGGCGCGTTCAAGCGGGGCGCAATTCGAAAGGCGACGTCTTCCGCGCCGAGCGAGGTGCCCGGCTCGATGCCGGCCAGCTCCAGCAGCGCGCGGACGCCGGGGCGGCGCGCCTCGCTCAACACCTTCAAGCCTGCGCGCACCAAGGCGCGGTTGTCTCCGTCGAGCGGGGCGACATCGGCGATGGTGCCGATGGCGACGAGGTCGAGCAGCGGTCGCAGATCGAGCGCGCGGCCGAGCTCTGCTCTCACGGCCGCGAGCACCGACAAGGCCAGCCCGCACGAAGCCAGCCCCTTGTAGGGAAACCCGCACTCGGGCCGGTGCGGATTCAAGAAGGCCAACGCCGGAAGCGGCTCGGCCGGAACTAGGTGATGATCGACCACCACCACGTCGATGCCGTGCGGGCGAAGCTGGGCCAGCGTCGCGTGGTCGGAGGAGCCGCAGTCGCAGGTAACCAGGAGCCCCGGGCGCAAGCTGATGACTCGCTCGAGCGCGGCCGAGGAGAAGCCGTAGCCGCCGTCGAAGCGGCTCGCCAGCACCGGGGTGGCTTCGGCCCCGAGCGCGCGCAGCGCCTCGGTGAAGATGGCGGCGCTGGTCATGCCGTCGCAGTCATAGTCACCGAAGACGACGATGCGCTGCCGGCCCTGAACGGCGCGCGCGATGCGCTCAGCCGCCGACCTGCGATCGAGCATCGCGTCGGGCGGCGTCAGCTCGGCCAGGCGCGGGCTGAGAAAGCGCCGCGTTCGCTCCGCGTCGACGTGGCCGAGTCGATCGAGCCAGCTCGCGACCGTGATGCTCATGCCTACCGCTCGCGACAGCGCCTGCGCGCGCAGCGAGGGCGCGTCCGGAAACCCTTCCAACGTTTGCTCGATCGACGAGGCCTCCGCGCGTTCCAACGTCGCCGTTCGACCATGACCGATCGAGCGCGTCAATCCGCGGGGCGGAAGCGCGCTCGACCGGAGCGGTCGCAATGTAGTGCGCTAGTTCAGCGTCGACGGGTCGACGTCGCGCATCTCGACCGGCCGCGCGATGAAGACCCAGCGCGGCTTGTTGTCCGGGCCCTGGATGCGCACGTGCTCTTCGGGCGTGGCGCGGAGCGAGAAGATCGGACCTTCGTCGGACGGCTCGACGCTCACGAGCGCCATGGTGTCGAGCAGGCGCAGCGCCGAGAGCACGTCGTCCGCGTCGTCACCGCTCTTCTCGACCAAGTCATCGAGGCTCTGCGCGACCTCGGGCTGAAACGTGAACGCGTCCAGCAAGCTGTCGGCGCGCTGAAACAGCGCTTGCTGGGTCGGGGTCAGCGCCTCCCATAGCTCCGGGCTCAGGGCCAGCGGCAGCTTGGCGGTACCAGAATCCGTGAAGTGAGGGGCGGGCATGGAAGAGAACGTAAGCACCGAGCCAAGCGTGTCAACGCCGGCCCCGGCCCACGGCTCGGAGCGCCCGATACCGCTGAGTTGCGGGCGCCAGGTCGGCCTGCGCCGGGCCGGCCTGGGAAGGTGCGGGCGACGTCTGGTCAAACCACTGGCGCTACGTTGCTGGTGGAGCGCGAGCGAGGCTTCTTCTTGTTCTTGCCGATCTTGGAGAAGAAGTTCGTCTCGAACCATTCGGTGAGCGGCAGGGCCACGTAGATCGACGAGTACATACCGAGCACGACGCCGATCGTGAGCGCGAGCGCGAAGTCTTTCAGGTCGCCCGTGCCCCAGACGAACAGGCCCATCAAGCTGAACAGCACCGTGCACGCCGTGAGGATCGTGCGGCCGAGCATCTCGGAGGTGCTGACGTTGATCAGCTTGTGGAAGCTGGCGCCGCGAAGCTTGCCCAGGTTCTCGCGAACGCGGTCGTAGAGGATGACCGTATCGTTCACGGAGAAGCCGACGATGGTCAGGGCGGCCGCGATGGTGGTCAGGTTGATCTCTTTGCCGAGCAGCACGAAGATGCCGATCGTACCCACCGCGTCGTGGATGAGCGCGATGACGCAGCCGGGCGCGAACCGCAGATCGAAGCGGAACGCGATGTAGGCCATGATGAAGATGATCGAAATCGCGATGCTCTTCACGGCCGCGTCGCGCAGCTGAGCGCCCGCGCGAGGACCGATCCACTCCGTGCGCAGCGCCGACTCGGGCACGGCCTCGACGCCGAGCGACTTG
This sequence comes from Pseudomonadota bacterium, assembly GCA_023431345.1. GTDB lineage: Bacteria > Myxococcota_A > Polyangia > Polyangiales > Polyangiaceae > PMG-095. The sequence continues at coordinate 25,931 of JAEYWK010000208.1, forward strand.
CGCAAGCCGGTCATCAGCTGGTCGCCCTTGCTCATCAGCTGGATCTCGACCTTGTTGTCACGCGCGCTCTGCAGCAGCGGGTTATTGTCACCGGGGCGGAGCGCGATCTGCTTCACGCCGGAGATGCGCTCCTTCACGAACGCGAGGTCGGGGGCTTCGTGATAGCGCAGCGTGATCTTGTCGCCGCCGGGGCTGAACTTCACCTCGGTGGGCTTGCGGGCCTCGGTGCACTCCGCGTCGGACGAGGTGGCGCACAGCGCCTTCTCGATCTCCGCCTGCTTCTCGGGCGAGATGGTCGAGACCTCGTGGACGCGCACCATGTAGCGGTGGGGGTTCTTGGCGTCGTCGACCTTGATCACGGTCGGCGTCGAGAAGCCGGCGTCCTCGACGGCCTGGCGGATCTGACCGGCCTCGACCGGCTTCTTGAACGCGACCTCGACCTCGGTGCCGCCCACGAAGTCGGTGCCGAGCTTGGCCATGCCGCCGAAGATCACGGCGAAGGAGAGCGCGGTCAGCCCGAGCGACAGAGCGATCCAATATTTCCGGACCGCCATGAAGTCATAGACTTTGTCACCTTTGAAAAGCCGCATCGCTTACCCCATATCCAGCTGACCGGTACGGCCAGTCCAGCGGACCCACAGGTCGAACATTAGGCGCGTCACGACGACGCCCGTGAAGATGTTGCAGAGCACGCCGACCATCAGCGTGATCGCGAAGCCCTTGAGAGGCCCCGTGCCGTATTGAGCCAGCACCAAGCCGGCGATGATCGTCGTGACGTGACCGTCGATGATGGCGGCGAGGGCGCGCTTGTAGCCGATCTCGACCGCCGTCCGCATACTCTTACCGAGGTCTATCTCCTCGCGTATGCGCTCGTTGATCAGGATGTTGCTGTCGAGCGACATGCCGACCGTGAGCGTCAAGCCGGCGATACCCGGCAGCGTCATCGACGCGCCGAAGGAAGCCAGCACCGCCAGCTGCAAGAACAGGTTGAGCCCGACGGCCAGGTCCGCGATCAGGCCTGCGCGGCGGTAATAGACGAGCATGAACAGCAGCACCAAGACGGTGCCGCCGAGGGCGCCCTGAACCGCCAGCTTGATCGAGTCACGACCGAGCGAAGGCCCGATGCGCTGCTCGTTGGAGGGGGAGATGGGCGCCGGTAGCGCGCCGGAGCGCAGCACCAGCTCGAGCTTACGGGCGTCGCGCAGCTGAGCTTCCGGGTCGCCGGAGCCGAGCGTGATCTGCGCGTGGCCGCCGGTGATCTCGGACTGAATGACGGGCGCGCTCTCGGTGCGACCGTCCAAGATGATCGCGAAGCGACGCTTGATGTTGGCGCCGGTGATGCGGCCGAAGGCCTTGCCGCCGGCGTCGGTAAAGGTGAGGCCCACGCTCCAGCCGCCGAGCGCGCCCTGGCCCTGGTCGGCCTGGGCCGCGGCGTCGCGGATCTGATCGCCGGTGACTTCGGCGCGCGACTTGAGGAAGTAAGTGCGAAAGCCCGCCTCCTCCTGCTTGAGCGTCACCTCGTCGACGGTGCGGCGCTCGATCTCGAAGCCGATCTCGCGATCGTGCGGCACGTCGAGCGTGGCGACCCAGTCGCGGAAGCGCTGCAGCGTCTGCGTCGACGTCTCATTCGGCCCCTTCGCCAGGAAGGCGTAGGTGTTGGTACGCTGGCGCGTCTCGCCGTCCGCGTCTCTCCCGACCGGGACCGTCTCTTGATAGAAGGTGAGCCCCTCCGGCAAGGACTCGGGCGACACCTTCTTGCTCAGCGCGCCGAAGAAATCGGTGTCGTCGTCGAGCAGCTTGAACTCGAGGCGCGCCGTCTGCGCGATGATCTCGCGGATGGTCGAGAAGCTCGACTCGTCCTCACCCGGCACCTCGACGATGATGTCTTCGTCGCGGGTGGACACGGCCGCCTCGCGCAGACCGAGCTCGTCGACGCGACGACCGATGATCTCCTTGGCCTGACCGACCGCACGCTCGCGGATCTGGCTCTCGACTTCGCTCTTGATCTTGAACTCGAGGTTGCGACCGTCGGCGGTGCGCGTGAAGCCGAGCTCACCGCGGAACTTCTCGAGGAAGCGATCGTCCAGCTTGCTGGGATCGGTGCCTTCCTTGACCTTCACGCGGATCACGTTGGCGGGCTTGCGCGGCGACTCGAGCTCGAGCTTCTCGCGCAGCTTGGCGAAGGTTTCCTCGCTGGGCAGATCGTCGCCCTCGTGCAGGCCGAGCACCTTCGCGGCTTCGCGCCGCATTTCCTCGTAGTAGCTGTCGCGCTTGTCCTTGATCGCCTCGTCGACGTCGACCGTGTACACGAGGCGCAGGCCACCGCGCAGATCGAGCCCGGCCACGAGCCGGAATGAGACATTGTCTTGGATGTACTGCGGACAGGGGATTTTCCCGCCGGTGAGCCCGGGCAGCGTGGGCCACATCACCAAGAAGGCGAGGCCGGCGACGGACGCCGTGAGCGAGAAGCGCAGGCGCCAGCCGAGGTCGACGACGTCGAGCGAGCAGAACGCCGCCGTCAGCGCCACCATCCCGAGCATCGCCATCGGCCAGAACGCGCCGTGATAGGCGGCGAAAGCTGCGGAGCCGGCGGCGATGGCTCCTGTCCACGTCGAGGCGCGCCGGCCGCGGCTGACGAGCCCTGACAGGAGCAGCATCAGCGCGAACGCGCCGAGCACGGCGGTGAGCACTTTATCGATCCCCACGACTCACCTCTTCTCGGCTTGCGCCGCAGTTTCGGGCGTATCCTTGCCCAGCAGCGCCGACTTCAAAAAGTCGACCTTCACGCCCGGCGAGAGCTCGACCTTGGCGTAGCGATCGCCGAGCTCGACGAGCTTGCCGACGACGCCGCCTTGGAGCACCACGCGATCACCCTTCGCGAGCGCCGCGATCGCCGCTTGCTGCTTCTTCGCCTGCGAGCGCTGCGAGAGCAGCAAGAGCGGGATGACCGCGAGCATGATGAGCGGGAGGTAGCTCATGAACGCGGGCGGCTCGGCGGGCGCGGGCCCCGAGGAAGAAGGCACGGCGGTACCCGCTTCGGATCCCTGGCGGCCCGGAGCAGGAGGAATATTTTGAAGGGAAAACATGGCTTCTGGGGTCGCCTTAGGGCCCGGCGCTATACCCAGATTCCATGTTCCGCGCAAGGAAGGCTCGGACGACGATCAGTGCCCCCAGCGTAAACGTGCCCGCGCCCGAACATCGGAGCTGGTTCGCGCGGGGACGACTCCGTACCTCCCCAGGTGGGTAGGCCTTGCCTGCGCGCCCAGCTGGGCGCGGCGCGCGCGGGCTCGGCCCGCGCCAGGAACCTGGGCCTACCGAGCACAAGATGAGGAGAGGCGTGCGAGCGGGCACGGGCACGGGCACGTTTACGGGCACGGGGTGATGAGAGCGGGCACGGGCACGGGCACGTTTACGGGCACGGGGGGTGAGAGCGCCTTGACACCTTGGGGATCGGGATGTAGACGCTGGGCCCTGATTCTCGGACGGAAACAGTCTGCTTGCGGGCTCAAGCCCGCCACCCCACAGGCGCGTAGCTCAGTGGTAGAGCATTACCTTGACACGGTAGGGGTCGGCAGTTCAATCCTGCCCGCGCCTACAAAAGCTGCTGTTTCCGTGCTGAATCTCCGCTCCACGGGGCATCGCCCCGCAAGGGCTCGGGGCCTCGGTCCCGAGCGGCTACCCTTGTGACCATGTCAGAGGGGACGGAGCGAGTTTCGCCCGCCCAGCTCCTTTCGAAGCAGGGAACTGGGACGTCGGACGTGGTGGCCGTGCTGGTCGACGGCAAGCTGCGTGATCTGCACACGCCCGTCGCGGCGTCGAGCGCGGTCACGCCCGTGCGAGCGGGTGATGCCGGCGCCCTGGAGGTGATCCGTCACTCGGCGGCGCACGTGATGGCCGACGCGGTGCAGCGGCTCTTCCCGGGCACCCAGGTCACGATCGGCCCTGCCATCGACGCCGGGTTCTTCTACGATTTTTACCGCGCCGAAGGCCCCTTCACCGAGAAGGACTTGGCCAGCATCGAGAAAGAGATGCGGCGCATCATCAAAGAGAAGCGCCCGTTTTCTCGCGAGGAAGTGTCACGCGAGCACGCCCAAGCCCTGTTCGAGAAGATGGGCGAGAAGTTCAAGCTCGAGATCATCGACGCCATCCCCGCGGGCGAGCCGATCTCACTCTACCGGCACGGCGTGCTGGACAAGCCCGGACCGGACGGAGTCCAGTCTCCGACGGGGCCGCGCACGTGGTTCGACGTGTGCCGCGGCCCGCACGTGCAGCACACCGGCCAAATTGGCGCCGTGAAGTTGATGAGCGTGGCCGGCGCTTACTGGCGCGGCGACGAGCACAACCCGATGCTCACGCGCATCTACGGGACGGCCTTCCCGACCGAAGAGCAGCTGCAAGAGCACCTCAAGCTGCTGGAAGAAGCCAAGGCGCGTGACCATCGAAAGCTCGGCAAAGAGCTGGAGCTGTTCATGTTCCACGAGTACGCGCCGGCGATGCCGATCTTCTTGCCGCGCGGCACCGGCATCTACAATCGCCTCATCGACTACATCCGCAGCCTGTACGTCGACTACGGCTACGAAGAAGTCATCACGCCCCAGTTCTTCGACAAGAAGCTGTACGAGACGTCCGGCCACCTCGCAAACTACATGGAAAACATGTACTTGCCGGTGCCGTCGGACCAGCTCAAGAGCGAGCACGACGACGAGCCGCGCAAAGATCTGGACTGGATCGCGGCCAAGCCCATGAACTGCCCGGGCCATTGCCTGGTGTTCGGGCAGCGGCGCCGCAGCTACCGCGAGCTGCCCTGGCGCGTCGCCGACTTCGGGCGCTTGCACCGCTACGAGCGCGCGGGCGTGGTGCACGGTCTGGCGCGAGTGCGCAGCTTTTGCCAAGACGACGCCCACATTTTCTGCACGCCCGACCAGCTCGAAGCCGAGATCACCTCGTTCAACAAGCTGCTGTTCGAGGTGTACGCCGCGTTCGATTTCAAGAACGTGAGCGTGAAGCTGGCGCTACGTCCGGAATCGCGCCTCGGCAGCGATGAGATGTGGGACAAGGCCGAGCAAGCGCTGGAGCGGGCGCTGGTTCAGGCGGGCGTGCCGTTCGAAAAGCTGCCCGGCGAGGGCGCCTTCTACGGTCCGAAGCTGGAGTTCCACGTCGTCGACGCCTTGAAGCGCGGCTGGCAGCTCGGGACGATCCAGCTCGATTACTCGATGCCCGAGCGGTTCGGGCTCGAGTTCGTCGGCGCCGACGGCAGCGGGCAGCGTCCAGTGATGCTTCACCGCGCCATCCTCGGCTCGGTCGAGCGCTTCTTCGGCATCTACATCGAGCACTGCGCCGGCAAATTCCCGGTTTGGCTGGCGCCGGAGCAGGTGGCGTTGGTCACCGTCAGCGAAAAGCAGGCGGAGTACGCGGCCAAGGTGGAGGCGGAGCTGAAGGCGCGCGGTCTGCGCGTGACGGTCGACGCCGGCCCTGACAAGCTCGGCGCCAAGATTCGCAATGCGCGAAATATGCGGACGCCGTACATCGGCGTGATCGGCGAGAACGAGATGACGAGCGGGACGCTAGCGGTGCGCTCGCGTGAGGAGGGCGATTTGCCCCCCCTATCGGTGGCGGATTTTACGGAGCGACTGCTGAAAGAAGCTCTTCCCCCCCGCGTCACACAGAAGCAAAATTAGCCTGCTAGAGCAGGTCTACCTAGAGGAGAAGCACACAGCGTGGCACTACCCGGCGGCAGAGGACGATTCTCGAGAGACACGCGCGGACCGCAGATCCGGATCAATCACCGCATCCGTGTACCGGAAGTGCGCGTGGTGGCCGAGGATGGATCCAACCTCGGCGTCTTGCCCACCGACCAAGCGCTGAAGCGCGCGCAGGAGGTCGGCCTCGACCTCGTCGAGGTGAACCCGAAGGGCACCCCACCGGTCTGCAAGATCCTCGACTTCGGCAAGTACAAGTACGAAGAGAAGAAGAAGGCGGCCGAAGCCAAGCGCAAGCAGACCGTCGTCGAGGTCAAGGAAGTGAAGATCCGTCCGAAGACGGACGACCACGACATCAACGTCAAGATCCGCGCGATTCGCCGCTTCATCGAGGCCGGCAACAAGGTGAAGGTCGTGTGCCGCTTCCGCGGTCGCGAGATGATGCACCCGCAAGTCGCGGCCGGGCAGCTGCAAGAGATCATCAAGGCCGTCGAAGACCTGGTGAACATCGAGCAGCGGCCGATGATGGAGCAGCGCACGATGGCGATGCTCGTGTCGCCCAAGCCTGTCGTTTTCCAGCGCCTGCAACAGCTGCAGCGCGAGCGCGAGAAGGCTCGTGAAAAGGGCGGCGGCGAGGATCATCAAGATCGTCCCGAAGAGAACCTCGATGAGGAGCTCGATGATGACGACGACGACGATGATGACGATGATGACGACGACGGCGACGACGGCGACGACGACGGCGACGATCAAAAGGCCTGAGTTGCCGCGGGGGGCCGCGGCGTGAAGGCCGACTACTGGCAGCAGCGCTGGGAAGAGGGGCGCATCGGCTTCCACCGCGCCGCCGTCAACCCGCGCTTGGTCGAGCACCACCAGCGCGCGCTAGGCGAGTGCTTGCGGGTGCTCGTGCCCCTGTGCGGCAAGTCCGTCGATCTCGAGTGGCTCGTCGTCCGCGGTCACGAGGTGGTCGGAGTCGAGCTGAGTGAGCTCGCGGCGAAGGCGTTCTTCAGCGAGCGCGGCATCGCCCCCGAGCGGCGTGAGCTGGGGCGCTTCGTCGAGTACAGCCACGGCGAGGTGCGCATCGTCTGCGGCGACTACTTCGCCGTGAGCGCCGACCAGCTCGGCTACTTCGACGGCGTCTACGATCGCGCGGCGCTGATCGCCTTGCCCGAGGAGATGCGCGCGGCGTACGCGCGCCGCACCGCCAGCCTGCTCGCCCCCAAGGCGCGGCTGCTGCAAATCACCCTGCATTTCGACGCGGCAGGCGGGCCGCCCTTCTCGGTCAGCCCCGACGAGGTGAAGGCGCTCTACCCCGAGGCGCACGTGACGGAGCTGGGCCGCGTCGATGGTCGCGAGGAGGCGCCAGGTCCGGTCGAGCGAGGCGCGAGCTTCGTGCACGAGAACGTGCACTTGCTCGAATTTCCGGCCCAAGACTGAAGACCAGCACCGCTCGCTACGAGCGCGTGTCGTCAGCGTCGGCCCTGGCCCGACGATTCCCCGTGACGGCGGGGCCTAGCGCGAGTCCCTGAATTGGGATTGCTCGCGCGTGCCCGTAAACGTGCCCGTGCCCGTGCCCGACGGTCCGTGAGGGGTCGTTGGGCCCGTTTGTTGGTAGGCCCAGGTTTGTGGCGCGGGCCAGGCCCGCGCACG
>JAEYWK010000212.1 GCA_023431345.1 Pseudomonadota bacterium
TAGTATCTGAATCTTCGGTCCATACTCGATCAACCTTACCTGATAATTCTTTATTGAAATTCAGAGTCTCTCTTTGCCCGGTATAACAATAATGGCTAATATCCTCATCCTTAATTACGTAATAACTGATTCCCTTAATACTATCTAATTCGATAACTGATTTCGATATTATGTCATAATTAAGGTAGACAGTAATATTACGGCTTTTGATCACATCTCGTGGGTCAATGTAATTAATGAGGGAATTAAATTCCAGTTCTTCTAAAATTATTGAAGCGGAAGTCACAACAGAATCCTTTGATTTTAGGCACCATGCATTTCTGGTTATGGTTGTACCCATTAAGGGAATTACGATTTTATACTCAGGAGGAGGTATATAATAATTATAACGATTACTATCTGGTGCAGATACCAAACCAACAATGATTAGGAAACAAACAACCAGAAACCTCTTCATAATCTGGTTATACGCGCTATTAGCATACGATTTATTGTTCGTCTTTTACTCTTGTCAGAAAAATTGTGTCATTATCTGTGCAACATGATCGATAACTTTTTCTAATACTTTCATACCCGTCCTTTGCAAAGGATAATTTAATTCGAGGGCATCCAAAAATCCCAATACCCATTGAATTATAATCAAATCTACCGTTCTTATCAGTCAAAACTATAGATGAATCATTTTTAAAATGGTGTGATATTATAACATTGTCAACTGGGTGTTCAGAATTGGATTGCATAACTACTCCTTGTACATGTTGCAAGCAGTCACATGAATTAATCAAGACTAATCCTAGAAAAAGTAAAATCGTTGTAATTAATATTTTCATTGTCCAAAGCATTGCTATAACCATCGAAACCATCAAAACAATAATCCCATTTTATTTTATAATTAAAAAATCCGCATCATCAGAGTATCTGCAGCTATTTACAATTATACCTTCGAAATTTACGGGAAATTTTAGCTTTATCCAAGCCATTCTGTTGCTATTGCTATCTGTTTTATGAAAGGCTACGTAATAGTAATCTGTGTAATATTCTATACCATACCTTATGTCGCTTGAATATCCGGCATCAGGTCCGGTTGGATGATAACGGTAAGAAATCATAAGTGGATTTAGAGTTGTAGCATCATTTAGAATTATGGTGTCACCATAGTCGAATACTTTTGGAATCATTAATGTATCAATTTGAAATAATGTATCTACCATTGTTGGATACCATTCCCAGGTTTGAATTATAGTATCTGAAAAAAAAATTTCATATCCATTTACAGGAGAGATTTTAATGTATGATTCAGAATCATTATAGCTTGAATATTGACTATAATCAGTAATTATTATATCATTTGTTCCATCTTAATCAAGATCCAAATTATAATCTTTACCTCCACCGGCCCAGTGAACACTTATCAGAGTATCATGCAAGTCAGTATAGTACTTATCATTATAATCTGTCTTGTCTTTTTTACATGCAGAAAAAGGCACACAAATAAATGTGAAAAGAAACAATGATATAAATGCTTTATAAATCACAATAGCTTTCATTTAATCTATACTAACTAACCTTTAGCAACCCTAAACTATTAATCATTTAATCAGCTCAATCAGCGGTCCTGACCCACAAATTCCCATCTGAAAACTTTAGTCCGATTATTCCTTGTGATTTTGTAAAAAATAAAGTATCACCCTTCAGCCTGTCAGGATATGGACAAATACCGGGTAAAGTAAAGACCTCATAAAATTTCCTTTGCCTGAGGATTAAAGAATCCCGGAAAATACCATATTCGATTCCTTTTTCCTTCATTGAGTCAACCGGCAACCCCGATTGGAGCAGATCTCCACTGCCAAAACTTGTTCCGGTGACATATGGCTCAATCTCATAATAATCCCATCTGAAATGAATAGTTGGGGTCCCTCTTACTCCGGAATATTGATCAAAATCATGTGAAATGCCAATTTGCAGATTCGATTTCAAATATTCGCTTTCAAAAATTGTAATATTTGAACTTTCAACCATATAATAATCACAACATCCGCCTTTGCATTTGTCAATTTCCATGGTATTAATTTTCCTATGACCATTACCATACGTGACTGTATTGCCATTATTATCCACAAACACTAACTCTTCATTTCCGGTGTAAGGATTAACGGACAATTCGTCTGGCGTAAATTTAATTGTATCAATCAATTTTGATCTGCAACAAGATGACATTACCAATAATAAGACCAGGTAACTGATTGTTTTCATAATGGTTTTGCTTAATTCGATAACGTTATATTAATCTTTCCTACAAATGTATAAAGAAAAAATGTCAGAACCACTGATTGAATCGGTGAAAAAGGCAAAAGGCGAAAGGCGAAAACTCAAAGGTAAAAGGATGAGATCCCTGCTATCGTCGGGATGACGGCGCAATCAGGTACTTAGAGTGGAAAGGGAGGGCGCCCGGGTAATTGATTAACTTAGTAAACAGCACATCCGGGCGCCCGCCCTTTACCCCACCCTTATCAGCTGCGACCATCATTTCGTAGCAAAGCGGGGAAACCTCCACCACTGATAATTCTCTCGTGTTACTTAATCTCACGCATAAGGTTATCATCCCATTCTCCTGAAACTTCGACTATCGCGAGAGCGCCAAAGAGAAAGGCTTCAATGAGGTTGTGGTTCAGATATACGTATTTGCCCGGTTGGCGGAACTGGTACAGTGCAGCTACTGCTGAGCCACCTGACACAGCCCATG
>JAEYWK010000271.1 GCA_023431345.1 Pseudomonadota bacterium
TGGGCGGAACGGGTGATCGAATGAGCGGAATCGCTGATCGAATGCTCCGGAATCCTGATCGGATACTTTCGGAACGCTGATCGAATGCCGTCGGAACGCTGATCGGATCACGTCGGAATACGCACGATGACCGCGCCGCCGCGGAGTAGGGTAGCGGCTGGTCAGCTCAGAGTTCGTCTGCTTTCGAAAGCGGATGAGCCCTCGCTCCACGCCTTCAGCTGCGGCGATCCCGATCTGGACGATTTCCTCCGCACCGATGCGCTGCGCCTGCAAGCTCAGCGAGTAGCCAGCACCTACCTCGCCTTCTTGGAAGAGCACCTCGTCGCCTACATGACGTTGCTGACTGACGCGGTCGTGCTCGAGACCAAGGAGCGCAAGCGCCTTGCCCTGAGCTCTCGAGACCACCCGAGCGTACCGGCTCTCAAGATCGCGCGACTCGCCGTCGACGAAGCGTTTCGCACCACGCACGCCGGCGGTGGGACCGCCCTCTTGCGCATCGCGCACGCTCTCGCCCTGGATATTGCAAACCGCGTCGGCTGTCGCCTACTAACCCTGGATGCCTACCCAGCGGCCCTACCGTTCTACGAGAAACTCGGTTTCGTCGTGAACCGATCCAAGACGTACGAGGGGCGCCAGCGTCCCAGCATGCGGCTCGACATCTTCCCAGCAGCGCCGCATTCCTGGGCGTAAAGGTCGCTCCCAGGCCGCTCTAAACGCCGCTCGGGGTGGGACGCACCCTCCATCCCGCGAGGCGAGCGGCCTCACCGTTCCCGGCAAGGCCAGATCTCGCCAGCCCCACCAGCAAACCAAGGTGCTATCGAAGTCGAACCGCAGGGGCCGGCGAAGACTGCTCGAGCGCGAGTACGCCGGCGGCGCGACGGCGCGACGACGATTCATCGGCGCAGCACACACACGTGCTGTATGCAGGCTTCGCTCGACGCACACTGTTCGCTGGACGTACAGTTAGCAGGTGAGGGCACGGATCCAACCACGACCTGCTTCGAAACAGTTACCATTGCCCCTGTGAATGCGGGCACTCGTGATTGCTTGAACTCTGATTCAATGCAAAGGCCCGCTGGAGTTCCGCTGTGGGGTCCAGTAAGTGATGCGGCGAGTACGGCTCCCGTTGGCGCAAACGTTACCTGAACGCGACTGGTGGTTCGAGGGGCGCTCGCATGAACACAGCGCCCGCTTCGCTCGGCAGCGGCTCGCAGGGCCAACACCGCGGCTGCTTTGCTGAACGGACCTGGTGGACTCACTGCGCCGTCTGCCCACGGCTGCTCCTCGACAACCGCGGTTAGAAGGCAGGTAGCGGCGCGTGCGCGATCCCTTATTTGCACAGGTGTCACGGCGAGCGGTGGTCGCGCAGTAAGCTTGGGCAAACTGGCGATGAACATGTCAGACTTCACAGCGAAGTTGATGAGCTGCGGCAGACTTTCCGTCATCTCAGCAAACCGCTTATCCGCCACCGAGCTGACGACGATCCCGACCACCTCACCGTTGGCTGTCAAAAGAGGCCCGCCCGAATTGCCACTCTGTATCGGCACTTGAACTTGCATCTCCGAAGACTCACCACGCAGGCCGGACAGGGCGCTGATGGCTCCTTCAGTGTACTTGGCTTCGCTACCCAGCAGGTTGACGACCGGATAGCCAAACGTGAAGACACGCGTACCGGAATCAACGCCCTTAGTCGACACCACCGGGAGAAAGTTCGGCGTGCTCACTGGCACCTTCAGGAGAGCCCAATCGTTCGCCTCGCTCTGGGCTAGGACTCGCGCAGACAACCCGTCCTTGCCCTTAAAATGAACGCGCAACTCGGTGCCGCCGCTAACCACGTGGTGAGCAGTCAAAACATACCCATCCCTCGAGATGGCGAAGCAAGTCCCATAGTTAACGGCCTGACTGCGCTGCGGCTTTTGAGTGGGATGTAGAACTGCATCCGCTGCCGTCGTCGGGCTAGGTGCTTCAAGTTTCGGCGCAGCAACGACGTCCGTGGGTTTCGGGTTCGGACGGATGGATTGGTTGACCAACGTGCGTTCGGACACCTCTTCGATTCGCTCACCGCCGCGCCGCGCCTGCGCGCCGCGCAGTTGATGCACACCGCACGCGACCTTCCACAGCACGCCGTCCGTCGCTTCAGGCAGTCTTGCTTCTTCCGCGAGGTAGTACTCGCCGTCGCATTTCTTGCGTGCCACGCGATCGCAGGACTCTTCGCCCCGGGGGCACCGAAGCTCAAGCTGCCGGTCAAGGCCGCTACCAACCTCCCGAACGCGGACGCTGCCGCAGGCTGCAAGCCAGAGAACCGCGATGAAAGCGGAGGTGGGCTGAAAGTTCGACCCCATGTAGAGCGCGCAAATTCTGAGCCGAACCCGGACCAGGGTCAATCGGTTTGCGAGGATCTCCAGTCGTGGGCGCACTTCGCGCCGTTCGGCGCACCTCGAGCGTGCGCGCCCCAGCGGTACGCTTTCGTACAGTCTCCACCGTGCCGTGGCGGAATTTGTCAACGCGCGTGAGACAGCGGTCACGTTTAATCTATGAGGGAAGCACCTCCGTTTCACAGTTTAGCGCCAGGCGTCGCGACGTCATCGCTGAGGCGTGAGCCGCCGTCTGCGCTGAGCTCGCTACGAGCGCTGGTGGTGAGTTGGTGTTCGCCACCGTCGCTTCACCGGCGACGGTGGCGACTAGGGCTTCCAATGGGTTGATGTGCACGCTGGCAGGCGGCAAGGCGGCTCTTGGTGAGCCGTTGGGGAAGCGTTCGGGGCGTGAGGCGTAGGCAGCGTCGAGCGCGGCCTGGCGCACGGCGTGCACCGCCGGAACGCGTCCGAAGAACACCTCGGCGGGCGTGAAGAGCGCGAGTCCTGAGTGTTGATGCTCGTCGTTGTGCCAGCCAAAGAAGGTGCTCAGCCATCCACGGGCATGGAGCAGGCCCGCGAAGAAGCCAGGATAGTCAGGTTGGTACTTGAGGGTTTTGAACCCTGACTCGCTGAACGGGTTGTCGTCGGAGACGTGAGGGCGGCTGAAGCTCTGGTCGATGCCGAGCGTCGCGAGCAGTTGCGCAAGCGTGTCGCTCTTCATCGCGGAGCCGCGGTCGGCGTGCACGACGAGGCCCGGCTCGATGCCGTGGCGGGCGGCGGCCTCGGCGAAAAGCTGGGCCGCCAGATGCTTGCACTCCTTCGCCGCAACCATCCAGCCGACGACGTACCGGCTGAACAAGTCGATGATCACGTAAAGATGCAAGAAGACGCCTTTCTCGAGCGTGGCAAGCTTGGTGATGTCCCAGGTCCAGACCTGATTGGGCGCCGTCGCAGTCAGCGAGGGTTTGACGTACGGATGCGGAAGGCGCTGATTTCTTCGCTCTTTGGACTCTCCGAGCTCGGCCAGCACGCGATAGAAAGTCCGGATGGAGGGGTGTGGACCACGCACGGATCACGCTCAGGCCGCTTCGACGGCTGCCGTGTAGCGACGTGAGAAGTAGGTCCAAAAGCTGGGCAGCCGACCGCTTTGAAGCGTG
>JAEYWK010000007.1 GCA_023431345.1 Pseudomonadota bacterium
GTGTCCAGAAGTAATTAACATCACCTTCGGCATTGGCATCAATAGTGTATGTTAAATTGGCACAAACCGTACTGTCAGGTGATACTGTTACAGTAGGCAATGGGTTGACTGTCACGTCAAAAGTTCCGCCAACTGTATTCTGACAACCATTTGCGTCAGAGATATAATTAAGTGTATAATTACTTGTCTGAGTTGGATTTACAGTCAAAGTATAAGGATTCTCGCTTGTTTCAATAACTCCGGCTCCATTTGATACTTCAAAAGTCCATGGTGCTGTTCCGGTAAAAGTAATCTGCGCTGAAGCTGATTCACCGGTACAAATAGTCTGCTGGGAAGAAATGTTTGCAGTTGGCAGTGGTAAGAAAGTTACAACCAAAGTACCAATTGCATCACCACAAGGGGCAGAAGAAGCAGCAGTTAATGTAAGTGTTACATTTCCCGATGTATAATCTTCGGCTGATGGTTGATAAACAGTCGCCAAAACAGAAGGATCAGCAAAAGTTCCGGTACCTGAAGTTGTCCAGTTAAGTCCGTTATAATTCATTGCGGATGCTTCAATATTTACTTCCGTGCCTGCACAAACTGTAATATCAGTCAACGGACTTACAGCAGCCTGATCTGCTATACTTAGAACCATATTGTCAGTCTTCAGTTCTCCTTCAGGGCCATTAACTGTCAGTGTAAGCACGACCTGACCATTTGACAAATCAGCACCACCCGGAGAATAGAATGGATTAAGACTGGAGGCGTCATCAAAAACTCCGTCACCGGATGTTGTCCATACATGGCTGATAAAATTATTTGCAGTACCATTTAACATATAAGGCGTCCTTTCGCAAGTGGTGCCATCCATGCCTGCGTATGCAGTTGTCTGAAGAAGCGGTGGGAATACAATAAAATCAACCCAGGCTGCATCATCACCGCTAATAGCAGCAGCATCCTTAGAATAGACCCATCTGAAAGTCTGGTTACCTTGGTTAACCGGGAATGCTACCTTTTGCCAATCGACATTTCCGGACCACTGCCCAAGTTGTGTATTCCCAATGTAAAATCTTAGAAAATCATTATCTGCTTCAGAGGAAACTTTTACATAGAAGGTAATTGAATCTGATTCAGCGACATTATACTCAAGTTTCATTTCGGAAGATGCATTACTACCTATTACACCTGATTTTGCACTGTATTGACCTTCGTACTTTTTCTCATTGGTCACCAACCATGAAGAAGAACCGGCAAACTGCCATTCAAAATTGGTAAAGTTTCCAGATTCCCAATCTTCAATTATCAAACCAATAGGATAACTAAATTCCTTGGTATATGAATGATATTCTGAGTTTATCTGATAAGTAAAATGTGCATATTCACCAACCTGAGCATCAGGTGACACAGTAATATTGAAAACAGGAAGTACTGAATTCATAGGGCCCGGCTTTATACTGTCCCAATGGTAACTTGGATTCTGTATAATAACATAAGGACTTGAAGTAGTCAATAATCCGTTAACATCGTAAGCTTTATAATCGCCGGTATTGATTGTTGAAATTTTAATGGTTGCAGTTTCATTAGGGTCAAGACGATTATTACCATTACCGGTAACTTCGGTAAGGGTGATCAATCCGGTTTTAAATCCCGGTGCATGCGCTTCAATGTCGAAATTACTGTAATAGGTACTGTCATTTACATCAGTTGCTGCAATAGTAAATGTTACAATAGTCGCATCAGGTATATTATTAGCTACAGTAAATGCAAAAGCATCAGGTTTATTGACTATTGCATCAACCGGGATATCACCATAAGCTTCCTGGTTATCTGTAATTGTAATATATTCGTTATCAGTCGACAATACAACATTTACTCCAACACCCGGCTGATCTCCCTGGTTTTCAATTGCAAGGTCAAGCATTGTTGACTCACCAAAATCCATTAAACCGTTGCCGTTACCTGTCGCATCATCGCTAATAGCATTTGTATTATAAACTAACCATGGCTGGTTAGGTGGCGGACCTGTAACAAAAGGCGATACATAAGTCATAGCATAACCGGCCCTGTTATCAGTCCAGGTAGGGTAAACCCATCCATCACGGGCGTGGTTTGCGAGATAGTCACCAAAATAACCATCAGCCAATCCTGCAATTGGAGCAGGAGTAAATGATACATCGCTTACTTTCATATCCCACCAGGTAGCACCGCCATCCGATGAATTAGAAGTATAAACTTCACATTGTGTGGAACCTACATTCCTGTCATCATAATAAATAACACTCAAATTTCCTGAAACAGGATCGCATGTAATCCACGGGAAGTAATGCTTTTTGCCCAGTCCTGAAGCATCCTGGTTTACCTTTAATGGTGCAGACCATGTAACACCCTGATCGGTTGATTTTATCATATAAACATCAGCATCAGGTCCTTGATTAGTACCCGGGACACCAATGTTACACCATGTAACATATAATGTTCCGCTATGTGGACCGTCACTAATATCACATGCCATTGTGGGGAATGAATTAGTACGCATGTTTTTGCCAACACCGCTGTTACGGATACCTTTTATATTACTCAATATCCGGGTTGCCGGTTGCCATGTAGCACCACCATCCAACGATTTTGCTAATCCAAGTGCATTTTCATCTCCCGGCCAGTTATCATAAATTACCCATAATACATATACTTCACCATTTGGGCCCGTCTGTATATTCACACCCTGGTTGTGGCTTCCTGCATTAACTGCATTACTTATACTAACAGCAGACGACCAGGTAACCCCTTCATCCACAGTGCGACTGAACTCAATTTCGGTATCATTATTACCACCAATATTTGTCCATGCATCATATACATTTCCTTCATAAGGGCTTGTGGGACTATTGTCAATCCACATGTGGTTTTTGTCGAGCAAAGATCCCCACCCCCCGGGTGAAGGAGCCACGAGTTTTGCAGTCCAGGTAACACCACCATCGGCGCTGTACGAAACACCCTGGCCACCTGATGAATGAATATACCCAACATAATAGCGTCCTGATAAACTGATGGCTGTTGCAGGGTCTCCGCTGTTGGTGCCGCCGGCACCATTAACCGAACCGCCCCATGTTGCACCTGCATCAGTTGACAGAAATGAATTTGCACCATAAATGGATCCAACCGGACGGGTGGTACTGTTATTTGATTGAAGAAGCGATTGCGCATTCTGTGGATGAACGAAAATGGAGTTTTCGCTTTGGGTTGATACTTCCGTAGTAACAGGAACATCCGGAGAGTCTTCTGTCATCACTCCTTTGCCAACCAATTTTGATGTGCCATAAGTGGCAGCCGGAGTTTTAACATCCGGTTGAACAGGAACCAAGCCCAACGAAGCCATCCTGCGCCAGTATGACATATTGTCAATACGGTCATCGACTTTGTATTTAGCAGGCACCGGAGCATCCGGTGTATACATCTGTTTTTTGGGCTTCTGTGCATTTACAGCAGGTAATATCATCAGGGATATTACTAATGCAATGAGTAATTGTTTTAACACTTTCGCTATTTATTTAATTTGAAACTTAGTTGATTACTTGATTACTTGTTCTAATAATTACTTACAATGGTTATTGTATTATTATCTTTTTAAATTCATCAATCCCGGCAGATACAAAATGCACCACATAAACTCCAGGCATTAAATCAGCCACAGGAATAATGAATGTAGCGTTTGTTGTAAAAGGCTCTATTTTCTTAACTGTTTTCCCAGTCAGATCCTCAATAG
>JAEYWK010000073.1 GCA_023431345.1 Pseudomonadota bacterium
TGGGCAGCCTGATCGTGCGCGGCGCGTTGCAGCGCGATTTCCCGATCGTTCAGGGCGTCGTGTTCGCCATGGTCATCGTGGTCATCGCGGTCAATCTGATCGCGGATTTGTTGTGCGCCGCGGTCGACCCGAGGATCGAGCAGTGACGGAACTCTCGCTCGCATCGCCGAAATCGTGCGCTGAGCCAGGCTGGCTGCGCCGCCTGTTCCGCTGGCTGGCCGGCGATCTTCGCGCGGCGCTGGCGATCCTGGTGCTGCTGGTGCTGGTCATCGTCGCCATCGGCGCGCCCTGGATCGCGCCCTATGCGCCGACCGCACAGGACGCCAACAACATGCTGGCGCCTCCCGGGCCGGGCCATCTGCTCGGTACCGACGACCTCGGCCGCGACATCTTCAGCCGGCTGGTCTACGGCGCACCGGCCACCGTCTATGCCAGCCTGCTCGCGGTCGGCGTCGCCATCCTGATCGGCCTGCCGGTCGGGCTGGCCGCCGGCTTCTTCGGCGGCTGGACCGACGACATCATCAGCCGCGTCATCGATACGTTTCTTTCGTTCCCGGCTATCGTGCTGGCGATCGCGGTCACCGGCGCGCTCGGCATCGGCCTGACCAATGGCATGATAGCGGTCGGCATCGTGATGTTCCCGGCGCTGGCCCGGATCGTGCGTGCCCGCACGCTGATCGTGCGCCAGGAACTCTATGTCGACGCCTCCAGGTGTTTTGGCGCGCCGGCCTGGCACATCCTGTGGAAGCACGTGCTGCCCAACGCGCTGCAGCCGGTCATCGTCCAGGTGACGCTATTGCTGGCGGCGGCGCTGCTGGCGGAAGCCAGCCTCAGTTTCCTTGGCCTTGGTATCCAGCCACCCAACCCGAGCTGGGGCGCCATGCTGGCCCGCGCCTACAAGTATATGGAGATCGCACCGGAGCAGATGTACGCCCCGGGACTGGCCATTTTGGTTGTGTCTCTCGCCTTCAATGCGCTTGGCGAATCCCTGCGCATCGTGCTCGATCCCACCATGAAAGACCGTTAGGGCATGACCCGGAAAAGTGGGAACCGCTCAGAACTTTGTGAGTATTGCAATGTCTTTCCACAAGCTGCTGATCGCCAACCGCGGCGAGATCGCCATCCGCATCGCGCGGGCCGCCGGGGACGCCGGTCTCGACGCCGTCGCGATCTACTCCGCCGACGATGCGCAATCGATGCATGCCCGGGCCGCCGACGCCGCGTATGAAATCCCCGGCCGCGGCGCGCGGGCCTATCTCGACATCGAGGCGGTGATCGAAGCGGCCAAAGCCACCGGATGCGATGCCGTCCATCCCGGCTACGGTTTTCTCAGCGAGAACGCTACGCTGGCCCGGCGCTGCATCGAGGAAGGTATCGTCTTTGTCGGGCCGTCGCCGGACTCGCTCGAACTGTTCGGCGACAAGGCGCAGGCCAAGGCGCTGGCCAAGCAATGCGGCGTGCCGATCATCGACGGCACCAGCGGGCCGACCAGCCTGGACGAGGCCAGGGCGTTTCTGGAATCCTTGGGCGCCGGCGGCGCCGTCATGATCAAGGCGATCGCCGGCGGCGGTGGCCGTGGCATGCGCATCGTCGATGAGCCCTCGCGGCTGGAGGAGGCCTATGCGCGTTGCCAGTCCGAGGCGATGGCCGCTTTCGGCAGCGACGGGGTCTATGTCGAGCGGCTGATCCGCAACGCCCGCCATATCGAGGTGCAGATCATCTGCGATCACTATGGTGCGATCAGCCATCTCTGGGAGCGCGAATGCACCATCCAGCGCCGCAACCAGAAGCTCATCGAGGTCGCGCCGAGCCCGTCGCTGAACGACGCTCTGAGGGGACGCATCATCGATGCCGCCAAGGAACTCGCGGCGGCCGCCAATTACGATAATCTCGGCACCTTCGAATTCCTCGTCGACAAGGACGCCAGAACCAGCGAACACGCGTTCGCCTTCATCGAGGCCAACCCGCGCCTGCAGGTCGAACATACCGTCACCGAGGCGGTGCTCGGCCTCGACCTCGTGCAGTCGCAGCTTGCGGTCGCGGCCGGCGCCACGCTTGGCTCGCTCGGACTGGCGCAGGGCTATATCCCGAGGCCGCGCGGCTTTGCGATGCAGCTGCGGGTCAACATGGAGGTGATGGACGAGACAGGCGCAACCAAGCCGACCGGCGGAACGCTGTCGCCGTTCGACCTGCCGGCCGGACCGGGCGTTCGTGTCGATACGTTCGGCTATTCGGGTTACCGGACCAGCGCGGCCTTCGACTCGCTGCTCGCCAAGGTCATCGTGCATTCGGCCGGCGGCGAATGGACCGACGTCGTGCACAAGGCGACGCGCACCCTGCGTGAGTTCCGCATCGGCGGCGTCGCCACCAACATTCCGTTCCTCACGGCGATTCTGGCGCATCCGGATTTTGTCGAGAACCGCGTCAGCACCGGTTTCATCGAGGCCCATGTCGCCGAACTCGTCGGCGAAGCCAGGCGCGCGGCCGAGGAGCCGGCCGAGACGGAACTGGCCGAGTCCGTTGACGTGGCCGACGACGAGACGCTCGCCCTTGCCGTCGTGGAGTCGGCGACCGGGCCGGTCGGTTCGGTCG
>JAEYWK010000158.1 GCA_023431345.1 Pseudomonadota bacterium
CTATGGCTCAGGCTACTGAGCCCAGCCGTGATGCGCTGGAACTCGACGTCGACGTCGACGTCAGGACGAGCGGCCGCCGTGATGCTCGCGAGCTCGAGCTGCGTGACGGTCCATCTCGCTCCACCGACAGCTCTCACGACGCGCGCAAAGGCGCCGATACTCGCCTCTAGCACGCCCACGTCAACGTTCTCGTGGTCGACCGCGACGTGAAACCGCAGTTCGCCCGGCATCGGCACCTCCCCGCGCGCCAGTCTGCCAGGCCAGCGGCCATGCTCGCTCGCCTCTTCCTCGTTGCGCCATACCCGCGTCGTGGGTGACGGACGCTACGGTGCGAAGGTGCCACCGCAGACACCCGAACGCACCCCCCAATGGCTGGCCGGAGCGGTCTCAGCCTTCGGCACGGACGCCCGCGACAAGCTCGCCGGACCCGGCCAGCCCGAGGCCAACATCCGCACCCCGCTCGAGACGCTGCTCCGCGCAGTCGGCGCCCACCTCGGCCGCAACGTCGTGTTCTTTGACGAGGTCCGCGACGCCGAACGCCGCGTACGCCCCGACTACGCCTTCAACGTCGACGCCGTCCTGACCGGCTATGTCGAGGTCAAGGCTCCTGACGTCTCGATCGACCCGGCTACCTTCACCGGGCACGACCTCGAGCAGTGGGAGCGCCAGCGCGACCTGCCCAACCTGATCTACACCAACGGGACCGACTTCCGCCTCTACCGCGATGGCGAGCCTGTCGGCGAGCCGGTGCGTCTCGACGGCGACCTGCGAACCGCCGGGCCAGACCTGAGCGCACCGCCGGCACTCGAGGCCATGCTGCGCGACGCGTTCGACTGGGCGCCCGCGCCCATCACCAACGTCAACGCCCTGGTACGCGCCGTTGCGCCACTGACCCGGCTGCTGCGCGGCGAGGTCGTCGACCAGCTTGAGGCTGAACGGCGCGCCACCGCCAGCAGTCAGCCATTCACCGGCCTCGCCGCCGACTGGCGAGGCCTTCTGTTCCCGCACGCCACGGACCAGCAGTTCGCCGACGGCTATGCGCAGGCGGTCACGTTCGCACTCCTGCTGGCCCGAACCCGCGGCATCGACCTGGCCGGACAGCCGCTGCACGAGGTCGGTAACGCCCTGGGCGCCACCCACTCCCTGATGGGGCGTGCTCTGCAGCTGCTCACAGACGCCGTCGCGGCCGACTTCAAGGTCACGCTCGACCTGCTCGTGCGGGTCATCGGCGCCGTCCGCTGGGATCGGATCCGGACCAACAGACGAGACCCCTACCTGTACCTGTACGAGGACTTCCTCGACGAGTACGACCCGAAGCTGCGTCAGTCCTCAGGGTCGTACTACACCCCGCACGAGGTCGTCGAACCGATGGTCCGGCTCGTCGGCGACGTGCTGCGCACCCGCCTCGGCAAGGACGCCGGCTACGCCGACCCGAACGTCTTTATCGTCGACCCCGCCATGGGAACCGGCGCCTACCTGCAGCAGGTCCTCGCATCCGTCGCGCAGGACGTCGAGGAACAGGAAGGCCCCGGGGCGGTGCCGGGTCGGCTGACCGAGGCGGCTGCGCGGGTCGTCGGGTTCGAGATCCAGATGGGCCCGTACGCGGTCGCCCAGCTGCGCGCCGGGGACCTTCTGGCCGGCGCCGGCGCGACAGCCCCACCCGGAGGGATGCGCCTGTACGTGACCGACACGCTCGACGACCCGCACGCACCCGTGCAGCAGCTCGCCTCCACCCTCGCGCCGATCTCGCAGTCCCGGGCCGACGCCAGCGAGGTCAAAGCCAGCCAGGACGTCACCGTCGTCATCGGCAACCCTCCCTGGGACGAGAACGCGGCCGGCCGAGGCGGCTGGGTGGAGAACGGGTCCGCCGCCCACGGGCGCAACGCGCGAGCGATCATGGCGGACTTCCGCAGCGCCGGCGACGGTGTGAACGCCCAGAACCTCAAGCACATGCACGTGTTCTTCTGGCGCTGGGCCACCTGGAAGGTCTGGGAGTCCACGCCGCCGCCCGCCACCGATGAGGGCGATGCCGGCGTGGTCTGCTTCATCTCCACCTCCGCCTATGGGACCGGGCCTGCCTTCCGCGGGATGCGTCAGTACCTGCGCCGTTGGGCGAGCGAGGGCTGGTTCATCGACCTGTCCCCTGAAGGCCAGCAGCCCGCGGTCAACACGCGCGTGTTCCCCGGCGTGCAGCAGCGCATCGCGATCGGGCTGTTCGTCCGTCGTCCGGGCACCTCCCGCGACGAGCCGGCCGACATCCGCACCATCAGCCTGTCCGGCACCCAGTCCACCAAGTTCGCCGCGCTGGACGCCCTGGGCCTCGACGACGCGCACTGGCTGGCGACCCGCACAGGGTGGACCGAGCGGTTCACGCCGGCGGCCGAGGGTGCCTGGGACCAGTGGCCCGCGATGGACGACCTGATGCCCTGGACCAGTCCTGGCGTCACCCTCAACCGCGCCTGGCCGTACTCCCCTTCTGAACAGGCGCTCAAGGATCGGTGGAGCACGGTCGTCTCGGAGACCGACCCGAGGCGCAAGCGCGAGCTGTTCAAGGAGAGCCGCGATGCGCGCGTTGACCGTGACAAGGATTCCTTGCCGGGCATTGACACGTACCGCTACCGCGGCGCGTTCCAGAGCGAGCGGGGAGACTGTCCGCGACCGGTTCGAGCCGGATACCGCGCCTTTGACCGTCACTGGGTCATACCCGATGCTCGCCTCATGCATGCGGGGCGGCCCGCGCTCTGGGCTGCGCGGCGGCCCGGCCAGGTCTTCGTCGTCGAGCTGCACTCCACCGAGTTCAAGAGCGGTCCGGCGCTCGTGTTCAGTGCGCTCATCCCCGACATGCACCACTTCAAGGGGTCCGAGGGCGGGCGGGTACTGCCGCTGCTTCACGCCGATGGCAGCGCCAACCTGCCGCCCGGGCTCACGGCAGCGCTCGGCAGCGTGCTCGGCACGACCGTCACGCCGCAGGACCTGCTCTCCTACATCGCGGCCATCACCGGCCATCCCGCATACCGAGAGACGTTCGTCGACGAACTGCGCGACCCTGGCGTGCGCATCCCCCTGACGAGCGATCCCGACCTGTGGCGCCGCGGCATCGAGCTCGGCGACCAAGTACTGCTCGCTCACACCTTCGGTGGTGACGGCCAAGGCACCGATGTGGCCTTCCCCACCGGTGACCCGCGTCGCGTCCGCTCGCTCACTCCCGTCACGTCCATGCCGGCCTCGATCACCTACGACCCGGACACCCAGACCATCGAGCTCGGCGGCGGCACCTTTGGCCCCGTCAGCCAGGCCGTGCGCGACTACACCGTCGGCGGCCGCAATGTCCTGGACGGTTGGGTCTCCTTCCGGCGGGCCGAACCGGCCGGCAGGCGGAGCAGCCCCCTCGACGACATCAACCCGATCAGCTGGGAGCCTGCATGGACCACGGACCTGCTCCAGGTCCTGTCAGTACTCACTCGCCTGGTCGAACTCGAAGGAGACCAGGAGGTGCTGCTCGCAGACGTGCTGGCCGGCGACGTGCTCACACGCGACGAGCTCGCATCTGCAGGAGTGCGGTGGCCTGCCCGGCCTGCTGACCGCAAGCCCAGACGCGCGCTCACACTCGCCATCGACGCCGACGGAACCCGGGCATAGGCCGCCATGGGTGGTCCAACCGGCACCCAGCGGCTCGAGCCGCGGCGACAGCGTCACCTTTCGTGGCGACCAAGAGCCGGAGCGGCTCTAGGGCCTTGACCCCTGATGGTGGACACGCGGGTGGTTTCACGCGGCGAGCGTGAGCGTAGCTGCGTGGTGGGCGTTCTCGTAGGCGGTCGGGCTGAGGTGCCCGCAGGTGGAGTGTCGGCGGCGGGCGTTGTAGCGGGTGATCCACGCGAAGACCTCGCGGCGGGCGGTGTCCGGGTCGGGCCAGCCGTCCGCGCCGGCGAGGGTCTCGCGCTTGAGGGTGGCGTTGAACGACTCGGCCATCGCGTTGTCCGCGCTGGTGCCGACCGCGCCCATCGAGCGGCGCACGCCCAGGCGCCGGCACAGCGCGACCCAGTCCTTGGCACCGTACTGGCCGCCGTGGTCGGTGTGCATGATCGCGCCGGCCAGGCTGCCGCGGGTCGCGGCCGCCGCGTCCAGCGCGTCGGTGACCAGGTCGGCGCGCATGTGGTCGGCGATCGACCAGCCGACCAGGCGGCGCGAGAAGCAGTCGATGACCGTAGCGAGGTAGAGGAACTTGCCGTCCCCGCATGGCAGGTACGTGATGTCGCCGACGTACTTGACGTTCGGCTCGTCCGCCGTGAAGTCCCGCTCGAGCAGGTCGGGAACGAGCGGGGCGTGCGGGTCGGGCACGGTGGTGCGCACCCGGCGGCGCAGCCGGAGCCCGACGATCGCCCGTTCGCGCATCACGCGGGCCACCCGCTTGTGGTTCACCCGCTCGCTGTCGCTTGCGCCGTCGTTGAGCTCGGCGGTGATCCGCGGTGCCCCGCACGCACGGTCGACGTCGTGGACCGCGCGGATCCGCGCCGCCAGCGCCTCGTCGTCGGCTGCTCGCGCGGCCCAGGCGGGCGCCGCAGCGACCCACTTGTAGAACGAGGACCGGGCGATCCCCAGGACCTGGCACAGCCGCTTCACCGAGGAGGTGGACTGGTGGTCGGCGACGAACTGGAAGCGGCTCACCAGTTCGTCTCCCCGGCGAAATACTTCGCCGCGGCGCGCAGAATCTCCCGCTCTGTGGCCAGCTTGCGGGTCTCGCCCTCCAGCTCGAGCACCCGGGCGCGCAGCCGGGCCAGCTCCTGCGCCGGTGTCTCGTCGCCGGGCGCCGCCGTCGCCGGCGGTCGGGACTGGCCGCGGATCGGCACACCGGCCGCCTTGATCCACCCCGACAACGTCGCGTCCATGACGCCCAGGTCCGCGGCGATTCCCGCGACCGTGGCGCTCGGCGTCGAGCGGTACAACTCGACGGCATCACGGCGGAACTCCGCCGAGTACGTCTTCCTGGCCATGACCAGATCTTCTCGCTTCCTCCGAGACAGCCTCGGAATCAGCGTGTCCACCTCACGGGGTCAAGTCCCCACCCACCATCAGGCGTGTTCACCACGAACCGCGAAGAGCCGACATAGCGCCGGTCGCAGGTTGCGCCTCATTGCGGTTCTTTGACCTCAGCGAGGGGGGAGAGATCCCGACGCTTGCGCCGCTGGGGGGCCTGGTGAACTTGGAGCGGTTGTACCTCTACGACTCGACGAGAGTCACGGACGGGGATCTGAGTCCGATCGCTAGATTGCCGAGGTTGAAGGACTTCAGGATGCAGAACCGTCGAGGCTACGTGCCGTCGGTCAACCAGGTTCAGGAGGTGATTGCCCACCGCGGATGACTTGCCGGACGCCGGCTGTGATGACCCCTACTCCGGCCACTGTGTGCAATGGAGTAGCTGTGGCCGTCCTCGACGACGACGCACGCGGCGTTGTGGTCGGTGAACTGCGGGTTGATGCTGAACCCGACGGCCTCGTAGAACGCCTTGGCGCGCTCGAGGTCGGTCACCGGCAGGTTGACGAACATCGCGGTCATGGCGGGCTCCCCTGGCTTCGGACATACGTGGACGAAGCCACACCTGCAAGAAGCAAGTGGACCGTCAAGGGGTCCGACGAGACGTCAGGCGGGTGAGTTCACGCGCTGCAGCACGCGCAGCGCCTCGACGACGAGCGCGTGGTCGTCGGCCTGGTGCAGCCCGGAGACGGTGACCGTGCCGACCATGCCGACGCCCGTGACGGTCACGGGCACGCAGCCACCCGCGGCGGCGTGCAGCAGCGGGTCCAGGCCGACGTCCTCGAGGCGCTGACCCGACAGCGCGAAGCGGCGGCTGAGCAGGAACGACGCGACCTCGTACCGGCGGACCAGCCGCTCCTTGCGCTCGATCCACGCGTCGTTGTCGGCGGACGTGCCGGGCCGCGAGGCGTGGAACAGGCGGTGCTCGCCGCGGCGGATGCTCACCGCGATCGGCAGGTCGCGCTCGCGCGCGGTCTCCCACAGCCACGAGCCCACCGCCCACGCGTCGTCCTCGGTGAACCGGGTCAGCTCCAGCGTGGGGGCCTGCGCCTCGAGGTCCGCGATCAGGGTGCGCAGCTCGTCGTGCTCGGTCGTCATCGTCGTGCCTGGCGGTCGTGGGTGGGTG
>JAEYWK010000188.1 GCA_023431345.1 Pseudomonadota bacterium
ACCAAGGTAGGGTTGTAGTCAGCGATCTTTTCAGCGATCTTCTCTGCAGCTCTCTTGGTGTTCTCGGTACTGGAACCGTAAATAATTGCGATAGATTTCATTTTGATGTTGTCGTTACTGTGATTACCACTCTAAACACCGGAATGATGGAATATGTTTATTCTATCCGCTTTTTATCCGAAAAAAAGAGGGAGTGACCGAGTCGGTTACTCCCTCTTTTCAAACGTTCAATAGAAACAGTCGAAACTCTATTCCGGAAAATTACTGAAGATCCGGAAACTGTTGGCCGGCACGGCGATGTTCATGGGCTTCGAGTGAACCGTGGTAATCTCCGTCGGGTTGAGATAGTTGTACCAGTCTCCCAGTTGCGGAAAGGTTGTTGCCGCATTGATCGATTCATTGGTGAAGTTGCCCACTACAACAATCTGCTTGCTGTTCCCAAACGAAGAGAGGGTAAGGAATCGACCCTGCTCCCAGAAAGTGTCGGTTACTTGCCAGTTGAGCGTAGCGGTGGAGTTAAACAGCTCGGGATGATCGCGCCTTAGCCCGATAAGTGTTGCATAGGTGTCATGCAGCTCCTTTCGCTCAGTCACCGTCAGGTATTCCCACCTCAACGGTTTGCGACCCGTACGGCCATTCTCATCAATAGAGACATCATATCCCATCTCCCCGAACTGCCACACCATTTTCGGTCCCGGTACGGTGAAGAAGAAAGCGGCATTGACGCCCAGTTGTGACATTTGTGCATCGAGGCTTGTCTTCAGGATCCCGTTGCCATACTGTGCTTGTTTGTAGGCGGCCCGTTCCTCGTCGTGGCTCTCCATATAGCTTACCAGGCTGTTTACAGGGCGTGCCGATGTGTTGTAATAGACTCCCCTGAAATCTGAATCACTCTTCCAGCCCATTGCTGCCTGTGCATAGGCGTTGTTGCGGTTGCGCCACACCATCATCCCCTCGTTGGAGAGTTCGGTCTCCTCCCTGTCGTCGGCAAAATGTTCCAGGATCACCCAGGCCTCCGGATCGACCGCCTTGATGGTCTGGTTGTAATCCTTCAGGATTGCAATGCGCGACGCATCGTAATTACCAGCTGTGGACTCGGTTGAAGTACGTTGGGTAAATCCCTTGGTGAGGTCGAACCGGAAGCCGTCGATGTTGTACTCCTCCAGCAGGAACTGCAGGTTGCGCTTCACGAAGGTACGCACCAGGTCAGACTCATGGTTGAAGTCATGGAAGACGCTATAGGGGTGGGGTGCATCCACATTGAAATAGGGGTTGTTGGTTGCAGTTTTGTTGTTCGCCGCATCCCACCACATCCTGGCAAAGGGGTTGGCGCCTGTGGCGTGGTTGTAGACCACGTCGAGGATCACTGCGATACCTCTGCTGTGACACTCATCGATAAACTCCTTGTACATCCTGTCGGTGCCGTAAGCCTTGTCCATGGCAAAGAAGAAGGCGGGGTTGTAGCCCCAGCTGTCGTTGCCGTCGAACTCCTGCACCGGCATCAGCTCAATGGCATTCACGCCGAGCGACTGCAGGTAATCCAGCTTCGCCATCGCTCCATTGATATCACTACTTTCCGTGAAATCACGCAGCAGCATCTCATAGATCACCAGGTTGTCTCGTGACGGTCTCTCGAATTGGGGTACCTGCCAGTTAAATGTTTCTTGTTGAATCCTGAAAACAGAAACGATCCCTATGGCTCCCTCCGGGTAAGTCATGTTCTCCGGATAGGTGGAGGCAGAGATATATGTGTCGTTGTTTGGATCCAGTACCTTACGGGCATAGGGGTCGGCCACGCGGATGGCATCCTGCCCCGTGTTGCCCAGGTAATACTGGAAGGCATACTCTTTCGCGGGGTCAAGCCCCGTGAGGGTAATCCACCAGCAGCCGGCAGCATCGTCGCGGAACATCTGCGACTGCTCGTCGTTGCTCAGCGTCCAGTTGTTGAAGTCGCCCACCACATGGGCGAAATCCTTCCGTGCGCCATACTTGTCCTTGTCATAGAGCACCAGTGTCACGGTGCTGTTGTCAACGATGTTGATGCCATGTTGCAGCCCGGCGGTCATGGTGCCACTCTTCACCGCTCCCGGCTGAAATGGCTTGTACTTGCTGTCGGTGATGTTTTCAATAAAGAAATCATTGCCATCCTTGTTGCCTTTCTTTTCGCTATCGGCACTTCTGACCACAATACCGATCTTGTTGACCGGTGTCTCGCCGGAGCCAAACCATTCGCGGATGGTGGGGGTGAGCTTGAGCTCCCATGCATTTGCCTCGCCCTCTATCTTCTGCATCCTGCATTTCGCAATGTTCTCTTTCCATTCTGCC
Organism: Pseudomonadota bacterium; assembly: GCA_023431345.1. GTDB lineage: Bacteria > Myxococcota_A > Polyangia > Polyangiales > Polyangiaceae > PMG-095. The sequence goes on from JAEYWK010000188.1 coordinate 2,326, forward strand.
GGCACATACTTCCAGGTGCCCTCACTCACCACACCAATATGGGCATAGACCTCACCGGTGTAGTTGAATAATCCCGATTCTTTGTTGGGAGCTTTGAATCGTATGGTCAACTCCTTGTCGGCATCGGCGGCAGCAGGTTCCCAGGAGAACCAGTCAGATAATGGAGCAGGTTCCTCGGGACCCGGTTGTTCCGGCTCCGGTTCCGGTTGGGGTTCCGGCGTCACCACCGGATCCTCACCGCAGGAGAGGGCGAAGAGGAGCAACAACAGATAGAAAAAGCTTTTAGCTGGATATTTCATTTGAAAATGGTTTGTTATGTATTATGCAATCATCGTTGCTTATTGCAGTAACAGTACCTCCTTGGGAGAAAGCGTCAGCGTCTCACCCAGGGTGATGGTTTTGCCCGAAAGAAAATCCCTGGCACTGCTCATCCCTTGTATAGACTCTGCATAACGGTCAAGGTTTACTGTCACTTCGCCCGATGTTCCGTTCATGAAAACGAGTACTTTGTCATCACCCAGGAAGCGCTCGTAGAGGTAGACCCCCTTCTGCAGCACGTAATGTTTCATGCCACCACGGGCGATCACCTCATTGTCCTGCCGCCAGTGGAGCAGCTTGCTGAGGTAGTCGAACGCCTCGTTCTGAATTGCATCGCGTCCCGTACGGGTGAAGTGATCCACTTTATCACCGGGCCAACCACCGGGCACATCAAGCCGGACATAACCATCATGCCTGCTTTTGTTGCCATGCATCAACAGTTCCGTGCCGTAGTAGATTTGCGGTGTGCCGGGCATGGTGAGCAGGAAGGTGACCGCCTGTTTCCAACCGGAGAGCTCCTGCGGGTACTCCTTCAGGAAACGGTCGGTGTCGTGGTTGTCGAGGAAGCGCAACACGTTGTAGATATCGGGATAGATAAAGTCGTAGGTCATATGGTCGTAGATGCCGTGCAGTCCCCCGTTCCACTCGGTGGTCTCTTCGAAGAAAGCACTGTGCGATAGCCCCATGAAGCGGAAGTCCATCACCGATTTGAGATGGGTGTTGTTGGGGTTGAGGGGACTGTTGCCCTGCCAGAAAGCGGTGCCAATGGGGTTATTGAGCCATGCCTCCGCCACGATGTTGTAGTCGGGGTACTCCTTTTCCACCGCCATGAGCCAGTCGACCATCATCTCATAGTCGGCATAGGGATAGGTATCCTGTCGGATGCCATCCACACCGGAGTACTCGATCCACCAGATGCTGTTCTGGATGAGGTACTTCGCCACATGGCGGTTACGTTGGTTCAGGTCGGGCATGGTGGGTACGAACCAACCATCCACCATCTTGCTCTTGTCATACTCCGAGGCATAGGGGTCGAAGTACATCTCTTTCATATGAGAGGTTTGCACATACTCCTCCAGGTTGTTGAACCAGTCGGGTGAGGGCACCTCTGTCAGCCAGGGGTGGTCGCTGCCGCAATGGTTGAAGATCATGTCCATCACCACCTTCATCCCTTTCTCATGGGCGTTGCTGATCAGCTGACGGTATTCCTCGTTGCTACCGAAGCGGGGATCCACCCGGTAGTAGTCGGTGGTGGCGTAACCGTGGTAGGAGCCACCCTCCATGTCATTCTCCAGCACCGGGTTGAGCCAGATGGCGGTGACCCCCAGGTCGGCGAGATATCCCAGGCGGTCGGAGATCCCTTTCAGATCACCACCGTGCCGTGCATTGGGGTCGTTGCGGTCCACCTTGTATTCGGTGCGCATCGGTATCTGGTCGTTCGTGGGATCGCCGTTGGCAAAGCGGTCGGGCATGATCAGGTAGAGCACATCCGACGGGCCAAAGCTCTCTATCAACAGCCGTTTCGGGTTGCGTTCCTTCAGCTCGTATGGAACGGTGATCTTTTTCTTACCGTTGGTGAAAACCAGGTCGAAGGTTTCCGGAACAGCTCCGGAGAGATCGAGGTAAATAAGCTGGTAATTGCGGTTTGGGAGGGTCACCACCTCTTTGATGGAGACATGCGTCGATGTGATTGAAGCAGTATAGTCGGCAATCCTCTCGCCGCTCACCATCAGCTGCAGTTCGGTCTCTGCCATACCGCTCCACCAAAAGGATGGTTCCACACGGGGTGTCTCACTGTGAGCCATGAAGATGGAGACAGTGAAAAGTAGAGTTAGAAGGATTTGTTTTTTCATATTTTTATTTGTTCTTATTGATGTAACAGGTGCTACCGCTTTCAGGTTTATTTTTTTTCATCCTGATCGGAGTGAGTGGGCATTCAATCAATGAAAGCATCCATCGCTTTGGTGGGACGGCCGTCATCACCCCAGGCGCTCAGCGCATAATGGCTCCAGGTACGGGCACCCTGCGGTTCCCAGTAAAAGACGCCGAGGCCCTTTTCAGAAGGGACTTGTTTCACTTTGTTGATCACCGCGCGCAGCATCTCATAGGTGTTGT
>JAEYWK010000194.1 GCA_023431345.1 Pseudomonadota bacterium
CCCGCGGTACTCGTAGCTTGCGTATTGGCTGCCGCGGTCCGTGTGATGCACCAGGCCTGGCGGGGGCCTACGGCAGGTCAGCGCGTGCTCCAGGGCCGACAATGCTACCTCGCGACTGAGCGACTTGCGCAGCGCCCAGCCGACGACGCGGCGTGAGTACAAGTCGAGCAGCACGGCCAGGTACGCCCACCCTTCCGCGGTCCAGATGTACGTGATGTCGCCGACCCAGGCCTGATTCGGCGCCGTCGCGGTGAAGTCCTGTTCGAGCAAGCTCGGCGCGACAGGCAGCTTGTGGTTTGAATCGGTGGTGTGCCGAAACCGACGCCGGATGCGGCCAAAGATGCCGTTTTCGCGCATGAGACGCGCCACGCGGTGCTTGCCGACTTCGTACCCCCGTTCACGAAGCTCGTCGAGAATCCGCGGGCTGCCGTAGCGCGCTTCGTTCTCGACGTGGATGGCGCGAATCTCGGCGAGCAAGCGCTCGTTCGCCAGCTGGCGCTCCGACGGCCCCGAGCGCCGCAAGGCGTAGTACGCGCTCCGCGATACGCCGACTGCCTCGCACAGCACGCCAACCGGAAACGCCGCCTTCTCCGAGTCCACCAGCTCGTACGGGCTCACGAGCGGTCTCTCGCGAAGACGGCTACCGATTTTTTTAGGACATCACGCTCCTGCTTCAGCTGCGTGACTTCGCGTCGAAGGCGCTTCAGCTCCTCTTCCTGCGTCTCGCCACCGCGCTCCCTGCGCACCTGCTCCGCGGCGCTGCCGTACTTCTTCTTCCAGGAATGCAGCAGATTCTCTGCGACGCCTAGGCTGGCTGCGACGTCGGCGACGGTCCGCTCACCGCGTGCCTCGAGTTGCCGTACAGCCTCACGCTTGAACGCTTCTGGGCGGTTGTGCCGCTTTCGAGTGGTCTTCGTTTCCATGAACTATCCCCGAGGATACCCTCCTCGCTGGGTGTCCAGGAAATCCGGGAAAGCTCAGGGTTTCAGCGCGATGCTGCGCGAGCAGATCGTGAAGGACGCTTTGGTCTATGCCGTGGCGCCGCACTACCGCTCCGATCATCCGGAATTGGCAGCCCTCGAGAAAGTGGCGCGGCGTAAGAACCGCAAGACCTGGCTTTTCTGCGGCCACGACGAGGGCGCTCGGCGTGCCGCCGATCTTTTCGCGCGGAAACCGGTGTAGCTTACGGCGGGAGGCTTCGGGAGGGTGATCGCTCTTCCGAGCACGTAGCCCGTCACCGTTCGCCGGAAAGCGCCAAGGATGACCAACCCGTTTCGTATTCGACGTGCCGACGCTGATCCCAGGATTGTGGAGGGTTTGGTCGATGTACTCCTGGCAACCGTGGAGGCGGGTGCGTCAGTCGGCTTCATGCTGCCGCTATCGCGTGAGCGAGCGCTGAGCTTCTGGCAGAACGCTATCGCGAGCGCGGGGCGTGGTGAGCGCATCCTTCTCATCGCCGAAGAGTCCGAATCGGGGGCCATTATTGGGACCGTACAGCTGCTGACGAGCATGCCGGACAATCAGCCGCACCGGGCGGATGTAGCCAAAATGCAGGTGCACCCTCGCGTCCGACGGCAGGGCTTGGGTGCGGCGCTGATGCACGCAATCGAAGGCGCGGCACGCGAGGCCGGGAAAACCTTGCTAGTCCTATACGGTGACGGGCAGCGACGCGGATCGCCTGTACACTCGACTCGGTTGGCAGCGAGTCGGCGAGATTCCGAATTACGCTTTGTGGCCGGAAGGTGGCCTGTGTGCCACGACCGTCTTCTACCGTGACTTGAGCAAATAAGCTTGGGTGCAGTTCCCATCGACAGCGGCGCCGGCGCCGTCCAGCACCTCAAGCTCAGAGGCAGCAACGCTTGTGCTTCTTGCCGCTGCCACACGGACACGGGTCGTTCCTGCCGACCTTGATGTTCGCCGTAGTTGGTGGCGAGGCGATCGCATCCGTTGGCGGCGACAGAAGCTCGAACAGGTACTCGACATGGTCGCGAAGGTCGTCGGGTAGCTCGCCCGCGAGCTGCTCATAGGCCTGAACGAGGAGCTTCAAGTCGAAACGCTTCACCGCGGGCGGGCCGTCTTCGTCGAATTCGAAGATCTCGCGTTCGAGCAACGGGAGCGCGCGGGCGTCGCCGTAGTCAGCCAAAAATCCTGCACTGAGGAAAGGTTCGTCGTCGAAACACGTCGAAAGCTCCGTCCAGACTCGCTCTTCCTTGACCCCCAGCCTGGCCACGGTCGCGCAGAGAATGACGGCGCGTTGGGTGCCGCGGGTCTTCGCCAGCTCTCCCAGCGCGGGCTCGAGAGCGGCGGGACCAAACGAAGGCAGGCGCACCGCAATGCGGCTCGACAGGATGTCGTCCATGTCACCGCCGCTCAGCGCGACGAGCATGGGCCCAATGGCCTCTTCCGCCCGGAGGTCCGCCAGAAGGTCGACGGCGTGGATTGGCGGCCAACCTTGGCCGGGCGAATCCTCAGCCGCAGCATCTTCGTCTTCGAGCAGCGCGATGAGCGGAGGGATGGCCGCCGCCCCCAACGACATGATTCGCACGCGGAGCTCGTCGGCGAGTGTCTCGCCCGTCTGGCGTAACTCATCGAATAGGCTATCGGCCGAGGTCGTGGTCCCCATGTCCGCCGCGTAGCACGACGCGGGAAAGCGCGCCGAGCGCACGCGCAACGCCCTGAGCCAACGCGCAAACCCAGCGGGCTCAGGTCCCGCCGTGCTGCAGCGCGAAGGGTGCGGCGGCGGCAGGGCGCGGCGCTCGGGCCCTTAGCTTGGCGGCGCGGGTAGCGGCTCGTTGGGGCGGTGGAACATGCGATAGAGCACGGGCAATACGAGCAGCGTGAGGGCGGTGGACGAGAGGATGCCGCCGATGACGACGGTCGCGAGGGGGCGCTGGACTTCGGAGCCAGTGCCGGTGGCGAGCGCCATCGGGATGAAGCCGAGAGCGGCCACCAGCGCCGTCATCAGCACCGGGCGCAAGCGGCTGACGGAGCCGTGGAGCACGGCGTCGTCGAGCGACTCACCGTGACGCCGCAAATTCTCGATGAAGGTCAGCATCACCAGGCCGTTGAGCACGGCCACGCCCGAGAGCGCGATGAAACCGATGGCGGCCGAGATCGAGATCGGCATACCCCGCAGCCACAGCGCCAAGATGCCGCCCGTGAGCGCGAGCGGCACGCCGGTGAAGATGAGCAGCGCGTTCTTCAGCGCGCCGAACGAGAGGAACAGCAAGCCGAAGATCAGCGCCAGCGCGACGGGCACCACCAGCGAAAGGCGCGCGCGCGCCGCGAGCAGGTTCTCGAACTGTCCGCCCCACTCGAGCCAATAGCCGGTCGGGAGCTTCACCTCCGCGTCGATACGGCTCTGCGCGTCGGCGACGAAGCCGCCCAAATCGCGGCCGCGCACGTTGCACTGCACCACCACGCGACGCTTGCCGTTTTCGCGGCTCACCTGGTTGGGGCCGTCTACGATCGCGATCTTGGCGAGCGCGCCGAGCGGAACGAACGACGGCCGAGGGCTGCGTTTCTCGACGCTCTCGCGTGCGTCGGCGTCGACCGGCACCGAAACCGCGACCGGCAAGTTCTCGAGCGCGTCGAGATCACGTCGAATGTTGTCGGGCAGCCGCACCACCAGGTCGAAGCGCTTGTCGCCCTCGAACACCTCGCCCGCGCTCACGCCGCCGACCGCGGCCTCGACCACCTCTTGGACGTCGGCCACGTTGAGGCCATAGCGGGCGATCGACCGGCGATCGATGTCGATGGTGAGCACGGGCAGGCCCGTCACCTGCTCGACCTTCAGATCGGCCACGCCGGGGGTCGCCGCGAGCACGCGCGCCACCGCTTTGGCTTCCCGCAAGAGCACCTCGAGATCGTCGCCGAACACCTTGACCGCGACCTCACTGCGCACGCCGGAGATGAGCTCGTTGAAGCGCAGCTCGATCGGCTGGCTGAACTCGTAGCTCTGCCCGGGTAGCTCGGCGATGACCTGCTCCATGGCCTCCGCCAGCTCTTCTTGCGTGCGCGCCTTCGTCCAGCGCTCACGCGGCTGCAGCATCACGTAGGTGTCCGATACGTTCGGCCCCATCGGGTCCGTCGCGACCTCGGCGGTGCCGGTGCGCGCGAAGATATGGGCTATCTCGTCGGGGAATCGCTGGCGCAGCAGCCGTTCGAGCTGCATTTGCATCTCGACGCTGGTGGTGAGGCTCACGGAGGGGATGCGCGCGGGTTGGATCGCCAGCGCGCCTTCGCTCAGCTTGGGTGCGAACTCGCTGCCGAGCCCGACCGCCACCGCGACCCCCACGCCGAGCAGCGCGACGCTCGCGGTCACGACCTTGACGCGGTGGCCGAGGTTCCAGCGCAGCACGCGCTCGTAGAGCCCTTTGGCTCTTCGGATCGGCCAGTTGTCGCGCTCTTCGACCTTTCCCTTCATGAAGATCGCGACCAGCGCCGGGATGAGCGTGATCGAGAGCACCGTCGCGCCCGCCAGGGCCAGCACCACCGTCACCGCCATCGGCCTGAACATCTTGCCCTCGATGCCCGTGAGCGTGAGGATCGGTAAGTAGACGATGGCGATGATCAGCTCGCCGAACATGGTCGCTTGGCGCACCTCCTGCGACGCGTCGAAAGCGAGCTTGATGCGCTCTTGCTTGGTCAGGAGCCGCCCGAGCCGGTGCTGCTCCTCCGCGAAGCGGCGCACGCAGTTCTCCACGATGATCACGGAGCCGTCGACGATCAGCCCGAAATCGATGGCGCCCAAGCTCATCAGGTTGCCGCTGGTGCGCGTCTGCACCATGCCGGTGATGGCGATCAGCATCGAGAATGGGATGGCGAGGGCCGCGATCAGCGCCGCGCGAATGTTGCCCAGCAGCAAGAACAGCACCGCCACCACCAGCAGCGCGCCCTCGAGCAGGCTGTTGCGAACCGTGCGCAGCGTCGCGTCTACCAAGTAGGTGCGGTCGTAGATCGTCTTGGCCTTCACCCCTGCGGGCAAAGACTTGTTGACCGTCTTCATCTTGGCGTCGACGCGCTGCGAGACAGCGCGGCTGTTCTCGTCGACGAGCATGATGGCGGTGCCGATCACGGCTTCGCGACCGTCTTCGGTGGCGGCGCCCGTGCGCAGCTCTTTACCGCTACCCACCTCGGCGACGTCGCGGATGCGCACCGGCGTGCCCTGGCGGTTACCGACGATGATTTCACCGATGTCGCGTTCGCTCTGCACCAAGCCGGTGGCGCGAATCAGGTACTGCTCCCCCTTGTGCTCGATGTAACCGCCGCCCGCGTTGGCGTTGTTGGCGGCGAGCGCGCGCAAAACGTCGCGAAACGACAAGCCGTAGCCGACGAGGCGGGTCGGATCCGGCGCAACTTGATAGAGGCGCTCGTAGCCGCCGATCGAGTTGACCTCGGTGACGCCCGGGACGGTGCGCACCTGCGGCCGCACCACCCAATCCTGCAAGGTGCGCAGATCGGTCAGCTCGTAGGGCCGGCCTTCGGGCGTGCGCGCGTTGGCGTCCGCCTCGAGCGTCCACATGTAGATTTCACCGAGGCCGGTCGCGACGGGACCGATCTGCGGCTCGAGGCCGGGCGGCAAGCTGGCTTTGGACGACGAGAGCCGCTCGCTGACGAGCTGACGAGCCCAGTAGATGTCAGTGCCATCTTCGAAGATGACAGTGACCTGCGACAGGCCGTAGCGCGACAGCGAGCGCACCTGCTCCACCCGCGGGATGCCGCCCATCGACCATTCGATCGGGAACGTGACCTGTCGCTCGACCTCGACCGGCGACAGCGCCTTGACCTGGGTATTGATCTGGACTTGGACGTTCGTGATGTCCGGCACCGCGTCGATCGGCAGCCGATTGAAGTTGTAGACGCCGAGCGCGCCGACCGCGAGCGCCAGCGTCACCACCAGCCAGCGATGCGCGACCGAGAACGCCAGCACCTTCGAGAGCAGCGCCATCATGGCTCAGTGCTCGTGCCCAGCTTCGGATTTCCCCAGCTCGGCCTTCAAAATGAAGCTATTTTCGGCCACGTAACTCTCGCCGGGCTTCAAGCCGCTCACGACCTCGACGAAGCGCTCGCCCGCTTTGGCGATGCCCTGGCGCCCGAGCGTGACCGGGCGCGCCTCGAACGCGCTGCCCTCCTGCACGAACACCACCTCTTTGCCCTCGACGCGCTGGACGCCCTCGTAGGCCACAACCACCGCCGCGTCGACCTCCTCGATGGCGATGTCGGCGGTCACGAACAAGCCTGAGCGCCATTTGGCGTCGGGCTCATCGAGCACGATACGCGCGATCGCCGAGCGCGACTGCTCACCCACGACGCGATCGAGGTACGTCACGGTGCCCGCCGCGGGCTCGGCGATACCTTCCGCGCGCACGATCGCGCGTTGCCCGACGTGGACCTTGGGCAAGTCTTTGGCGTAAACGGTGACGTTGACCCACAGTGTGGACAGGTCGGCGATGACGAAGGCGAGCCGCTGATCGCTCAGCACCTCGCCCACCACGGCGTGCTTTTCGATGACGGTGCCGTCGAGCGGCGCGGCTAGCACCAAGCCGGTGCCCCCAGCGCGCGCGCCCGCTCCCGCTGCGAGCTTCTGGCTGGCGGCGCGGTATTCGATGTTGGCTTCAGCCAGGGCCTGCTTGGACGACAAAAAGTCCTTTTCGGCGCCTATTTTCTCGTTGAAGAGCTGCTCTTGCCGCTTGAAGTTACTCTCGGCAAGCTCCCGGCGCTCTTTGGCGGCGAGCAAATCGCGCTGCATATCGGCGAGCTCCCGGCTGTCGAGCACCGCCAGCACGTCGCCCTTTTTCACCGAGTCGCCCAGCTGCTTCTTCACCTCGCGCACCGTGCCGCTCACGCGCGGCGTCACGTGGGCGACGCGCTCGGTGTTGAGCGCGACCTCGCCGGGCAATGCCAGGGCCACCGCCACTCTACCGGGAGCGGCGACGCGAACGCCCAGCTTCGCGTTCTTCGTTTGCTCGGGGGTGAGCTGCACCCGACCTGGCTCATGGCCGTGCTCGCCGGCCGCGTCGGCGTGGCCGTGCTCGTCTTCCTTGCCTGGTGTGTGGTGGTCGTGCTCGTGCTCGTGCTCGTCGTGACCGTGCAGGCGATGCTCGACGAAGACGGTGATGCCCGCCGTCGCGGCGACGAGCGCGAGGCCGCCCACGACGCGAACCAGCGTCCGTTTGCGAGCCGGGGCAGGAGGGGGATCCGCGGCGGGCCCGTCCGTCATGGCGGCGTGCTTCCCACGGCGACGAGCAGCTCGAGCCGCGCGACGGCGTGCGCGTGCTCGGTTTCGAGCAAGGCGCGCTCGGCCTCGAGCGCTTCACGGTGCACGAGCAGCACGCTCGCCAGATCACCCTCCCCGAGCTCGTAGGCTCGCGTCGCCAGCGCCATCGATTCTTTGGCGGCAGCCGCCGTCGGCGCCAGCGCCGCCCGCGCGCGCAGCGTCGCCTCGTAGCGCACGTAGAGAGCGCGCAGCTCGCCGGAAGCGGTCGCGCGCGCGGCGACGAGCCGAGCCTGCGCCGCGCCGACCTCCGCGCTCGAGGTCGCCTTGCCGAGCTGGTTCGTGCTCAGCACCGGGATGGGCACGGCCAGGCCCACCAAGGCGACGTTCGAGCCATCGTCGCGCTCGTACTGCGCGAGCACGCTCACGGTGGGCGAGCCGAGCGACCGCTCACGCGCGGCTCTCGCCTTCGCGGCGTGAACGCGGGCCCCGGCAGCGCGCACCTCGACGCGCTCGTCCAAGCGGTGCAAGAGCGCGGGCAGCGGAGGAGGCTCCAGCTCGGGCACGAGGGGTCCGCCGACTTCGGTGGGCGTGCTTGCGGGCAGGCCGAGCAGCGCCTGCAGCCGCACGAGCGAGGCCTCGCGGTCGCCCGCGGCGGTGGCGGCCAAGGCGGCGTCGCGACCGCGCTGCAGCGTCGCCAGCGCCACGTCGAGAGGGGGCACGCTGCCCGCCGCACGGCGACGCTCCGCGCTGGCCAGCACGCGCGTCGAGTTCTCGAGGCGAGCCTCCGCGATTTTGAGCTGGGCGGCGTCGCGCAGCGCAGCCGCGTGCTCGAGCAGCGCGCGGAGCAGCAGCTGCCGGTTGACGGCGTCGTTACTAGCTCGAGCCTCGCGGTTCTCGGCCTCGGCCGCGCCGCGTCGCGCGTCGCGCTTCCCTCCGAGCTCCACCGGCCAAGACAACGTCGCGCTGGCGGCGAACGGGCGCCCGCCGTCCGGGTTCAAGCGCACACCGCCGAGGCCGGAGAGTAGCGGATTTTCAGCCGCTGCTCCCGACGCGGCCAGCGCCGAGCGCGAGACGGCGACGCTCGCATCACCGGCGCGGGTATCGGGTGCGTAGCGCAGCAGCTCGACCAAGCGAGCGCGCGTCAGGAGCGCCGCCGGCGCCGCGCGGCTCGTCGGCGCCACCTGCTCGTCTTCGGCGCGGGCGGCGTTCGCGACGAGCGAGCCGCTCAAGGCCAAGGCCAAGCCGAGGCCGCGAAGGCCCCATCCCCTACGGGCGACAGTCGATATAGCGGCAGGCATGGGTTTCGTCCTCGGAGCTCGAGCATCACCGCAGAAAAACTTGGGACATGAGGCGCTCGAGCCCAGTGTGCAAGAAGTCGAGCGGGTGGGCGCCGAAGGCGTGCGGCAATAGCCCCACCCCAACCGCGAGCAGCATGGACAGGACGAGCGGCGCGCGCCCCCGCGAGACGTCGTCGCGCGGGCGCGCTTCGGCGTAGGCGAGCAGCAGCTCCACACGCAGGCGCAGGCGCGAAGCCGCGCCGCCGATGTGCGCTAGGACTGGGCTCGCCGGTCGTGACGCTCGCAGCAAAGCTTGCGCCACGCCCAGCGGCGCGGCGCCGGCCAGCACGGCGGCGCGATCGCACTCGACCTCACGCGAGAACAACCAAGCGGCCGCGCTGCGCCCCAACAGCGCCTCGCCGAACGGCACGAGGCGCACGGCCGCGGCGAGCAGCCAGTAGCGCAGCGGATCGAACCCTCGCACGTGCTCGAGCTCGTGTGACAGCGCGCCGACCAGGGCCTCGTCGTCGCAAGCGCGGACGAACTGAGCGTCGAGCGCCACGACGGGGCGCAGTAACCCGAGCGCGGCGCAACCACCCACGGTATCGCGAGCGATGAGCCAGCGCCCGATCAGCGGCTTCAGCCGCGCGTTCCTACGGATCAGACCTGCCACGCGCACCGCCTCGGGCGCGCTTTCCGGCAAGCGCGCGCTCTTCGCGAGGCGGAGCGGGCGCGCCAGGGAGCGCAGGCGCCAAGCGCTGAAAGCGAGCAGTAAGACCACGAACAGCAGCGGCTCCAAGCAGAGCTGCTCGATTTCATGGCCAAACATGCAGGCGAGGACGGCACGCCCCGGCTCGGCCTGGTGCACGCCGGCCGATACCACCCACACCAGCGGCAGCAAGCACGGCAGCGTGAGCAGCGCGTGCCGCGCTCCGCCCCAGCGCACCAGGCGCCCGCCGCGCGCTCGATCGACGACGACGCTCAGCAGCAGGCCCAGGAGCGCGGCGGCGGGTAAGACGCAAAGGACGACCAGCGCCGCCCCCAAAACCGGAAACGCGAGCTCGCTCACTTTCCGAGCTCCTTGCGTCGCCGCTGGATCAAGGCTTCCAGGTCGTCGAGCTCCGTGGCCGTCGCTTCCGACACCTTCTCCGCCAACAGCGCGAGCGCGGTAGTCTCATCGATGGAACGGTCGAGCACCTCGCGCGCCGTCGCTTCGAGGAACTCTTGGCGGCTGAGCAGCGGTGAGTACAGGTACTTCTTGCCCTCTCGCTTGCGGCTGAGCAGGCCCTTCTCGTGAAGCCGCGAGAGGGTCGTCATCACCGTGGTGTAGGCAATCTCGCGCGTTCGCTCGAGCTGCTGCTGAAGCTCCGACACCGAGAACGCGCAGAGGCCCCTCGCCCACACCACCTCCATCACCGCCGCCTCGAGCTCGAATAGCCGCAGCTGCACGCCACGCTGGCCCGAGCGCAGCCGAAACTTCACGTGATTTGCGCTCCCAAGCACATTCCCGGCATCTACTATGCGCGATAGTACTAAGCAAGGGCTGTCCCTGGTCCCTGCCGATTTCCGGTGTCGGGCTGCTTCGGCCGCAGCAGCGGTGCCCTTCGGCCGCAGCAGCGGCGCCCTTCGGCCGGCAGCAGCGCTAGCCCTCGCCTCGGCGCGACGATTTGTCGCAGGCCGCTCGCCGCAGACGTGTTGTAGACGCTGCCCATGGTCTCGCTTCGCCTGCGCTACGTCTTCGCTCCGCTCGTCGCCGCTAGCTTGATCTTCGCCTGCGGCGATGGCGACGACCAACCCAGTAGTGATCAGACCGGCGGCTCGCCGACCTCGACGGAAGGCGGCGCAAGCACGGGCGACGCCGGCGCGAACGTCGGCGGAGGCGGCCCCAGCAGCTCTTCGGAGTGCGCGGTGCTCGGCACCCTCTGCCACGCGGCCGACACGGGCGACGGCCCCATCAGCGATTGTCATGAGCTCGGACACCGTGGCAACGCCGAGAATTGCCGAGAGCAATTCACCGCGTGCATCACCGTCTGCGTCGCAGACGACTCTGGTGCAGGTGGGACCGGCGCGGGCGGCGCCGCCGTCACCCCCGAGCCCGTCACGAACCCCTACTGCCAAGCGCTGGGCGAGCTCTGCCATTTTCTCGACGATCGGGGCACCCCCACCGGTGACTGCCATGAGCTGGGCCACGAAGGGCGTGAGGCGGCGTGCATCGCAGCCTTCGAAGGCTGCGCGCCGCTCTGCCTGGCGAAGCGGGAGCAGGAGCCGGATCCCCACGGTGAGGGCGGCGCGGGACACGGCGGCGCCGGAGACGGCGGCGCAGGCCACGCTGGTGGCGCAGGCCACGACGGCGGCGGCGCAGGTGCGGGTGGCGCAGGCGGCGCGCGCTAGCTAAGGCAACTTGTCGACGAGCTGCTGCTTGTAGGTGGAGTGGCAGCTCGTGCAGTGGCCGAGCGTGGTCGCCAGGGCCTTCATGACGGCGTTGGCGTCGCGCTGGGCAGCGGCTTGGCCAATCTGGTCAGCCGCGTGGTGGAACGCGAGGGCCTGCTCGGTGAAGCCGGGTGCGCCCGCGCCCATGTGCTCGCACATTCGGCCCATGCTCTCGGAATAGCCGATGCGCCGCGTCGCTTGCTCCACCTGAGCGAAGTCAGCGTTGGCGGCGGCGCTCACGATATCGCGCACGGCCTCGAGGTGGTCGCGCATGTTCTGTTTCTGATGCTGGGCCATCATCGGCAGCAGCGGAACGGGGCGCCGCGAGTCCAAGCGATCGAGCGCACTCGCCGCCGTGAGCGAGCTCGCCGTGTCGGCGTTCGCCGTGTCGGCGTTCGCCGTGCTGGGCGTGGCCGAGCTAGACGTCAGCCCGGCCGGCGCCGCGCTCGACGTGGCTGGGGTGGGCGCTCGCTCACAGGAGAGCGCCGCCAGCATCACCAAAATTCTCGAGCAGCTCATGATTCCTCCTCCAAGCTCTGCACTGCTGCCGTCAGCAAGCAGAGCGCCGCGACCACGTCTGCGCGCTTCGATCGAGGAATGGCGGAGAAGACGCGGCGAAAGCGCTCCGTACTAGCGGCTTGAATGTTCTCCGCCAGCTTGCGGCCGCGCCCCGTGAGCGCGACGCGGCGGCTGCGTCGATCTTCTGGTAGCGGCTGCTGAGTGGCGCGCTCGTCCGCTTCGAGGCGCGCGCACAGCCGAGCGATGCTGCTCTTGTCGAGCCCGAGCGCCTCGGCCAGCTCGGTTTGAGTAGTGCCAACCCCGGCCGACTCACGCTCGAGCAGCAGCATCAGAGCGTGCGCATACGACGGCGAAACAGGCTGACCACACGGCGTCTGCCGAGTCACCAGCAGGCCGAACGAGCGCACGAACCCCTGCACGGCGCGCTGCAGCGCGGGGGCGGTTGGGTCTCGAAACCTCACAGCGCTTCGTAACGTCCATTAGTTGCGCACGCAACTAAATCATTGCGCGCAACCAATCCACCCCCGCTCGCGGAGTTGCTACGCCTCCTCAGCGACGGCGACCCTGGAGCGGGAAGCGCGAGCTAGACCGGGATGAAGCCCCGGAAGAGGGCGAGCCCGGTGCCGCTGATGCCGATCCCCGAAATGGCGAACGCCACCTTCACGACCAGGCGCTTGGTCGGATCGGGGACTCGCGGTGCGACGAAGAGGTGCCCGACCGCGGCGTCGGCGATACCCACGACGACCAGGACGGCGCCGACGATTTGGTGAAGCGGCATAGAGCCCGAAGCATAGCCGAGCCCGGGGCGCCTCGGGGGCCGGTGCGACGGAGCCGGCGCGACGGAGCCGTCGCCGGCCACGCCATAGCCCCGCCCCAGCGCGCGCAAAAGACGAGCGCTTCTTCGCTAGGCACGTAAACGTTTGCACCTCACAGGCGAAAAAAAACTCGCCGGTTTTGCGTCGATGATTTGCCTGGCACGAAAGGTCGCGATGCGTCCTAATTGAAATTACTGGTCCTGTTCGCGCCACATGAGCCGCGAGCGGCGCCGCTTCCCACATGAACGCACAGGTACTGATCGACGCGGTCGTGAGACACACGATGGTGCTGATCGCGCAGCTGTCCACCGCCGACGGCACGCGCTCTCCCCTTTCGCACGTCGCCGATGAAGTGTTCATCGGTCTCGTGCGTGAGCTCGAGCATCAAGGCGTCGGCAAGAAGGTGATCGCGGACATGTTCGGCATCGCGCTGCGCTCGTACCAGCTCAAGGTGCAGCGGCTCAGCGAGTCGGCCACGCGCCGCGGCGTGACGCTCTGGAGCGCGATTCATTCGTACGTGTCCGAGCATCCGTCCGTCACGCGCGAGAAGGTGCTCGAGCACTTCCGCCACGACGAAGAGGCCAAGGTGCGCAGCATCTTGAGCGACTTGGTGGAGAGCGGCCTGGTGTACCGTAGCGGCCGCGGCCCCGACACACGCTATCGTTTGGCGTCGACAGAAGAGCTCGAGCAGCTCGGCACCGCTCCCAGCAGCGATATGGAAGCGACCGACGCGGCGCTCTTGTGGGTTCACATCTACCGCGCGAGCCCGCTGCCGAAAGCCAAGCTGAGCGAGCTGCTCCCGCTCCCGCAAGAGCGGCTCGACGCTGCCCTGGCTCGCCTGGTGCGCGAAGAGCGCGTGCGGCTCGAGTCGCGCAGCGACGGCGCGTACTGCACCACCGAGCGTTGCTTGATCCCGGTCGGGGAAGCGGCGGGCTGGGAGGCAGCCGTCATCGACCATCACCGAGCCGTGCTGAGCGCGCTCGCGGCCAAGGTGGTGAGCGGCAAGCACACCTCGGCTGCGGCCGACGAGGTCGGCGGTACGACTTGGTCTTTCGACCTCTGGCCTGGGCACCCGAAAGAGAAAGAAGTGCGTGCGCTGCTGCGCTCTCTCCGCCAGCAAGTCGTGCCGTTGTGGAACGAGGTGGCCGAGTACAATCGCGAGCACCGGCCGGCTCGAACCTACGAAGTGACCGTCTACTGCGGGCAATACTTGGTGACCGACGAGGAGTAGTCATGAATACCAGCCGAAACCCCTGGCGTCTGCTGCTGCTCGCTCCCGCGTTGCTGTCGCTCGCGTGTAACCCCGACGAAGGCCCGGGCCCGCAATCCGACAGCCACACCAATTGGCTCCGGACTTGCGGCGCCGACGTCGAGTGCGACGGCCTGCAGTGCGTGTGCGGCATGTGCACCACCCCGTGTGACGCCGGCGACTCTTGCACGAGCACTCCCGGAGCAGCTTGCCTCCCCGCGAGCGACGCGGGAGTGGTCGCCGCCTGCGCGGGCAGCGCGCCGCCCATCACCGGCATGTGCTTGCCGCGCTGCGACGAGCAGGGCTGTGGACCACTCGCGGAGTGCGTGGCCGGCTCGTGCCAGCCGACGCGCGCGCCGAGCACGGAGATCGAGCTCGACGCGACGTCGCGGCTGCAGAGCCTCACCGGCTTCGGGGCCACCGTCGGCTACAGCGAGGCGGAGCTCGCCACGCTCGCTGATCGCACCGCGCTCGACCGAGCCATGTTCACGGAGCTCGGCCTCGATGTGCTGCGCTTCCGCAACCGCTACGCCGAGGTCAACGACGCGCTGCTCGGCCAAGCGACCACGCTGGTGTCAGCCGCCACCGAGCAGCTCGGCCGGCGTCCGCTCGTGCTGCTCACGGCCTGGAGCCCGCCCGCTTCGTTGAAGCAAAATGGCGGCACCTTCTGCTTGGGTGGGCCGGACAACTGCACCCTCACGCTGCTCGACAGCGGTGAGTTCGACTACCCCGGGCTGGCTGCTTACTGGCGCGACTCGCTCGCCGCCTACGCGCAGGCGGGCCTGTCGCCCGACTACATCGGTATCCAGAACAACCCCGATTGGGTGCCGCCCCCGGGGGTCACCGCCGAGGCGTGCAAGTTCCTGCCCAAGGAAGGCGACGAGGGCGGCACTCGCTACCCGGGCTACGAGCAGGCGCTCACGGCGGTGGTCGACGCGCTGGAGGAGCTCGACGCGAAGCCGCGCATCCTCGCGCCCGAGCTGAGCGGCATCTACCGCAACGAGGTCTACTTGAGCGAGCTCGACATGTCGCGCGTGGACGCCATCGCCCACCACATGTACGGCCTCGACGGCGAGCACGTCGACACCTCGAGCCTGAGCGCGCTCGGCGAGCTTCGAGAGCAGATGGGGCGCCCGCTCTTCCAAACCGAGATGCAAGCCGGCGGCTTCGACACGGCGCTGTTGATGCACCACGCGCTCGTCACCGAAGGCGCCGCGATGTACCTGCAGACGGCGCTGGTTGGCCCCCGCTCCGGCCCGAGCACGAACCCGACCGCCCTGATCGGCCTGGAAGACGGGGAGTTCGTGCTGCAAGACCCCTATTTCGCCATGAGCCACTACGCGCGCTTCACCGATCCGGGGTGGCGCCGCGTCCGCACCAACAGCGGCGACGCCAAGGCGCTCGCCTCCGCCTGGCTCTCGCCCGACGGCAGCTCGCTCAGCGTCGTCTTGATCAACGCCGGCACTCGCGAACGAGTCATCGCGCTCGGCGGCGCGACGCTCGGCCCCGCGCGCGTGACGCGCACGGTGTTCGACGGCAGCGAGCGCATGGCCGACTTGGGCAGACTCAAGGCTGGCTCGCCCATCACCCTGCCGCCGCGCTCGATGGCGACCGCGCGCTTCGACGTCGACTTCGGCGAATAGCGACGCCGGTCATCATGGCGTTCGACGCGAGCCGCGACGCGAGCTTCAGCCGTCGCTCGCGGCGCCGCGACGCTTGATACGGCTGTAGCCGCCGAGCGACGGATCGGTCAGAAACCGCCACAGCACCTGGATCCAGGAGCGGTGCGTCGCGAGCGGCTCGTAAAATTCGGGCGCCAGCTTGCGGAGCTGGGGCAGACGCGATCCGGCGATGTACGGGAAGTCGTGGTGCTCGTTGTGGTAGCCGACGTTGAACGCGAGCAGGTTCAACGGCCCGTAATACGAGTACGTCTCCTGACCGGGTCGCACCACGTAGTGCTCGGCGATGTAGTGACCCGCCATCGGGTGGAGCCCCATCGCGATCAGGGAGCCGATGGGCAGGTAGGCCAGCGCCTTGACGCCCCAGACATAGAAAATGGCGACGTTGAAGGCGATCTGCAGCGCCCAATTACCGAGCTCCGCGAGCGTCGGCTTCTTCGGATGCACCAGCAGCGGACGGAGCGCGTAAGCGAAGCCTTGCAGGGAGAGCCACACGAGCTTGGCGGGCAGGGAGCGCAGGAGCCGCGCTTCGCGCTCCGTCGGCAAGTCAGTATCGAAGCGCGGGTCGCCCTGATGCGTGTGGTGAAGCAAGTGATAGTAACGGAACGTCTCCGCGACCGGCACGCCCACCGGCAGATTGATGAGCACGCCAAACAGGCGGTTTTGCCACGGCCTTTTGAACGCCAGGTTGTGCGAAAGCTCGTGGATCGCGAGCAGGAGCGACTGATTGATGAAGCCGCCGACGCCGTAGGCCACGAGCACGATGACGAGCCAAGAGGCGTCGCGCAGCGCGTAAGCCAGACCCAGCTGAGCGACTACGAGCGCCGTGCACACGTACTTGGTGCGCGGGCACGGCCCGTACAGCTGCTTGAGCTGCGGGTACTGCTCGAGCATGCGCCGCCGGCGCTCGGCGTGCGGCTCGCGCTCGGTCGACCAGCTGAAACCTGGCATGCGCCGGGCATGCTGTACCGGCGCGCGAGCGCTGTCGAGCGGCGGCTCAGCGCAAGAGGCGCGCCGCGACCTGCTCGGCCGAGCTGACGGCGGCGTCGATGCCGGCGCCGTGAAACGCGGAGCCTGCGACGTGCACGTTCAGGGCCTGCAGAGCCGCGTCGAACGCCGCCGCTCCTGCTTTGTGGGCCGCGTCGAAGACCGGCAGGGCGTCGCGCCACCGCGAGACCCAGCTGCGCTCGGGGTCACCGTTCACCTGCAGTACCCGGCCAATCGCGCTCGCGGCTTCGAGCGCGAAGCGCGCGTCCGTCCACGTCGCGAGCGCGTCACCGACAGGGCGGAAGAACACGCGCAGCAGCGCCTGCTCGGCGCCCACGCGCCCGGCGAACTTGTGGTCGACGAGGCTCACGGCTCGCAAGCCCAGCTCGCCGAAGGACTCGGGAAAGATCACGCCGCTGCCGGCCGGATAGTCCGCGAGCTGCGCGCGCCGGTAGAGCAGGTTCACGCTCACGTTCGACAAGAGCTTGGCGCTGGCGAGCGGGCCGCTCTCGGGGAGCGCGAGGGGCTCGACGATGCGCGCGGCGTGGCGAGCGGGCACCGCGAGGACGATCGCGCTCGCGGCTTGCCGTGATCCGTCGACCAGCTCCACCGCCAGGCTCGTGCCCGCGCGCACGAGCGAGCCGACGGGAGCGCCGAGCCGCAGCTGCTGCGTACCGATCCGCGCGACCAGCGCATCGACGAGCTGCCCCATACCGAGCGCCAGCGAGCGGATCCCGCGCCCGAGCTCCTCCGGCGGCACTTGAAAGCCCAAGCGGCGCGCGGCTTCGCCCGGCGGCAGAAGCACGAGCGCGTCGTGCTCGACGGCATACGTATCGGTCGACAGCTGCTCGACGAGCGCGCCCTCGATGCCGAGCAGCCGGCAGAGCTCAGGCAGCGCGCGGCTGCGCGCCACGAAACCCTCGGCGCCGAGCTCGACGACCAGCTCTCCATCGCGGAGCGTGTGAATTTGCCCACCCGCGCGCGCGTCGGCCTCGAGCACGAGCACCGAGCGCCCGGCGCTGAGCAAGCGCGCCGCGACGGCCAGGCCTGTGAGTCCCGCTCCAATGACGACGACGCGCTCGTTGCTCAAGATCCTCCCGCATCGTGCGCGAAGCGTCGCGGCCGCGCAAGGCGTGCTAAGCGTTGCTTCATCGCGCGCTCTCCTCTTCGCCCCGACCGCACCGATGGCCTCGCCGAACAGGTGCAGAAGGCGCTCGGCGCTGACGCCGTCGAGCTCGGGCAGCGCCTGCAATCGCTGTGGGGAGGCTACGGCTCGCTGTGGCGAGCGCGAGCGACGCGGGGGGCCGAGGACCTCTCGCTCATCGTCAAGCACGTCCAGCCACCGCGCGACGACCGGAGCCACTCGCACCGCCGCAAGCTTCGCTCGTACGACGTCGAAGCCGCGTTTTACCGCAGGCACGCCGAGGCTTGCGCCGTCCCGCCCGCTTGCCGCGTGCCCCGCCCGCTCCACGTGGGCTCACAGCCGAGCGGCTGGCTCTTCGTGCTCGAAGATCTCGACGCGGCGGGTTTCGCGGCGCGGCGAGCGCGGCCGGGCGACGACGATATCGCGGTGACGCTGGGCTGGCTCGCGCGCTTTCATGCGCGCTTCCTGGGCCAAGCCCCCGACGGCTTGTGGAAGGTCGGCACCTACTGGCATTTGGCCACGCGCCCCGACGAGCTCGCGAGCATGCGCCACCCGGCGCTGCAGCGCGCCGCGAGCGCCATCGACGCCCGCCTCACGGCGGCGCGCTTCAAGACCTGGGTGCACGGCGACGCGAAGCTCGAGAACGTCTGCTTCCGCGGTGATGGTGCAGAGGTCGCGCTGGTCGACTTCCAGTACGTGGGCGGAGGCGTGGGCGTGAAAGACGTCGCCTACTTCCTCAGCAGCTGTCTCACGCCCCGCGAGTGCCGAGCGCGAGTGCCCGGCTACCTCGACCACTACTTCCGGGAGCTGCGGAGCGCGCTGCCTCGGGAAGGCGCCGAGCTCGAGAGCGAGTGGCGCGAGCTGTTTCCGTTCGCATGGGCGGATTTTCAGCGCTTTCTGCTGGGCTGGGCGCCCGGGCAGTTCGACCACGACGACTACGCTAATGCGCAGGTCGAGCAGGCGCTGCGCTCGCTCGCGAGCCGCTGACGGCGCTCGGCCCGCTCGCGCGGGCGATGCGGCCGGCGAGCAGTTGCTCGGCGTTCAAGCGAGCGAGCCAGTAGTCGCGCCGCAAGAGCACCAGCCGCTGCGCAGCCGCCAGCTCTTCACGCTTGGCCTCGAGCAGCTGAAAGATGCCGACCAGCATCCCATTATACTCGAGCTGCGTTTGCGCGACCACCTTCGCCCGGAGCGGCAGCACGACATCACGCGCGTGCACGACGCTCGCGCGCGCAGCCTGCAAGGTGGCGCGCATTTCTCGCGCCGCGCTTCTGACCTGCAGCGCGGCGTCCGCGTAGCTGTCGAGCGCTTGCTGGGCGCGCGCCCGGGCCACGCCTGCTTCGCCTTGACCCTGATAGAAGAGAGGCAGCTCGAGCGCGACGGCAGGGCCCACGCTCCACTCGTCTCCGCGCTCGGCGCTCACGCCCGCCTTGAGCTCGGGCAAGAAACCGGTGACGTCCAAGAGCCCCGCCTGCTTCGAGGCGGCCGCGTAGCGATGCTTGGCGGCGGCCAAGTCGAGGTTCGCGCGCAGCGCGTACGCTTCGAGCTCGTCGACCAGCAGCTCGCGCTTCGGCAGCTCGGGCAGCGTGCCGGCAGACTGCCAGGGCCGATTCGCCTCGCTGACGCCCATCACCGCGTTCAGGCGTTCGCGCAGCACGGCCACCTCCGCGCGCGCGCGCGCGGTCGCGAGGCGCGCTTCTTCATGGGCGGCTTGCTGGAGCGCCAGCTCGAGCGCGGTGACGTTGCCAGCGTCGCGCAGCTTCTCGGCGGCCAAGGCCGCAGTCTCGAAAGCCGAGAGCTCACGCTCACGCAGCGCTAGCACCTCGGACGCAGCCTGAAACTCCACGAACGCGCGGCGCGCGTCGAAGCTCACGTCCAGCATCACGCCGACGGCTTCGAGCTTGGCGGCCCGAACGCTGGCCTCCGTCGCCCTCGCCCGCGACACCACGAACAGCAGGTCCGTGACGTCGATCATCGCGGCCACCTCGAGCTCGGGATCGCCGCCGTCGCGAAAGCGCAGCGAGCCGTCGAGCTCCGGGTTCGGCAAGCGCCGGACCGATGACAGCTCGGCCTGCGCAATGCCGAGCTCTTGGGCCGACGCGCGCGCCCCGCGATTGTTGAGGAGCGCGAGCCGCGCCGCCGAGTCCACCGTGAGCGGCTGAGCCAGCAGCTGCGCCGTGTCGTGGTTAGCCTTGCTCGAGTCTTGCCAGCGCTGGCGCGAGGCCGCCGCCCGCTCGAGGGCCGCGTAGTCGACGGTGGCGGGCGTGCACGCCCCGAGCAGCAAGAGCGCGCCCCAGCCCAGTGTGACGGCGCGCATCACGGCTTCTCCGACTTCAGCGCGATGCCGTCACGCTTCAAATCGGCCTCCGCTGCGCGCTCCGCGACCGTGCCGGGCGGATGCTGGTAAGGGCCTGGATCTCGGCTCACGTCCACGCTGCCTTCGCGCACCTTGAGCAGCGTGAACATGCCGCCCATCGTGATGTAGCCAAAGGGCCCCATCGCGCCGACCATCGGGATGCTGTTCTCGGGAGCGGCCATACCCATTTCCCCCATGTCGCCCATGCCGGTTTGCCCCATCGTCATGTAGCCGGGCAAGAGCGGGCGAGCTTTGGCGTCGAGGCCCTTCGGATCGACGCCGATCATGTTGGGGATGTCGTGCCCCATCTGGTTCATCACGTGGTGGGTCATGTGGCAGTGGATCGGCCAATCACCAGGGGCGTCGGCGATGAGCTCGAGATCGCGCGTGCTGCCCACCGGCACCAGCACGCTCGACTCCGGGAATTGAGCGCTCGTCGGCATCGGCCCACCGTCGGTAGCCGTGACCTTGAAGAAGTGCCCGTGCAGGTGGATCGGGTGGTGATCCATCGCGCTCAGGTTGCCGAGCCGCAGGCGCACTCGGTCGCCCTTCTTGCACACCAGCGCCGCCGTACCCGGGAAGGCCTTGGCGTTGATCGTGAGCAAATTGAAGTCGCTCATCTTGTTGGGATCGGGCCGGCTCGTGCCTGGCTTGATGAACCACTCGCTGAGCATCATCACGAAGTCACGATCGACCTTGTATCCCGGCGTCGGACGCCGCGGATGCACCACGATCATCCCCATCAGGCCGAGCGCCATCTGAGTCATCTCGTCGTGGTGCGAGTGGTACATGAGCGTGCCGTGCTGGCGGAAAGTCCACTCGTACTTGTAGGTCTCGCCGGGCGGGATGCTGCGCTGGGTGAGGCCGCCCACGCCGTCCATCCCGTTCGGTAGGAACACGCCGTGCCAGTGCACGGTCGTCGGCGCCGGCAGGCGGTTCGTCACGTAGATCCGTACGCGATCGCCTTCGACCGCTTCGATGGTCGGGCCATGCACGCGGCCGTTGTAGCCCCAGCACTGGGCCTTGAGGCCCGGCGCGAACTCATGCTCCACCTCCTCGGCGATCAGGTGGAACACCTTCACGCCGTCGACGACGCGGAACGGCAACGTCGCGCCGTTGGGGGTGATGGTGGGCGTGTAGTCGCGCCCTGGTTCACCGGGAGCCTGCGGAGGCAGGGACGTGCCGCTATAGGAGCGAGCCCAGCCCTGCCCGCTAGCGTCTGATTGCCCCGCCTCGGCTCGCCCGGCGCGCGCAAGGAGCGCCGAGGCACCCGCCAGGGCCGCTGTTTTTCCGATGATTTCGCGACGGCTGACCATAGTTCTGACTCCAGGAGCGCTTTTACAGGCGGACGCGCGAGCCGCCGAGGCATTACAGAAAAATCGTCAGTCGTCGAGCAGCTGCACCAGCCGCCACGCCGCGTCCGCTGCTGCCGGATCGACGGCCAAGAGTGTCAGCGGGTCAACCGATAGCTCTCGCCGAATGTTTCGTGAACGCCCGAACATCGTGAGAAATAGCCGCGAGGTGTCGTAGCGAAACTCGGGGCTCATCACCATCAGGCCGTTCAACGCGCCGCCGAGCTGGCGAAGCTGAGCGAGCGTGAGCCGACGCGCCCGGTCCGCGCCGGCCAGCTCAGCCAGCGCGCCGAGCTGACGTCGGCTCAGCCGATCGACCAAGAAGTTGTTGTACAGGAAGGCCAAGAGCACGGCCCGGCCGACGAAATCGAAGCCGTGGCGTTCGAGCAGCTCGCCCACGGCTTTCTTCTTTTGCGTGCGACGCCGGTACGAGCTGATGGAAAATATCCAAGCGTGCAGGCCGCGCTCGACGGCGCAGGCCGCGAAGTACTCGGCTGTCATCGCGAAGGCCTCACCCAGCATCAGCCGGACGAGCGCGGCCGGCTGCGACAGCGCCGCGGGAACGTCGCGCGGGCGCCCGAACAGCTCCCGAAAAGCCACGGCGTGAGCCGACTCGTGGAGCAGGTAGTTCGGCGCGGGCCGGTTTTGGCGCAGGTCGGCGAGCGTGAAGAAGCCGGGGCGGCTCTGCTCCAAGTGTGCCAGCGCGGTCGCGCTGGGGCGATAGGGAATCTTGCGGCTCGCCAAGATCGAATCCAGGTGGATCAGCGGAAAGCCGTAGTACACGCGCTCGTCGTCGAGCGTGAACCGAAATCCCGCCGCCAGCGCCGCGTCGCGCACGCGCCGAAAGTAGGCGTTGTTCAGGTACAGGAAGCCGTCGCCGATGCTCTCGATGAGTCGATGCGGACCGTGGCAACGGCGTTGCAGCTGGAGCAGCTCGCGAATGAGCATGGCGGTGGGTGCTTTGCTACGAGGGCGCTCCGCCACGAGGGCAGGGCCCCAGTCAACGGACTATCTCGCGCGTTCGATCTCCCAAAACAAGCGCGTCGCCGCGATCACGCCGACCGGCAACAGCAGCACGCCGCAGCACGGCAGCCAGAACACCAGCGCGAACGCCACGCCGAAGCCGAGCACGGGCGCGGCGTGGCGCTTGACGAACGAGAGGCGCTGTCGCACGCCGATCCCGCGCAGCGTCATCGGGTAGTCGAAGAGGCTCCACGCGATGCCGAGCGCGCCGAGCAGCAGCTTGAGCGGCGTCGCGACGATCGCGGCCGGCGGCACCAATAGGGCCAGCAGCCACAAGCCGAAGATCAAAGGCAACGTGATCGCCGTAGCCATGAGCGAAGAGCGCACCCCGCACCACAGCTCGGCCAAAACGCCGAGCGGCGCACGCTGGGGCGCTCCCAGCTCGGCCTCGGTCATCGCGACCAGCCGCTCCAGCGCCGGCGAGCTCAGGGGTGGGACGAAGAACGCCGACACGAGCCAGCCGAGCACCGCCGTGAGCACGAGCGACACCCACGCCGCCAAGCCAGCAGTCGTTTGCTGCCATTCCCCCAGCCACTCGAGCCACCCCGCGCTCGTCACCGCTTCGTCGACCCAAGGCTTGACCACCAGCCACGAGAACGTGACGAAGCCCGCCTCGAGCAGGAAGAAGATCACCACCGGCACGAGCGCGAACGGCCACGCCCCCGGCGCGCCGAGCAAGCTCCTCAGCCCCGCGAAGAGGGAGGAGAAGCCGCGCCAGAATCCGACGAGTTGCCCGCCGCTCATGCCTGCCTCAACCGCGAGACAGCCCGTCGAGCGGCACCTCGGCGCGAGCGATCCGGCCCAAGACCTCGATCACGAGGCGCCGTTCCCGCTCTTGCACGCGGGCGGCCAGCTCCACGGCCGTGTCGCCGGGAAGCACCGGCACCTGGCCCTGTGCCAGCACGCGGCCGGTGTCGTACTCGGCTTCGACGAGGTGTACGGAGGGCCCCGACTGCGTTTCGCCCGCGGCGACGACGGCTTCGTGCACGTGCATACCGTACATGCCGTGCCCGCCGAACTTGGGCAGCAGCGCTGGATGCGTGTTGATGATGCGCCCACGATAGCGGTCGAGCAGCAGCGACCCGAGCTTCTTCATGTAGCCAGCGAGCATCACGAGCTCGACGCCGCTGGCCTCGAGCGCCGCGATCATCGCGCGATCGAGCTCAGCCGGGGCGGGGTGAGTCTTGCCCGAGAGGTGAAAGGCCCCGATCGACGCGGCGCGCGCTCGACGTAGCGCCCCAGAGTCCGAGTTGTTGCTGATGACGGCGGCGACGCGCACCGGAATTTCACCGGCCGCGCACGCATCCAAAATGGCCTGGAGAGTCGTGCCTTCACCTGACGCCAAGACACCGATACGGAGCGGGCTCGTCACCGCAGAGCGTATAGTTCAAGAGCCGGCGCGAAAGAACTCCGCGCCGCCGCAGCGCAAGATCGTCGGGGTATTTTTGGGCTTGCGGCCGAGCGCCTCCACCGCCTCCACGTCCAAGTAAAGGCCGGGCCCCCAGCCCTCGACGCCGCTCTCCTCGTCGCCGTGGGTAGCGGCTTCCGCTAGCAGCGCACGCCGCAGCGGCTCGCTCGGGCGCGAGGCTCGCACCAGCTTGACCGAACCGCAGTCCACGACGTCGGGGCGGGGATCGTCTGCATCGACCCAGCAGCTGCCGTGGGTGAGCATGCCTGCGCTCGCGAAGTCGTGCTCGCTCAGCGTCGTGCGCAGGCGCTTCAACCAGCCGATCAGGTCCAGCTGCTGATCGCCATCGGACAGCTCGATGTAAAAGGCATGGCCCAAATCGACTGCCCGCGCGGAGACGCCCGGCGCCTCTTCCACCAGCCGATCGCGAACGAGGGCGGTAAACTGCGCGTAGCGCTCGATGAACTGCTCGCGTTCGCCCGCGTACTCTTCGTCTTCGATGTGGATGAGGGAGACCAGCAGGCCGAACGCGTTCTCGTCGATCATCGCTAGCCGCCCATTTACCTCATTCGCTAGCGGGCGCGCTATGCTCGGCGCGCATGCTCGAAAAGTCAGCCGCCCCCCTCGAGCGCCGGGGCGAAAAGGCGCCGATGGAATACCGGCGCTTCGGCAAGACGAACCTGGCTCTCAGCGTCATCACCCTCGGCGGCATGCGCTACCACGATGGCTGGACGAACCCGCGCGACGAGCTGCCGCGGCGCAGCATCGACCAATGCCGCGTCGCCGTGCAAGCGGCGCTCGCCGCCGGCGTCAACCACATCGAGACCGCGCACGGCTACGTGAAGAGCGAGCACCTGTACTCCAAGGTGCTCCACGACGAGCTAGCGATCCCGCGTGACCGCTACTTCTTCATGACCAAAGGCTCGCCCGAGACGGGCGACGAGATGAAGCGGCTGGTCGAAACGCAGCTGAAGACGCTGCGGCTCGACTACTTCGATCTCTACGCTTGGCACGGCATCAACACCCCGCGCCGCGCACGGGCCGCGCTGGCGACGGGCGGCCCCGTCGAGGTGCTCAAGCGCCTGCAAGAACAAGGCGTGACACGCCACGTCGGCTTCAGCACCCACGGGTCGTATCAGCTCATCTGCGAAGCCATCGGCACCGGCTTGTTCGATTTCGTCAACCTTCATTATTACTACTTTTGGCAGCGTAACTGGGGCGCCATCCAGCTCGCCGCGGCGTGCGACATGGGGGTGTTCATCATCTCGCCCAACGACAAGGGCGGACACTTGTTCAATCCACCGCCGCTGCTGCGCGAGCTGACGGCGCCGCTCACGCCGATCCAGCTCAACGCGCGCTTCTGCCTGCGCTCGCCGTTCGTGCACACGCTGAGCTTCGGCATGACCGAGCCGGAGCACGTGCAGGAGATGCGCGGTATTTTCCCGACGCGCATCCCGCTCGCGCCGGCGGACCAAGCCGCCGTGGCCCGCCTCGACGCCCGCCTCGCGCTCGACCCGTACGCCGCCTATGACGGCTTCGAGCTCGAAGGCGATCCTTCCGGCATCAACATCCCCGAGGTGCTGCGCTTCCGTCGCTTGCTCAAGTGCTACGACATGGAGGCTTTCGGCCGCTACCGCTACAACATGTTCCGCCCCGGCGACGAATGGTTCGGTGGCGAGTTTGCGACCCACGAGCACCTCGACCGAGTCCGCTACGAGCGGGCTCCGGCGGGTTTGCCGCTGCGTGAGCTGCTCGCCGAAACCCACGCTGCGCTCTACACCGGCACTTCGGCCCGTCGTCCCGCCTCAAAGTGAGACGGCTTAAAGGGTATTTGCGCGCGCCGTAGTGAGAGGGTGCCAGCGTCAGCGCGCCCGATGGACAGCCCCGGCAGTCTGCAAAAGCCCTTCCGCCCGGCGTCGCTCCACCCGCACGACTTCCCGGGCGATGAGGCCGACAGCGGCGTCTTCCAGCTGTCCGATCAATCGGTGCTCTTGCTGCTGCAACCGGGGCCCGACGTGGGGCCGCTCGCTCACGCGATCGAAGAAGAAGGTTTCTCGGCGGTGCCGGTCACCGAGATCGGCAACGCGGAAGCCAGCGGCTACGTGCCGCGTCTGGCGATCCTCGACGCCGAGGTCCCCGGCGCGCTCGACTTCTTGCGTCGCATCAACGCTCACGGTCCTACGCTGCAAGCGATCGTCGCGCTCGCGCCGGGAACGCTCGAGAGCGAAGCGATCGCGGCGGGGGCCATGCTCACCTTGCAGAGGCCGCTGCGCAGCGCCGACGTGGTGACGTGCTTGCAGCGCTTTCGAGCACAGCAAGAGCACCTCGCTCGCTCGCGCGACGTGTTCGATCGCGAGCGCTCCAGCGTGCCGCCGCCCCTGATCGAGGGCGTGCTCGCCACGATCGGCCACGAGATTCGCAATCCGCTGGCAGCGGCGCTGGCCAACGTCGAGTGCTTGCGCGAGGGCTCGGTGGCGGCGCTCAGCGAGGAAGACCGCCTCGCGACCATCGACGACACGGTGATCGCCCTCCGCCGCATCCAAGACGTGATGGCGGCCGTGTCGGCGCTCGTCAAGGGCGCGCCGCCGGTGCTGGAAAAGGTGCCGCTCTGGAGCGTCGCGGAGCGCGCCGTGGCGTCGGTGCGGCCCCACGACACGCGCCTCGAAATCGCGGGTGACCACGGCGTACACGGCTGGGGCAACGGCGCGCTGCTCGAGCAAGTCGTGGCCAACCTGGTTCAAAATGCGCTCGACGCCACCGCCGGCCAAGACAAGCGTCACGTGCTCGTGCGCGTTTACTCGGCGTCGGGGGAGGCGCGCATCTCGGTGCGTGACAACGGTCCGGGCGTGCCGCCCGCCCTGCGGCAGCGCATCTTCGACCCATTTTTCACGACCAAAGGCGAGCGCGGCACCGGCCTCGGCCTCGTGCTGGTGCGGCACGCGGTGTCACGCATGGGCGGCACCCTCAGCCTCGGACCGAGCGAGCGCGGGGCCGTGTTCCGCGTTCGCCTACGCGACGTGTGAGCTTCACCAAAACGGCGTGAGCGAAAGCGGAGGCAACCCCGCTCCGTCGAGCTCGACGTCTGCCGCCGGCTCCAGCGCTCCGTCGCGCAGCGCGAAGCGCAGCAGCTTGCCGCGCGACAGGTCGCAGACCAAACACGGATCACCGCAGGCCGCGCGACAGCTCATGCCTGCAAAGGCCACGCCGCGACCCACGCCGCTCGAGCCGCGCGCGGCGGTCGCGAGCAGCTCCGTCGAGCCTGTCTCCAGGTCGAGGGCCCACAGCTGATTGTCGGCGTCCGCGCCGAGCGGCGTCTGCGACTTGATCAGCGCGAGGCGCTCCGTCACGAGCTCCACGCTCGACTGCATCGGCGCACCGATCACGTCCAGCGCCATCAGCCGCCGTAGCTCACGCGGTGGCCGAGTCGTCGCGTCTAGTAGCAGCAGGCCGGAGCGCTCGGGCTCCGTGACCGCGCCCGTGCGCTGCAAGTGGCCCGAGCAGGCGATCGCGAGCAGCTCCCCGTTCGGCGAGAGCTCGGCCCGGCCGCAGTTGCTGAGGCCCTCGAGCGGCAAGCGGTAGGCGAGCGATAGGTCTCGGGCCGAGAGGGCGACGAGCTCGCTGTCGGCAGAGGCGCCGAAATCAGCGCGCGCGTGGTGCAACGTGACCAGCGCGTCGTCGCCGACCCGGACGATGGCGCTGGGGTTCGGCCGGTACTCGGCCTCGGTCGGCATCTCGATGGCATCGACGATGGCGGGCTCGGACGGGTCGACGACGAGCACGTCGCTGCCGGCGTCGAACGGCTCGCGCCCCGGCTGTTGATTTTGGCCAAGCCTGGGCACCAGCGCGCGCTCCCCGTCGAGCTCCAAGTAGTCTTGCACGTTGGCGTCGAAGCCGGTGCCGACGGGTAACTGCGCTGTGACCTCCGCGCTGTCGACGTCGACGAAGCTGAGCACGTTCGTGCCATAGCGGTCGACGATCACCAGCTGCTCGCGCCGCGTCGTGCTCGCGACGCCGATGTCACCGGAGAGAGGCGCGGCGAGGCCGCTGGCGGACGTGGAAGCGCTGGAGAGGAAGGCCGGGCTCATCACGGTGCCGTCAGGCGAGAGCAGCGCGATCTCGCTCGACTGGTAGTCGCTCATCACGACCGCGATGCCGCGCGGACACTCGCCCCGCGACGGCAGCTCGGCGCCGCCGGTGGGCGCGGGCGCCGTCACGTTGCACCCGAGCGGCAACGCCGCGAACAGCAAGCATCGCCAAACGCGCATCATTGCTTCACCTCGAGGGAGACGTACAGGCTGCGCCCTGGGAGCGGGTACCCGACGATGTCGAAGCGCTCTGCGTTCAGCAGGTTCGCGAGGCGAGCGCGGCTCACGAGCGCGCCGTCGAGCCACGTCGCGCTGCCCGAGAGCCCCAGCGTCGTCTGCTCGGGGATCACGATGAGCCCCGCCGGGTCCGCGAAGCGATTCGAGAGGTAGGTCAAATCAACGGCCAAATCGGCGCGCGCGAGCGCCGCATCGCTCAGATCCCCGCTCGATACCAGCACGCGCGGGGCCACCACCAGCCGGGACGTGAACGGCAGGAAGTCGTTGTCGAGCCTCCTCCCCGGCGTGGTGTCGCGTGGATCGAGCAGCGTGACGTTGCAGTCGGCTTGCAAATGCTCGAAGGCGCGCAGGCCGCCGCCGAGCTCGAGGCCCAAGACGCGCGCCTCACCGACGTTGATCGGTAGCACGTAGCCCTGCGCGGTGCGCGCGTAGGTGACGAGCTCACTGGCGCGGCGCGCGAACGCGCTGGCCTCGGCCTGCAGCCTCAGATTGCCCCGGCGCCATAGCCCGCGCGCGCCCGCGTCGACGCCGACCCCGAGCTCGGGCCGCAAGTCGCGATTGCCGCGCACGAGCGGCCCGACCCCGAACAGCTCTCCCAGCGCGGGCTGGCGCTGGTAGCGGCTCACGTTGACGAACGCGCTCACGGCGCCGAGGCGGGCGCCGACGCCGACGCGGCCTGCCGGCTCCACGTCGCCACAGCCGTCGCCGGCGGGCTGCGTGGCGCGGCACTGGGTCGTCACGACGCCGAGGAGCGTGAGCGCGCGCGTCGCGGAGAAATCCAGCCGGAGCAAGCCGCGCAGCGTGCTGGCGCGAG
Source organism: Pseudomonadota bacterium (assembly GCA_023431345.1). GTDB lineage: Bacteria > Myxococcota_A > Polyangia > Polyangiales > Polyangiaceae > PMG-095. The sequence goes on from JAEYWK010000194.1 coordinate 28,592, forward strand.
CCGCGAGCTGTTCGGTTTCTTCAGTGCGGGACAGCGTCTCGATGCTGCCGCTGCCTCCCGCCGCCAGCCGAAATCGCGCGCCGAGCGGCGTCTGCAAGAGCGCTTGCTGCTCCAAGCGACGCCCCGTCACCTCGGTGCGCCGAGAGAGCGCGCCGATCTCGCGCTCGGGATCGTCGAGCACCGCCCCACCGTCGAGCAGCGAAGTGCGCAGCGTCAATAATTGAGTGCGCTCTGCGTCGAGCCACGAGCGAGCCGTGAGCGCCGCCAAGCTGCGCGACAAGCGCGCGCGGGCGCTCCGCGACGGAACCAGCACGAGCTTGGGCACGCCCTGCTCGCGATCGACACGATTGAGGGTCAGCTCGAGGCGCCCGCGCTCCCCGAGGTTGATACGACCGAGGCCCCAGAAGTCGAACAGCTGGCTGTCCGCGTTCTTGCGCCGCGTGCGGCCGTCGTCGCTCGAGTCGAACAGCGTACCGCGATCGTCTCTGACCTCGTAGTCGTTGACGGCGCGCTCGGCCGAGGCGCCCACCAGCATGCCGGCGCGCTCGTTACCGAGGGCGAAATAGCCGAAGCCAGACTCGGTACCGAAGCTGCCCAGGGTCGCGCCGGCGGCGACCTCGGGCGCGCGAGGCCGGCGCGGCTCGAAGAAGATGGCGCCACCGATCCCCAGCTCGTCGGCGTCGGACGGCGCGTTGCCGCGATAGAGATCGACCCGCTCGATGAGCCACAGCGGGATCGTGGACAGGTCGACCACGCCGCCGACCTGGTCGTTGAGGCGCACGCCGCCCAAGTACACCGGCGTCTGTGCCGCGCTCGCGCCGCGGATCGAAGCCGTAGCCGGCGCGCCGAGCCCGCCCGTCTCCGCGATCTGCACGCCCGCCTCGGAGCGCAGCACGTCCGCAGCCCGCAGCGCCGGCGCCTCCAGTCGTTCACGACGAATCCGGCTGGTCGCGACGAACGGCTCGGTCGGGATTTCGGACTGCGGGCGGGCTTCGCCCACGACGGTAATGGTGACCGGCTCGGCAGCGTTCGCGGCCGCTGGCCAACAGCCCGCGATCAGCAAAGCGAGCGCAACGTTTCGCCGCACCGACGCCGATCAGGGGCGAATGACTTGCGTGCCGGGCGGAGGCGTGAACGCGAACTCACCCTGCGGGGGCTTGCGGTTCACCTCGGCCGTCACGAAGTCGAAGCGGTTGCGGTTGCCCTGCGCGTCGATGATCAGCACGCGGCGGACCTGGTACGTCTGAGCGTCGACGAAGAACATGACCCGCTCGTAAGCGGGAGTGGGCGAGAGCGGCGTGCCGCTGAGCACGTAGCCGCTCTCGAACTTCATTTGCTTCGAGTCCTCGCGCTTGAACTTGAAGTTTTGCTGGAGCTTGCCTTGACCGGTCAAGAAGGAGAGCGCCGCCGGATACTGAGTCTTGTCGAGCGGCTGCTCGTACATCTGCTTGTTCTCTTTTTCGTAGATCTTGATCAGCTTGCCGTCGGAGACGACACGGTTGCCGTTGCTGGTGTAGCGCCAGCTCATCTTGCCTGGCTTCTCGAAGATCACTGAGCCCGCAGAGTCCTTCGTCTTGTCGTACGAGGGCACGGTGTAGCGCTGTTTGAAGCCGGCCTTGAACGTGGTCGTCTTGTCGTAGAAATTCTGCACGCGCTCGGCGATCTCGTCGGCGCTGAGGCCGGCTTGCGGCGCGGCGGGCTTGGCGGCAGGTGCCTTCTTGGCCTCTTGGGCTTCGGAGGGGCCCGCGACGAACGGCAAGGCCAGCGAGAGTGCAGAGAAGGCGACGAAGGTTCGACGATTCATGACGGTCCTGAGGAGCCCAACTCGGGCTGCATGGTTGTACGCTTTTAACGCCGCAAAGCTTTGTTCCCCTACATCCCAGTTTCAAGGCGCGCCACGGCCGACGAGCCGACCGCAGCAACAGCTCGTTTTTAAAGGTCTTTTTCCGCGACGCGCTTCAAGCGCGGCGGCGGACGATCGGGCGACGCGGCCTCTTCTTACCGAGCAGCGCCAAGAGCGCGCGGGCTCGCGCCTCCACGCCTCGCCCCGAGGCGCCCGGATCTGTCGCCTCCTCGAGCGCGCTCAGCAGGCCGCCGAGTCGCAGGTGGGTCATGGCGATCGCCAGCGCGTCGGCCGCGTCGGCCGGCGGCAGCAGCTCGAGCGCGAGCGCGGCGCGCACCATGAGCGCGACCTGCCGCTTGTCGGCCTGACCGCTGCCGGCGATGGTGCGCTTGATCTTGGCCGGCGCGTACTCCGCGATCGGGATGCCTTCGCGCGCCAAGCACAAGAGCACCACCCCGCGCGCATGACCGAGCTTGGCCGCGGCTTGCGCGTCCTTGTTGAAAAATAGGCTCTCCACCGAGCTCACGGTCGGGCGGTGCTCACGGATGACGCGAGTGAGCTGACCTTCGAGCTCGACCAGGCGGGAAGCGATCGACTCCGACTCGTCGAGCGCGATCACGCCGTGCGCGACGTGCAGCAGCCGATTGCCCGTGCGCGAGACGACGCCCCAGCCCAGGCGGCGCGTTCCAGGATCGATGCCGAGCGCAATCACTGGGACCAGCCATAGCAGCCATTTTGCCGCATGGAAAGTGTAGGATGCGCGCGCCCGCCATGTTCCTCGACAAACGCCACAAGCTGTTCCTGGTGCTCGCTGGCATCTTCACCACCTGCCTGGTGGTGGGCGACATCATCGGCGGCAAGCTGATCGAGACGAACCTGTTCGGCTTTCAGTTCACGACCACGGTGGGCATGGTGCCGTTTCCGGTCACGTTCCTGCTGACCGACGTGCTCAACGAGTTCTACGGCAAGCGCGCCGCGCGCTTCGTCACGCTGGTCGGCTTCAGCATGGCGGTGCTGTCGTTTTCGATCATCTACCTGTCGGCGGCGATACCGTTCGCGGCCTTCACGCACGCCGCCGACTGGACGGGGATGAACGAAGCCGCGTTCAACAACGTGTTCCTCGGCTCGCTGCGCATGATCGTCGCGTCGCTGTGCGCGTTCTTGGTCAGCCAGTTCGTCGACATCGGCGTCTTTCACCTGCTCAAGCGAGTCACCGGCGGCAAGCTGCTGTGGCTGCGCGCTACCGGCTCCACCGCCGCGTCTCAGCTCATCGACACCATCACCATCAATTTCGTAGCGTGGAGCGGCATGATGAGCGCCGGCAAAATCATCAACATCATCTATTCGGCTTACGGCCTGAAGATCTTGATCGCCGTCGCCCTCACCCCGCTCATCTACTTGTGCCACGCCCTGGTGGAGCGCGGCCTCGGCATCCAGCCCATCCTCGTCGGCGGTCAGGCGCCCGACGACGTCGCCGCCGCTACGAACACCGCCCAGAGCTAGCTCGGCAGGGGTCTCAGTGCAGTGGGTGAAGACGCCCGCTGCTCACGCGGCGAGCAAGCGGGGATTATTTGCAGGAGGCTTGGCAGGCTTCGAAGGCTCTGCGGCACAGATCGAGGTTGGCGAAGCCGGGAACACCACCGTCGACGGGCTGCGACAGGCAACCTTGCATCGCGGTTTGACAGCGCGACAAGCAAGCCGCGGACGGGGCGGCGATGATGGGCACCGACGTCGGGATGACGGAAGTCGGTGCCGGCGCGCTGCCGCCAGCGGCCGTCGCGCTGCCGCCAGCGCTGGTGCCGCCAGCGCCGGCCGGGGCGCCGCCCGCTGGCGCACCGCCCGAAGCCGCCGCCGCTCCTCCGGCCGCGGGCTTGGGCTCGCTCGCTTCCGCGGCGGGGCGCTTGGGTTTGGCGGAATTTTTCGCGTCGTCGTCGGCCGGGCGCTTCTTGGCGGGCTCTTCGCGCGCCGCGATCGGAGCGCTGGAAGCGGGCGGCTCCGGCGCCGGCAGCGGCCGAGCGTCTTGCTCCGCGCTCCCGCGATCTTTGCAGGCGACGGCGAGCAACAACGAACAGACCAGCAGCTTCCAGACGCGAGCACGGCTCCGCATTCCCCGAACAAAGCGCGACCTCGGCGCACGAGTCAAGCCGCAGGGCCCGCTCTCGGCTACGCTTGCGCCGTGCTGCTCTCTCGACCCGACGTCCCCCGCCCCTCGCAGTTCGCTCGCGACAAGGCCAGGAGCCTGCTCGATCAGCGCCTCGGACCATCGAAGGTTTTGACCGGTCGAGACGCGTGTGAGCGATTCGTGCGTGACGAATCCGAGGCCGAGGGCGAGCTGCCCGACGCGGTCGTGCTGGCGGCGAGCGCGGAAGACATCCTCACCGCCCTCGCCGTCGCGCGCGAGGCCGAGGTGCCGCTCACGCCGCGCGCGGGCGGCACGGGGCGCACTGGCGGAGCCGTACCGATGGCGGGCGGCATCGTGCTCGCGACGAGCGGCATGAACGGCATCGTCGAGATCGACCGCAAGGAAGGCGTGGCCGTCGTGGAGCCGGGCGTGGTCTTGGCAGATCTCCACGACGCGGTGGAGGCCGAGGGCTGGTTCTATCCGCCCGATCCCAACTCGCTCAGGTCCTGCGCCATCGGCGGGAACGTGGCCGAGAACGCGGGCGGGCCGCGGGCTTTCAAGTACGGCGTGACGCGCGACTACGTGCTCGGCGTCGAAGCGCTGCTGATCGGCGGCCAGCGCATCCAAGCCGGACGCCGCACCATCAAGGGCGTTACGGGCTACGACGTCACGGGTTTGCTCGTCGGCAGTGAAGGCACGCTGGCCGTGTTCGGAAAGACCACGCTCCAGCTCATCCCGAAGCCGCCGAGCGTCATGACCCTGCTCACGCTGTTCCGAGACGTCACGCAAGCCGGCCAGGCGGTGCAAGCCATCATTTCCGCCGGCATCTCGCCGCGCTGCATCGAGCTGCTCGATGCCTCCACGCTCGAGGCGATGCGCCTCGCCGGCAACGCCATCAACCCCGCGGCGGGGGCGATGCTGCTCATGGAAGTCGACGGGGACGAAGCTTCCGTGGAGCGCCAGGCCGAGCGCATCTCCGGCGTGTGTGACGACGTGAAGGCGCTCGAGGTGCTGGTCGCCCAGGACGCCGCGCAGCGCGAGCGGCTGTGGTCGGCGCGACGTGAGATGAGCCACGCGGTGCGCAAGCTCACGAAGCGCAAGCTGAGCGAAGACGTGGTGGTGCCGCGCCAGCAAATCGGCGCGCTGCTCGACTTCGTGAGGGAGATCAGCGAGCGCACCGGCATTCGGACCCTCACCTACGGGCACGCTGGCGACGGCAACCTGCACTGCAATTTCCTGTGGAACGAAGAGCACGAAATGCCGGCGGTAGAGCAGGCGATCACCATGCTGTTCGAGCGGGTGATCGCCTTGCGCGGCACGCTCAGCGGCGAGCACGGCATCGGGGTCTTGAAGGCTCCGTACCTGCCGCTCGAGCAATCCGCCGAGCTCATCGCGCTGCAGAAAGACCTGAAGCGCGTGTTCGACCCGGCCGGCCTGCTGAACCCGGGCAAGATTTTTCCCCCCGCCGGGCACCGCGCCTGCTGAGCGCGCGTCGAGGACGAAGGCAATGGTCGCTCGACCGCTCTGGGCTCCTCGCACCGGCGGCGCCCTGTGGCTCGCGGCAGCGCTGGCTGTCGCTGCGGGCTGCGAGCCCAAGCTCGTCGTCGGCACGCTCGGCGTCACCTGCGAGCTGCCCGCGCGGTTCACGACGAGCGTCGGAGGCGAAGGAGGCGCCGGCAGCGAAGGAGGCGGAGGCAGCGAAGGAGGCGCCGGCAGCGAGCGAAATCGCAGGCCCATCCCTACGGATCCGTTGCCACCGACGTGGAGCACCGGCTTCGAAGACGGCTTTTGCGACTACGCGGCCGTGAAGGGCTATTGCTACGTCTCACGCAACGCTGGCTACGACGTCGTCACCTCGCCGGTGCGCTCCGGCAACTACGCGGTCGCCTACACGCTCGCCACCGACGACGTCCCGACCGGCAATCAAAGCCGCTGCGCGCTCGGCGGTGAGCTACCGGTAGAAGCCAGCTACGGCGCCTACTTCTTCATCCCGCAAGCGCCCAGCGCCGTCTACAACTGGAACCTCATCCACTTCCGTGGCGTCGACGCGGATGGCTCTCACGGGCTGTGGGACGTGTCTCTGGCCGTTCAGGACGACGGGGCGCTCCGCGTCGTCGTCTACGATCACCTGCGCGCACAGCTCCGCACCACGAGCCGCGCGCCCAGAGTGCCGCTGAGCGCGTGGTTCAAGCTGGAGGTCGTCTTGAAGCGCGCCGCGGACGAGACGGGAGCGTTCACCGTCTACCAAGACGACCAAGTCGTGTTCGAGCTCACCGACATCGTCACCGACGACACGAGGTTCGGCGAGTGGTACCTCGGTAACCTCGCTGGCTCGCTCACGCCGAACCAGTCCACCATTTACGTGGACGACGTGTTCTTGCATCAATTGCCGTAAAGGCGCGCGAGCTCTGCCTACTTGAGCTCGTAGACCTCGACCGTATCCTCGGTGAAGCGGGGCACCAGCAGCCGCTTACGCTTCGAGTCGTAGCCGATGTCGGCCACGCCCTTGACCTTGGTGAGGAGCGGCGTGAACGCGCCTCCCAGCGGTCCGCGGTATACCGTCTCCGTCTTCCAGCTGGAAACGATCAGGCTGTCGTCTATCACCACCAGGCCATCGAGCTGACCGCCGGGGACCTTCGTGACTAGGTCGCGCGTGCCTTTGTCGGTCAACCAGTAGACCTCGTCACCCTTGATGGTAGTGGCCAAGAGCATGTTGCCGCGGCCGATCGCGAGCCCATTGGGCCCGCCCAGCTCGGCGCCCTTCGCGAAGACCTTCACCTTACCGGCCTTGTCGATGAAGTAAACTTGGTCGGAGCCGGCCGGCTCCGGCCCCATCACACCGAACTGCACCGCCGAGTCCGACACGTAGGCGCCGCCGTCCGGGGCGGCCACGATGTCGTTGGCGAACGTCGCGCCCGGCAGCTCGATGTCGCCCTTGAACCTGGCCGACTTCAGGTCGAAGCGACGGACGAGCGTGATGTCCGTCACCCACAGCTCACTGCCGACGATGGCGAGCCCTTTGGGGGCGTCGAGCTTCACGCGGTTCACGCCGCCTGCAATGAGCTTCGGGTTGGTCACGCGCCCGTCGGGCGAGAGCTCGAGGATGTAGCCGTTGGAGTCGACCTCGCTCGGCTTACCGTTGATGTTCGAGACCAGGTAGCGATCCGCGGCCGCGTCGTACAGCACGCTCTCTGGCGTCGCGAACGCGCCCGTGAACTTGATGACGGGCTCGATGGAAGGCTCCGCCGACGCTGGGACCGCGGCCGCTCGCTGCTCGACGAGCGGATCGGGCGGCGGCGTGCTGATGGTGGGCCGTAGCTCCACTTCTTTGACGGGGGCGGCCGGCTCGATGACCTCGGGCGGCGGCTGCAGCGGTTGTAGCCGCGTACACGCGAGCAGCGTGAGCGGGCCGAGGATCGAGAGCGCGGGTCCACGGGTCGGTAAGCTCATCTCCCGGGCTTTGCAATTCGCAAGCCGCACGCCCGGCTACGAATGCCGTACGGCGTGCGAGGCACGGCTCGCGGGCAGCGGAGCAAAGGGTCTCAGCGTGTCAATCCTGCGAGGGCGGCCGCGCTCCGGCAGGCCGTGGACCGGCCGTGACGGGAGGCGCGCGCGTCGGTCCGAGCGACGGCGAGCACTCGCGCGAACAGCGCCGTACGCGGGGATTTCGAGGCCGACCCGCGGTCTCCGCGCGAGCCTGCGACGACGATCGACTTCACGATTCGCGGGCCTTAAGCTGATGAGATGCGCGGGCATCGCCGCTTGACCTTCCTCGGTCCGGGTAGCCCCCTGTCGTTTCCGGATCCGCGCGAGTCCGACGACGAGGGGCTGCTGGCGGTGGGCGGTGATCTATCACCGGCGCGGCTGTTGTTCGCGTACGAGTCAGGCGTCTTCCCTTGGTACAGCGCGGGAGTGCCCCCGCTGTGGTGGAGCCCCAATCCGCGCGCGCTGATGACGCGCGCCCGTTTGCACGTGTCGCGCTCGCTGCGAAGGACGCTGCGTCGCGCCCCTTTCGAGGTCACGTTCGACCGCGCGTTCGAAGACGTGATTCGAGCTTGCGCGTCCAACCGCGAGGGGGGGACCTGGATCCTGCCGGAAATGATGCTCGCCTACAATCAGCTCCACCGGCTCGGTCACGCGCACAGCTTCGAGGTCTGGCAAGCCGGTAAGCTCGTGGGAGGCCTGTACGGCGTCCGGCGCGGCGGGCTGTTCGCCGCCGAGAGCATGTTTCACAGCGTCACGAACGCCAGCAAGGTCGCGCTCGCGGTCGGCATCGACAGCACGTTCCGCGCCGGCATCGAGGTCTTCGACGTGCAGTTCGTGACCGAGCATTTGGCGTCGCTGGGCGCGTTCGAGGTCTCGCGCGACGAGTACCTGGCCGAGGTGGCCCGCGTGGCGCGGCGAGAGGTTGCGCCCGCCCGCATCGCCGCCGCGCTCGATGGCTGGCGCGAGCGCTTCTAGGCTAAACGTCGAGCATGCGCCTCGCTCGCTTCGCCGCGGTCGTCACCACCGCTTGCGCCGCGTCCCCCGCTCCCCCCGTCGAGCCCGCCAGTGCGCCCGCTTTGCCGCCAACGACGACCATCCATCCCGCTGCCAGCCGCAGCCCGTTTCCCTGCCCCAGCCGGCCACAGCCGATCGCCCAAGTGCTCGAGCCGAGCTTGGACGAGCTCTCCGGCATCGTGGAGAGCCACGGGCAGCCGGGCGTCTTCTTCGTTCACAACGACTCGGGAGACTCCCCGCGCTTCTTCGCCATCGATCTCGAGGGGAGGCTGCTGGCTATCTTCACGCTGCCGTCGGTGCCGCTGCTCCTCGACGCCGAAGACATCGCGGTAGGTCCTGGCCCCGGCGGTCAGCGCTACGTTTACCTGGGCGACACTGGAAACAACTTCGCTTCCATGGGTCTCGGTATCCCGCGCCGGAAGGCGGTCTTGTATCGCATCCCCGAGCCCAACGTGCGGCCCGGACCGCGCTCGCGCGAGGTGCCACTCGAAGACGTCACCCCCATCGTCTTCACGTTCCCGGAGGGGGCTCGCGATGTCGAGGCGTTCGTCATCGATCCGATCGCTGGCGACGCGCTTTTGATCAGCAGGCAACGCGACGGGCGCTCGCAGCTGCTCACCGCGACCGCGGCGCAGCTCGCGCAAGGCGGCGGCGAGCTACAGCTGGCGGGCCGCCTCGTCTTCGGCAAGCCGCCTCTCGACGGGAGCCCCATGCCTACCTCGGCCGACATCTCGGCTGACGGCTCGCGCGTCGTGGTGCGCACCTACTCGTCGGTCTTCGCCTTCGACCGTCGATCCGACGAGTCGCTCGTCAGCGCGCTGTCGCGGCCTCCGCGCCACCTGGCGTCGCCCGATGAGGGGCAGGGCGAGGCGATAGCGCTCACGGACGCAGGCCGGGCCTTCGTCACCATCGCGGAAGGCAGGCGACCGCGAATCTGGTGCGGAGCCTGGCAGAATTAGCTTATTCACCAATAATATCAATAATTTAAATGATTCCCCTTAATCCCGATTGTATTGGTGCTAAATCCCCCCCGCTCCCATGCAGGTCGCCCCTTCCGTCAAGACTCATGAGCCCGCCGAAGCGGTCGAGCTCCGGCTCAGCCACCTGCGCCAGCTCGAGGCCGAAAGCATCCACATCCTGCGCGAGGTCGCCTCCGAGTTCGACAACCCGGTGATGCTGTACTCGATCGGCAAAGACTCCGCCGTGATGACGCACTTGGCTCGCAAGGCGTTTTACCCCGGCAAGCTGCCGTTCCCGCTGCTCCACATCGACACGACCTGGAAGTTCAAAGAGATGATCGCGTTCCGCGATCGCTTCACGAAGGAGCACAACCTCGATCTGCTCGTTCACACCAACCAGCAGGGCGTCGCCGACGGCATCAACCCGTTCGACCACGGGAGCAACAAGTACACGCAGATCATGAAGACGCAGGCGCTCTTGCAGGCGCTGGCGTCGGGCGGCTACGACGCGGCTTTCGGCGGCGCTCGGCGCGACGAAGAGAAGTCACGCGCCAAAGAGCGCATCTACTCGTTCCGCGATCGCTACGGGCAATGGGACCCGAAGAACCAGCGTCCCGAGCTGTGGAACCTCTACAACGGCAAGCTCACCAAGGGTGAGAGCATCCGCGCCTTCCCGCTGTCGAACTGGACCGAGCTCGACATCTGGCTCTACATCTACTTGGAGAAGATCCAGATCGTGCCGCTGTACTTCGCGGCGGAGCGCCCCGTGGTCGAGCGTAGCGGCACGCTGCTCATGGTCGACGACGACCGCTTGCCCCTGAATCCCGGCGAGAAGCCGCGCATGGAGATGGTGCGCTTCCGCACGCTCGGCTGCTACCCGCTGACGGGCGCGCTCAAATCGAACGCAGCCACGCTGCCCGACATCATCCGTGAAATGCTGCTGACCAAGTACTCCGAGCGCCAAGGCCGCCTCATCGACTTCGACGAAGAAGGCTCGATGGAGACCAAGAAGCGCGAAGGCTACTTCTGATGCCGGGGACCCGAGCCGAGCCGGCGCGGACCCGGATCTTTTCACGAGAACATCAGAAGGCAGAAAGTTCTTAGGGTTGGCGCAGCGCACGTCGCGTTGGCACCCAACCCCGGGTCGTTTTGAGACCGTTTCCGAGCCGTCATGAGTGAGCAAGAGCTAATCAGCAAAGACATCCTTGGTTACCTCGATCAGCACCAAAAGAAGGAGCTGCTGCGCTTCGTTTCGGTGGGGTCGGTGGATGATGGCAAGTCGACGCTGATCGGGCGTCTGCTGCACGACACGCACGGCATTTACGAAGACCAGCTGTCGGCGGTGAAGCGGGCGTCGGGCCGCGCCGGCATGGAGATCGATTTTTCGCTGTTCACGGACGGTTTGAAGGCCGAGCGCGAGCAGGGCATCACGATCGACGTCGCCTACCGCTACTTCTCGACCGCCAAGCGCAAGTTCATCATCGCGGATACGCCGGGGCACGTGCAGTACACGCGCAACATGGCGACGGGGGCGTCGACCGCGAACGTCGCCATCATCTTGATCGACGCGCGCCTGGGCGTGCTGCCGCAGTCGCGCCGCCACGCCTACATCGCGTCGCTGCTCGGCATCCCCCACATCGCGGTGTGCATCAACAAGATGGACCTGGTTGGCTATGGCCAGGAGCCGTTCGAGGCCATCAAGGCCGAGTTCGGCGCGTTTTGCCAGAAGCTCGGTTTCAAGGGCATCAAGTTCATCCCCATCAGCGCCAAGCTGGGCGACAACGTCGTGCACAAGAGCCCGAGCACGCCGTTTTACGCTGGCGGCACGCTGCTCGAGCACCTCGAGACGGTGCCGATCGCCAGCGACGTGAACCTGACCGACTTCCGCTTTCCGGTGCAGTACGTGATGCGCCCGGATCTGAACTACCGCGGCTTCTCGGGCACGGTCGCCTCCGGCATCGTCAAGAAGGGCGACACCTTGACGGTGCTGCCCTCGCGCAAGAGCAGCAAGGTCGTCGCCATCGACACCTTCGACGGCGAGCTGGAGCAAGCCCACGGCGGCCAGAGCGTCACCATCAAGCTCGCCGACGAGATCGACATCAGCCGCGGTGACATGTTGGTGCACGGCAGCAACCTGCCGCGCGTCGATCATCGCTTCGACGCGATGATGGTGTGGCTGAGCGAGCGCGCCCTGGACCGTCAAAAGAGCTACCTGCTCAAGCACACGACTCAGCTGGTGCGGGCGGAGGTCGAGGACGTCGCGTTCACGGTCGACCTCGAGACGCTCAAGCAGAGCGAGGCCACGCGCCTCGAGCTGAACGATATTGGCCGCGTCACCATCACCTGCCGTCGCCCCCTCTACTTCGATCCGTACAAGGACAACCGCGTCACCGGCGCGTTCATCCTCGTCGACTCTCTCAGCAACAACACCGTCGCCGCGGGCATGATCTTGCCCGACGCGCCGCAAAAAGAAGAGGAAGAGAGCCGGAGCCCGACGTCTCTGCGTCCTCGCTCCCAAGTGAGCCCCGACGAGCGCAGCGAACGTCTCGGCCAGAAGGGCGCCACCGTGTGGCTGACGGGGCTGCCCGCCTCCGGCAAGACGGCCATCGCGTTCGCGCTCGAGCGGCGCTTGTTCGACCAAAAGCGCCTGGCCTACGTGATCGATCCGGACGACGGCCTGTCGTTGGGCGTGCGACCCGACGGCTCGAGCCCCGCCCAAACCCCGGAGCTGGCGCGCCGCTGCACCGACGCCGGCATCATCCCCATCTTCGCCTACGCTTCGCCGCTGATCGCGGATCGCCTGGCGATTCGCGACGCCGTCGGCCCCGAGCGCTTCGTGGAGATCTACGTGAAGACCTCGCTCGACGTGCGCAAGAAGCGAGACCTGCGCGGCGTGTACGGCCCGGGCCACGTCCACCCCAGCGAGGAAGCTCCGAAAGAGCCCGACGCGGTCGTCAGCCTCGACGGCAGCGACCCCGAAGAGGCCGCGCAGGCCATTATCGCGGTGCTGGTGAAGCGGGGTCTGCTCCCGTCGAACTACGCCTTGTGATCGCGTATGATGGGGGCTTGGCCCCGCTCCTCGTCGTCATGGCCCTGGAGATCGAGAGCCAGGGCCTGTTCGCCGCGCGCGGCGTGCCCGTCCTCTACAGTGGCCTCGGCAAAGTGAACGCCGCCTATCGCTTGGCGCGCGCCCTCAGCGAGCACCGTGCGCGCTTCGGAGCGGTGCCTCGCGTGGTCAATTTCGGAACCGTAGGCAGCCCCAAGCTGAAAGCGGGGAGCCTCGTCACGTGTCGCCGCTTCGTGCAGCGCGACATGGACGTTTCCGGGCTCGGCTTTCCGCTCGGGACGACGCCGTTCGAAGAGGTGCCGGCGACGCTCGAGTTCACGACGCTCTTCGCCGACTTGCCGGAGGCCGTCTGCGGAACCGGCGATCGCTTCGAAACGGGCACGCCCGTCGTCGATTGTGACGTCATCGACATGGAGGGCTACGCGCTCGCCAAGGTGTGTCACTGGGAGGGCGCCGAGTTCGGCGCCGTCAAGTTCGTGACCGACGGCGCCGACGGCAACGCGGGCGTCGACTGGCACGAGAACCTGCCCCGGGCCGCCCGCGCCTTCGTCGAAGTCTACGAACGGCTACTCGCCCGCGAGCGCTAGCCGGACGGAGCTCCCGTGGTCGGCCTGCTGAATGACGAAGCGGCGAGGGTGCTCGGGCGGAGGGCGCGGAGGAAGCTCGGCGGCTGGCTGGGGCTGAGCTTCGTCGTGGCGTGCGGCGTGCGCGAGCCCGCGTCGCTTTCGCCCCCGCGTCCAGGCCCGGCCGCGACGACGTCGCCGCCCGCGTCCGCATCGGCGCCGGCGCCAGTAACCAGCTCCGAGCCCGCATCGGCCCCTGTGGAGACGCCGACGCTGCTCATCACCGAACCAGCGGTGCTTGCCGCGCTCGAGCGCCAGGGGCTCAGCCTCGGTCGAGTGCTTTCGGCCCGAGAAGCTCGCAGCAACGCCGAGCTCAGCCGCTTGGCGAGCTTCGAGCCTGTCGTTCGTGAGCTCGAGCGCGAGCTGGCGGACGCGGCCGCCGCCGACAAGCTGGCCGGCGTCGACGTCGCTCGCTACTCGCACCGCTTGTTCGATCGGCGCTTCCTGCGCAGCGCCGACGCCCGCTTCGCGCTGGCCGGCGTGGTCAATCGTCCGGATCGCGCGCCGTTCGTCGCCGGCTCGTGCGGCGAGACGCGGCTCGTTTACCGTTTGAGCTACCGGCGCGACGCCGAGCGGGCCTCGAAGCTGCCGATGACGATCGGCGTCGAGCTCCCCGTTCCCCCTCACGAAGGCAGCTGCCGCGGCGCGGCCCAGCGCTGGCTCGAGCCGCCGAGCGCGAGCGCCGACGCGCGCGCCGCCTGGCTGCTCCGGGGCGGCCCGCTGTCAGCGGGGCTGCTCACCAGGAACCTGCGCCTGGTCGTCAACCTGCAGCTCGTGCGCTGGCCGTCGACGGTGCGCCCCGATCTGGGCGGCCATGCCGAGTATTTGCTGCGCGCATTCCGCTTTTCGAGCTTCGGCTCGCTGCAGCCGGAGCGGCTCGAGAACACCTTGGCGCCCGAGTCCATCGCGCAGCCAGCGCGGCGCGAGCAGCTCCTCTCGTGGCTCGCTGAGCACGCGGCCCGCGTCGACGACGGCACGGCGGTGCTTCCCCTGGATTTTCTCGCCACGCGCGCGCTGTCGGTCACTCCGCGCGGCTTGAATCGACTCGCGAACCGGCCCTTCGCGAGCGCTCTCGCCAAGGCCAACCTCGACGCGCTCGACCTGTCCCGCGGCGCCTTCGTCAAGTCCAAGGCAGGTCTGTTGCGACGGCTCGATCAACTCAGCTGCCAAGGCTGCCACGAAGCGCGCAGCGTCGCCGGCTTCCACCTGCTCGGTGAAGACGACGATGAAACACCGGACGAGAACGCGCTCGCGACCCCAGTGTCACCGCACGTCGTCGCAGAGCTGCCGCGCCGCCTGCGGGTCGCGCAAAGCATGCTGCGAGGCGAGGAGCCAGACTACGCGGCGCCGCTCGCCGAGCGCCCCGCGGCGTCCGGCGAGTACGGCGCGCACTGCTCGCTGACCAGCGATCCGAGCTTCGCGAGCTGGACGTGCGAAAGCGGCCTCGTCTGCTCCGCGACCGAAGCCGCGCCGGGTGAGCCGATCGGGCAATGCTTGCCGAGCGTACGCGAGGTGGGCGACGCCTGTGAAACGGGCGGCGTCCTTGCCCACCCCGACCGTCGTCGCGACCGAATGCAGAGCGTGAAGGTGGAAGAGTGCCCGGGCATGGTGTGTAACCGCAGCGCCGTCGGCTTCCCCGCCGGCATGTGCACAGCGTCGTGCGGCGCGCCCGGCAGCAGCTGCGGCAAGGTCGCCATTTTGGATTCTTTCAACGCCTGTCTCGCGCGCGGCGAGAGCTTCCTCGGCTGCATCCGCGGCAACGCGCGCCCCTCCGGCCTACGCCCGTGCAGCGCGAGCTCAGCCTGCCGCGACGACTACGTGTGCGCGCGGGCGAGCGGCGGCGGCGTGTGCATCCCGCCGTACTTCGTGTTCCAGCTGCGAGTCGACGGTCACTGACCGTCAGTAGCCGAAGTTGACCGCGTAGTCGCCGCGTCGAGTGTCGATACTCAGGAAGCTGAGCTTCCCATCGCTACAGGAGCCGCTGTTCAAAAACAGGCGTGAGCCGTGCTCGGCGCGGGTAGCGCGGTGCGTGTGCCCCGTGACCACGACGTCGAGCTCGCGCTGGGCGGCCAGCTCCATCGCCCAGCGTTGAAAGGCGCACTCTGAACCATCGGGCGAGAGGCCGCTCCGCGCTCCGTCGAGCTCGGCGCAAAGGCGGTAGAAAGCCTGCAAACCCACGCGCCGAATCCACCCGCCGAGCCAGACACCGAGCTCCGAGAGCCAGCGCCTACGCTGGACGAGCTCGTCGCTCTGGTGGCCGTGCGTGAACAGCAGCCGCACGCCATCGGCCTGAATCACCAGCTCGTCCGGCACGCCGAAGGTGCCAGCCACGAGATCATGATTGCCGTGCACGTATTGATACTTCGGCCGCTCGAAGCGGCGAGCGAGCTCCGGGTGCGCCTCCCGAGCGCGCAGCAGCTCCTCCCGCATGCCGCCGAGACGCCGCGACTGCAGCGTTTCCCAGATATCGCCGAGTAGCAGGACTCGCTCGAAGTTCTCTTCCAAGTAGGTCAAGAAGCGCAAGAATTCACCGTCGTCGTGACCGAAGCCATCCGCCCGGTCACCGCTGCCCAAGTGCAGATCCGAGATGACCGCGAGCTTCATCGGGGCGCCTGACTCGCCAGCGTGGGCAAGCGCTCGGAGCGAAGCGCAGGGAGCCGAGCACACGCCGAAGGCGCGCGGCTGCTAGCTCCAAGCATCGATTCCATGGCGCAGGGATACATCGGACCCAGACGCCTGGGCTGGTAGCCCCTCACCCGCAGAAAATCGCTTCAAATCAGGTCGACGCAGGTCAGTGGTTCAACCACTCGCCGCCCACTGGTGCGCGGCGCGAGCGCCTTCCGGCGGCTTCAGCGTCGGCGCTCGGGTTGCGCGTCGTCCTGACACAACCCGAGCGCGAGCGCGCCCTACCGCCTAGTCGGCGCCGCCGGCTCCGTAGCTCGGCAGGTTGCCGAAGTTGAAGCCGAGGCCGAACATGTACATGAGGACCGAGTCTTCGTCGTCGCCCTTCAAGGTCTTGAGGAAGGTGATCTCGGGGTGCAGCGCGAAGCGCGGGCCAATGCGGAAGTTGAAGCCGATGCCAGGCCGCAGCATCAAGCCGTCGGTGCTGCTCGCCGAATCATCGGCATCGCTGGTTTCGACGGTCGCCGACGCCCAGCCGTAGGTCACGCCCAGCGTGGGAACAATCGACACGGAGTCACTCACGTTGATGCCGAACATGACCGGCGCGTTGAGGTAGACGACGGTGAGCGACGTGTCGGCATCGGCGTTACCCGACGATGCCGAGGTGCTCAGATAGAAGAGCTGAAATCCCGGATCGATCGCCATGTCGAAGGTGTCACTCTTCAGGAAGTTCCACTTCACGTCCGCGCCGAGCGAGCTGAAGTTCGAAAACCTCGCGCCGATGTCCACGGTGTCGGCGACGCCGACGCGCAGCGTGTACGTCGGAAAGGTCGGCAGCGTGGTGCCGAAGCTGTTGTCTGTTTCGGCGTCGGTGCCGCGGTAGCCCCAGGCCTCCGCCGCGATCGAGTGCTGAATCTTACCGGCCGGCGTGGTGCGGGGCGTGCCGTAAGTGTTGGGGTTGGGACAACCCGTGCACAGCGCGGCGATAGCGCCGAGCGCGCCGATGCGAATCCCAGAGATTGCTAGTTTATTCATCCCTCGTCTCTCCTCGACCGGCCAACTTAGACCACTTGTTCGACGATGGACAACTCCGCTTTGTTCAATCGATGAGTACCAATGTAGGCAGAGCGGCGCGCGCTCGAGCGCGCAGGAAATTCGGCATTCCAGGAATCTGCCGCGCGAGCGACCGGTCGTTTGGTTGGCGGGCTAGAGGCGGGTGCCAGCGTCGCCGGGCTGCACACCCGCGCGGCGTCGGCGCACGCAAGGAACGCGGCAAACAGGGCAAAGTCCGAGCGTCACGCCCCTCGCCTTGACCGGCTCTCGCCCGCAAGAGCATAGTCGGCCCGCCTCCCAATGCGCACGAAATGGCTGCTAATTGCGCTGCCGCTCGCGATTCTCGCGCTGCTCCTCCAGTCGTCGTTTTGGGTGCCGAGCTACGGCAAGCAAGCGAGCAACAACCCCAAGCGCCTCGTCACCTTCATTCGCCCGGGCGGCAGCGCCAAGCTGCTCAACCCGATCTTGGCGACCGATAGCGATTCGCTCGGCGTGATCGGTCAAAACGTGTTCGAGTCGTTGGTCGACGCGGACGAGCACCTCCGGCTCCAGCCCCGGCTCGCCGAAAGCTGGGAGATCACCGAGCACGCCTACGTGGCGCCCGTCCCCGGTCGGAAGCTGCCGAGCGGCGCCGAGGTCAGCCCCGAAGCGCTGCTCGCCGTCATCACGCAGGCTTGGAGCGAAGGGCAGCTAGGCGAGATCGGCAAGAGCATCCGCCGCGTCAGCCTCGTTCCAGCGAGCACCCGCCGCTGGTCGGAGACCGTCTTGCCCGAGACCGGCAAGGGCAACCCGATCGACGTCGAGATGACCATCGAAGCTCCGCCGCGCGTGAAGCTCGAGCTCTCGCGGGTGGAGACGGACCTCTTTCGAAACCTCGAGCCTATCCTCGGTGAAGGCTACTTCGATGGCTCCCCCCTCGAAGGTCACATCAAGCTCCGCAAGCCCGAGCAGCTGAAGCTGGTGAAGGCCAAGCTGGCGGAGCTGCTACCCGTCGGTGAGCACAACCCGATCCTCGACTTCAAGCTGCGCCGCGGGGTCTCGTTCCACGACGGGCGCCCGTTCACCTCGGCGGACGTGAAGTTCACGGCCGACGCGGTGCTCGACCCCAAGAACGCATCGCCGCGCACGTCGTATTTCGACGACGTCAAGACGATCGAGACGCCCGACGATTGGACGGTGCGCGTCATCTACCGCCGCTTGTATTCGTCGGCCATCATCGGCTGGGCCGCCATCGAGATCCTCCCGAAGCACCTGCTCGACGGCCAAGGCCTGGCGCGCGAGATGGATCGCCGCCAGGTGACGGGCGCCGCGCGCAAGGCCTTCTCGGTCCGCACCTCCGACTTCAATCAGCGTCCCGTCGGCACCGGTCCGTTCCGCTTCGCCGAGTGGCGCGCCGACCAATACATTCGCCTCGAGCGCTACGAAGGCTATTGGGGGCGCAAACCCGAGCTCGAACGAGTGATCTTTCGAGCCTTGACCGATCCGCTCACTCAAGAAGTGGAGCTCGGAGCTGGCGCGCTCGACATGTACAACGCGCTGCCGCATCAGGGCGAGCGCTATCGCCAGGATCCGAGCTATCAAGTGGTCTCGAGTCGCGAAGGTTATTACGCTTACATCGGCTACAACCTGCGCCGTCCTCCCTTCCACGACGTACGCGTGCGCAGGGCGCTCGGCATGGCCATCGATGTCGGCAGCATCATCAAGTACGTGCTGCACGGCGAGGGCCGCCCCGCGACCGGGCCCTACTATTCGAACACGCCCTACGCGGATCCGGACGTCAAACCCCTACCCTACGATCCGGCGGGCGCGCTCCGGCTCCTCGAGCAAGCCGGGTGGCGCAAAAACGCCCGCGGCTTGCTCGAGAAAGACGGCAAACCGCTGGAGTTTACGCTCGTCACGAACGCCGGTAACGCCCCCCGCAAGGCGATCATGACGATCGCGCAGGAGGCGTGGCGCAAGATCGGCATCAACTGCAAGGTGCAGGCCTTCGAGTGGACCGTGTTCCTGAACGACTTCGTGGAGACGAACCAGTTCGACGCCGTCGTCTTGGCCTGGGGCGGCGGCGACATCGATCCAGACAAGTTCTCGATCTGGCACTCGAGCCAGACCAATGATTACCAGCTCAACCACTCGGGCTACAAGAGTGAGCGAGCGGACGCGCTGATCATGAGGATCCGCAACACGTACGATCAGGAGGAGCAGATCAAGCTCACGCGCGAGTTTCATCGGCTGATCGCCGACGACGCGCCGTACACCTTCTTGTATCAACCCACGAGGCCGATCGTGTTCGATCGGCGCTTGGCGCGCGTGAAGCGCGGCCCGGACGGCCGCGAGGAGCTCGAGAAGCTGCGCGCCTCAGCCTCGGGCGACGCCACCTTCTTCGTGCACGAGTGGCGCAAGCTGGCCAGCCCGCCCCAATACGGTGCGCAATGATCGCCGCTAGCAGCGGCTCGCGACGCCCGTCGCGACGAAGGGGGGCTCACTGATGTGGCGCTTCCTCGCCCGCACCTTGCTGCAGCGCCTCTTGCTCTTGGTGCTGATCTCTATCATCTCGCACACGATCATTCATCTGGCGCCCGGTGAGCCCACCGAGGTCGACGCCATGAACCCGATGATGAAGGCGGAGGACGTGGCCAAGATCCGCGCCGCGTTCCACCTGAACGACCCCATCTACATGCAATATTTGTATTGGGTTCGTGACTTGTTCAGCGGGGAGCTCAAGTCGTTCAAGACGGGGCAGCCGGTTTTGCCGGCGATTTGGCAGCGCTTCAACAACTCGCTGCCGCTGTTCATCGCCACGACGCTGATCACGTGGACGCTGTCGTTCCCGACCGGGATTCACGCCGCGATTCGACGCGGCTCGCGCTTCGACCGCTCGACCACGCTGCTGGCTTACGCGCTGATCTCGGTGCCGGGGTTCTTCCTCTCGTACCTGCTCATCTTGCTGGTGGTGAGGACGTTTCAGCTGCCGGTCATCGGGCTGTCCACGTTCGGCGCCGAGAGCGCGTCCGCGGGCGTACGCCTCATGGATCGCCTGTGGCACCTGGTGATCCCGTCGCTGATGGCCGCGCTCACGGGCGTGGCCGTGCTCTCACGCTACGTGCGCTCGCAGATGCTGGAGGTGGTCGAGCAAGACTACGTGCGCACCGCGCGCGCCAAGGGCCTCGACGAAGACACCGTCATCTACAAGCACGCGCTACGTAACGCCTTGCTGCCCTTCGTCACCATGTTCGGCCTGCTGCTGCCGGGCCTGATCAGCGGCTCGGTGATCTTCGAGCAGATCTTCGCTTGGCCCGGGCTCGGCCTGCTGGGCTACGAGTCGATCTTAGCCCGTGATTTCCCGACCATCCTGACGCTGAATTTCATCGCCGCCGCGCTCACCCTGGCCGGCATCTTGATCTCCGACGTCCTCTACGCGCTGGTCGATCCGCGCATCCGCTTGCAATGACTCAAGCCGTCATCCAGCCCGAAGCCGAGCAACTCGCCCTCGCCGAGACGCCGCTCCGCCAAGCCTGGCGCGCCTTCCGGCGTGATCGCCTGGCCGTGGCCGGTCTCGCGGTGCTCGCGCTGCTGATGGTGCTGGCGCTGCTCGGAAAGCTCGTGACGGAGTGGTGGGTGGTGCTCGATCCGGCCACGGTGCGGCTACCCGACAAGCTGCGCCCACCGCTGAGCCTGCCGTCGAGCGCGCTGCCCGCCGACGAGCTGCCCCTGCTCGGTCGCTACGTGTTCGGCACCGACGAGCTCGGGCGTGACGTGCTGGCGCGTATGCTCCAGGGCTCGATCGTGTCGCTCTCGGTCGGCTTCGTGGCCGTCAGCATCTCGATCTCGCTGGGGATGCTGATCGGCGGCCTCGCCGGCTTCTACGGCGAGCGCAAGCTCGGGCCGTTCAGCGTCGACTCGATCTTGATGCGTATCACGGACGTGGCGCTGTGCTTCCCGACGTTCTTCCTGATCCTGACCGTCGTCGCCCTGCTGCCCCCCAGCATCTACAACATCATGATCGTGATCGGCGTGACGAGCTGGATGGGCACGGCCCGCTTCGTGCGCGCCGAGTTCATGTCGCTGCGCGATCGAGATTTCGTCAGCGCCGCGCACGCCCTGGGCCTGCCGGAGTGGCGCATCATTTGGCGCCACATGATGCCGAACGCGCTGGCGCCGGTGCTGGTGTCGGCCAGCATCGACGTGGCGCACGCGATCTTGACCGAGTCCGCGCTGTCGTTCCTCGGCTTCGGGGTGCGGCCCCCCTTCGCGACATGGGGCAACATCTTGGCCGATGGGCGCGGCTACATCTTCGACGCGCCGTGGCTGTTCGCGATTCCGGGTGTCGCCATCTTGACCGTAGTGCTGGCCTTCAACCTCGTCGGAGAGGGGCTGCGCGACGCCATGAACCCCAAGCTCAGAAAGCGCAGCGGCTGATGACCGAGCCCTTGCTCCAAATCCGCGATCTGCGCGTCGAGTTCGACACCGACGCGGGCGCCGTTCCGGCCGTGCGCGGCGTGAACCTGACGGTGCGCGCTGGGCAGACGGTGGCGCTGGTCGGCGAGTCCGGCTGCGGCAAGTCGGTGACGGCCATGTCGGTGATGCGGCTCACGAGCGGCCGCGTCGCCGCCGGAGAAATCCGCTTCCAGGGCAAGGACTTGGCGGGGCTCAGCGAGCGCGAAATGCGCGCGGTGCGCGGCGGCCAGATCGGCATGATCTTTCAAGAGCCGATGACCTCGCTCAACCCCATCTTCAAGATCGGCAAGCAGATCGAGGAGGTGCTCGAGCTTCATCAAAGGCTGTCACCCGCCGCCGCGCGTGAGCAGGCGTGCGAGCTCTTGGGCCGCGTCGGCATCGCTTCGCCGCGCGAGCGCGCCGAGCAATACCCGCACGAGCTGTCGGGCGGCATGAAGCAGCGCGTGATGATAGCCATCGCCATCGCCTGCAAGCCACGGCTGCTGATCGCCGACGAGCCGACGACGGCCCTCGACGTCACCATTCAAGCGCAGATCATGGCCCTGCTCCGCTCGCTGCAGCGCGAGCTCGACATGGCCGTGCTGCTGATCACGCACGACTTGGGCGTGGTGGCCCATTTCGCCGAAGAGGTCGACGTGATGTACGCTGGTAAGATCGTCGAGCACGGCTCCGTGCGCGACATCTTCAAGCGCCCCTCGCATCCCTACACGCAGGCCCTGCTCGGAGGGCTGCCCGACCCCGCGGCGCCCACCAAACGGCTCGAAGCCATCCCCGGCCGCGTGCCGGCGCCGGGGTCGCTGCCGGCTGGGTGTGCCTTTTCGGCCCGTTGCAAGCACTGCTTCGAGCCGTGCCCCGGCCGGCAGCCGCCGCAGCTCGAGGTTTCCGGAGAGCACACTGCCGCCTGCTGGCTGCTCGACCGCGAACAATCGCGCGCGCGAGGCTGAGCCGAGCCGCCCGAGACGCGAAGCCCCGTGGTAGCTTCGCCGAAGCTCCGCATGGCATCCACCGCAGTAGCTCGCGTCGTGCCCGAGGCCGCCGCGCCGCTCGTCGAAGTGAGCGGCCTGCGCAAATATTTCCCGGTGCGCGGCGGCGTCTTCGGTGGCGTCGTCAACCAAGTGCGCGCGGTGGAAGACGTCTCGTTCAGCATCCGCAAGGGGGAGACCCTCGGGCTCGTCGGCGAGTCGGGCTGTGGCAAGACGACGGTGGGTCGCCTCCTGCTGCGCTTGCTGGAGCCCAGCGCCGGCAGCGTGCGGTTCGACGGCGTGGAGCTCTCGAGCCTGAAGCCAGCCGAGCTCCGGCGCATGCGCCGCCGCATGCAGATCGTGTTTCAGGATCCTTACGGGTCACTGAACCCACGCCGCACCGTCGGCGACGCGATCGCGGAGCCGATTTACGTGCACGGCCTGGCGCGCGGCGCGGAGCTCGACAAGCGCGTGGCTCGGCTGCTCGAGCGCGTGGGCCTGCCCAGCGCTTACCGCGCTCGCTACCCGCACGAGTTCTCGGGCGGCCAGCGGCAGCGCGTCTGCATCGCGCGCGCGCTCTCGCTCGGCCCAGAGCTCTTGGTGTGTGACGAGGCCGTCTCTGCGCTGGACATCTCGATTCAGGCTCAAATTCTGAATCTGCTCCAGGAGCTGCAGCAAGAGCTCGGGCTCACCTACCTGTTCATCAGCCACAACCTCAACGTCGTGCGCCACATCGCCGATCGCATCGCGGTGATGTACCTGGGGAACCTGATCGAGCAGGGCGACGCGCAGAGCTTGTTCGCCTCACCCCAGCACCCGTACACGCGCGCGCTGCTCTCGGCCAACCCGCTGCCCGATCCCGACGCGCCGCTGGAGCCGGTGGCGCTGTCGGGCGAGCTGCCCTCGGCGCTGAACCCGCCCGCCGGCTGCCGCTTTCATACGCGCTGCCCGAACGTGTTCGAGCCTTGCAGCGTCGTGGTGCCCGCCGCGCGGCTCGTGAAACCCGGCGCCGATGCCGCACCGCACCGCGTGCGGTGTCACTTGTACGACGATGCGCCGCACGCTGATTAGCGCCCTGCTCGTGCTCTTGGCCGCGCTGTGCGTGGTCGGGCTCACGCTCTCGAAATCGACCCAAGGCCGCGCTGATTTTCGCTTCGTCAACGGCGCGGAGCCGAAGACGCTCGATCCGCAGTTGATGACGGGCGAGCCGGAGGGCCGCATCGCGGACGCCATTTTCGAAGGCCTCACGCGCCTCGAAGCCCAGTCGCTCGAGCCTGCGCCCGGCGCCGCCGAGCGCTGGGAGGTCACGCCCGACGGAAAGACCTACACCTTCCATTTGCGCGAGGACGCGCGCTGGACCGATGGCCGCCCCGTCACCGCTCACGACTTCACCTACTCCTGGCGCCGGCTGCAGGAGCCGTCCGTCGCCGCCGAGTACGCCTACATCATGCACATGGTGCGCTACGCGGAAGCGTACAACACGCACCAGAGCCAGGCCGAAGCCCTGCAAGGCCCGCTGCTGCGGGCGTTCGACGAGCTGCTCGCGGCCCACCCGAGCGTCGTACCGAAGCAGGCCCTGCAAGCCTTCGACGAGAGCCAAAAGCTGAACGGGGTGCTGAAGGGGACGCCGCAGCCGAAGCTGAGAGCGCTGCTGCTCCGCGGCGCCGCCGACACCCCGAGCTCGGAGCTCGCCGCGCTCAGGCCGGAGCTGCTCGCGGAGGGGGCACGCCGGCGCGCGCTCTACGAAGAAGCCAAGCGACACTTCGGCGTTGACGGCGGCGTGTTCGCCCGAGACGACAAAACGCTGGTGGTGGAGCTGACGGCGCCGACGCCGTACTTCCTCGCGCTCACCGCGTTCTACCCCTTTTTCCCCGTGCCGCGCTGGGCGGTGGAGCGCTCACCGCGCGACTGGTTCTTGCCCGGCAAGCTGGTGGGCAACGGCGCCTTCACGCTGCAGAGCTGGCACGTAGGCAACCGCATCCGGCTCGAGCGCAGCCCGACCTACTGGGGCCGCGCGAGCGTGGCCCTCGGCAGCGTCGACGCGCTCGCGATCGAGAACGTGACCACGTCGCTCAACCTGTATTTGACGGGCGAGGTCGATTGGCTACCGCACGGCAATTTCCCGATCGAGCTCGCGCCCGAGCTCAAGCCGCGCAAGGACTTCTACATCGGCCCCGCGCTGATCGCCTACTATTACCGCATCAACTGCACGCGGAAGCCCTTCACCGACGTGCGCGTGCGCAAGGCGCTCAACCTCGCCATCGACCGCCAGCAGATCACGCGCGACGTGCTGGGCCTCGGTCAAACGCCGGCATACCACGTGGTGCCGCCGGGCATTCGCGGCTACGAGCCGCCGCCCACGCAGCTCACGTACGACGTAGCCCAGGCGCGCAGGCTGCTCGCGGAGGCCGGCTTCCCCGAGGGCAAGGGCTTCCCGAAGTTCGGCATCTTGTTCAACACGCAAGAGTCGCACAAGAAGATCGCGGAGGTGATCGCGGATCAGCTGCGCCGTAACCTCGGCATCAACGCGAGCGCCTACAATCAGGAGTGGCAATCGTATCAGGAAGCGACTCGCGTGATGGACTACGACCTCGCGCGCCACGGCTGGATCGGAGACTACGAAGATCCGAACACCTTCCTCGACATGTGGCTCACGAACGGCGGCAACAACCGCACCGGCTTCAGCAGCGTCGTCTACGACCGGCTGATCGACGCGGCCGCGGACGTGGAGAGGTTCCTGACCGCGCCCGATTTCTTGCTCGAGCACGCCCACGACGCGGCTGGCCTCAGGACGCTGTCCGCTCGGGTGCGCTCGACCGAGGACGCCGCTGCTCGCCTCGACGCCATGGCCAAGCTACGGCTAGCGCTGCTCGCGGAGGCCGAAGGCATCTTGATCCGCGACGAGTTCCCGATCATCCCCGTTTACTTCTACGTGATCGGCGGCATCGTCCGCGAGAACGTGGGCGGGTTCTACCAGCAACTGGTGGGCGCGGATGGTCGCACGCGCTCGAACCTGCGCGACATTCACCCCTTGCGCGACATTCACCTGCGCGGCAGCTCGGCGGTGGCAGAGTGATCGAGATCGCGTCGCTGCTGCTGGGGATCGCGCTCTTGGCTGCGACGGCGTGGGCGCCGCCCCAGCTGACGCGCGTGCTCGGCGCGCTGCTGTTCGGCGTCGTGGTAGCGGTGGTGCTGCGCTTCTCGCTCGGGGCGGCGCTCGGCGCCGGGCTCGGCCTGCTCTCGGCCGGCCTGGCGTGGCGGCTGCTGCCGCTGCTCGTGCTGCGACGGGTTGTGTTCCTGGTGCCCGCCCTGGTGCTCTTGATCTTCGCGACCACCCTGCTGATGTACCGGGCGCCCGGCAACCCCTTCGCCAACGAGCGCGCCACCAGCCCGCAGGTGGAGGAGGCCCTCCGCGCGCAATACGGCGTGCCGAAGAACGCCAACCAGTTCTTCGGCATCTACATGCGGCGCCTGCTGGTCGAAGGCACGCTCGGCCCGTCGATCAAGGTTCAAGGCCGCACCGTCGAAGAGCTGCTCGCCCCCGCTTTCCCGGTGAGCGTGTCGCTCGGCCTGCTCGCCCTGACTTTGTCGGTCATTTTCGGCTTGTCGCTCGGGGTGCTCGCGGGGCTACGCCGAAACTCTGCCGCTGACTACCTCAGCATGGCGCTAGCTCTGATTGGCATCTCACTGCCGAGCTTCGTGATCGGCGCGGGGCTGATGATCGTGCTTTCCCTGAAGCTCGGCTGGCTGCCGGTGGCCGGTTGGGGCAGCTACCGTCACCTGATCATGCCTGCGATCGCGCTGTCGCTGCCGAGCTGCGCCGTGATCGCGCGGCTCTCACGCAGCGGCACCATCGAGGTAATGCAGCAAGATTTCGTGCGCACGGCTCGGGCCAAGGGGCTCCCCGAGAGCTGGGTCATCGCTCGCCACGCGCTGCGCGGCGCGATCATCCCCGTCGTCTCCTACTTGGGCCCGGCCGCGGCCGCGATCATGACCGGCTCGTTCGTGGTCGAGGTGTTGTTCGCGGTACCGGGCATGGGACAGTGGTTCGTGAAGGGCGCGATCAACCGCGACTACTCGGTCGTCCTCGGCACCGCCATCATCTACTTCGGGCTCGTCATCTTGTTCAACCTGCTGGTCGACTTGGGCTACGCCTGGCTCGATCCGCGCGTGCGGAAGGAGCGCGCGTGAGCCAGGGCAGCCCCTTTCACCTCGCGTTCCAGCGCTTGGTGCGAAATCGGGTCGCGGTCGCGAGCGCGGTGTTCATCGCGTCGATGGTGGTCGCCTGCGTGCTCTTGCCGTGGGCGTTGGGCCTGGACCCGGATCGCACCCAGCCCGCCCTGCGCAACTTGCCGCCGTCGGGTCGCTACTGGTTCGGCACTGACGGCGTAGGCCGTGACGTGCTCTCGCGCGTGCTGATCGGGGGCCGCACGTCGCTGCTGGTCGGCCTCGCCAGCACCGCCGTTTCGGTGCTGGTTGGCGTGAGCTACGGTGCGGTGGCCGGCTTCTACGGCGGCAAGATCGACGACGCCATGATGCGCTTCGTCGATTTTCTGTATGGGCTGCCCTACATGTTCTTGGTCATCCTGATCATGCTCATGTTCTCGGAGACGGCGCGCGGCGACATGCTGCCGGTGTTCCTGGCGCTCGGGCTGGTGCAATGGCTGACGATGGCGCGCATCGTGCGCGGTCAGGTGCTCACGCTTCGTCATCAAGAGTTCGTGCTGGCGGCGGAGCTGCTCGGCGCGAGCGACGCTCGCATCTTGGTGCGTCACGTGCTGCCCAACGTGATCGGCGTGATCGTGGTTTACGCCACCCTGATGGTGCCCTCGGTCATCATCCTCGAGTCGTTCTTGTCGTTCTTGGGGCTCGGCGTCGCGCTCTCTTGGGGCCAGCTCGTGGCGGACGGCGTCGCGGTCGTGAACCCGATTCGCTCGTACTGGTGGCTGCTGCTGTGGCCGAGCGCCTTCCTCGGGGCGACGCTGCTCAGCCTGAACTTCATCGGCGATGGGCTGCGCGACGCCCTCGACCCCAAGGCGCGGTCATGAGCACGGTAGAGCGCCTCCAGCTGCGAGACTTACGGGTCAGCTTCGTCACGCGCGAGCGCACGGTGCGCGCGGTCGACGGCGTGAGCTTCGAGATCGCACCCGGCGAGGTGGTGGGGCTCGTGGGCGAGTCCGGCTGCGGCAAGAGCGTGACCAGCCTGAGCATCTTGGGCTTGCACGAGAAGCCGGCGAGCAGGGTCACGGGCAGTATCCGTCTCGGCGAGCTCGAGCTGGTGGATCTGCCTGACGACGAGCTGCGGCGCGTGCGCGGCAACCGCATCAGCATGATCTTTCAGGATCCGCTGACGAGCTTGAACCCCTACCTGCGCGTCGAGCAGCAGCTCGGCGAGGTGCTGGAGCACCACCTGAAGCTGCGCGGCGCGCCGGCCCGACAGCGCATGCTCGAAATCTTGAAGCAGGTCGGGATCCCCGGTGAAGAACGGCTGCGCGCCTTCCCCCACGAGCTCTCGGGCGGCATGCGTCAGCGGGTGTGCATCGCGATGGCGCTGCTGTGCAGCCCGGAGCTCTTGATCGCCGACGAGCCGACGACCATGCTCGACGTGACGATTCAGGCGCAGATCCTGGAGCTGCTCCGCACGCTGCGCCGTGAGCGCGGCATGTCCATCTTGTTCATCACGCACGACCTGGGTGTGGTCGCAGAGCTGTGCGACCGGGTCGTCGTGATGTACGCCGGTCGCGTCGTCGAGAGCGGCCCCACCGCCGCTGTGCTCGCCGATCCGCTGCACCCGTACACGGAGGCTCTGCTCAAGAGCACGCCGCGCGTCGAAGTGAAGCGAGGCGGGGAGCTCCATCCGATCGCGGGGCTGCCCCCGCGCCTCACGGGCGAAGCGCTACGCGAATGTTCCTTCGCCCCTCGTTGCCGCCGCGCCCATGAAGATTGCCGGCGGGGTGAGCCGGCGCTCGAGGCCGCCGCCGACGGTCGCGAGCGCCGCTGCGTCGTCCCCGTCGAGCAGCTGCGAGGCACGCGATGAGCGAGTCGCCGCTGCTCAGGGTCGAAGACCTGCGCGTCCATTTCGAGGTTCCGGGCGGCACCTTGCGCGCGGTAGACGGCGTCGATTTCGAGCTCGCGCCCGGCGAGACGCTCGCGCTCGTCGGCGAGTCGGGCTGCGGCAAGTCCACGCTCGCCAAGGCCTTGGTAGGCCTCAACCCGACCCAGACCGGCGCGGCGTGGCTCGACGGCCAGCCCATCACCGGTCTGTCGCGCAGCGAGCGGCGGCGTTTTCGTGGCGATCTGCAGCTGGTATTTCAAGATCCCTACGCCAGCCTGAACCCCCGCTTCACCATCGCGGAGACGATCGGCGAGCCGCTCCTACTCCACGGCAAAGCGACGCGAGCGAACGTCGACGCCAAGGTCTGCGAGCTGCTGGGGCAGGTCGGGCTCGATCGCGAGCTGCGCTTTCGCTACCCGCACGAGTTCTCGGGTGGGCAGCGCCAACGCATCAGCATCGCGCGGGCGCTCTCGGTCGAGCCGCGCCTCTTGATCTGCGACGAGGTCACCTCCGCTCTCGACGTCTCGATCCAGGCGCAAATCCTGGAGCTGCTGGCGTCGGTGCAGCAGAAGCGGGGCCTCGCTTACCTATTCATCGCCCACGACTTGGGCGTGGTGCGTCACCTGGCCCACCGCGTCGCCGTGATGTACGTCGGCAAGATCGTCGAGCTGCGCGAAACGGAGGCGCTGTTCGAGGAGCCCGCGCACCCCTACACGCGCGCGCTGTTGGCCTCGATTCCGCGCGTCGATCACGCCACGCGCGAGCGCGCTCCGCGTAAGCCGCTGACCGGCGAAGTCCCCTCGCCTGCGCGCCCGCCGAGCGGCTGCCGCTTCCACCCCCGCTGCCCCGAGGTGTTCGAGCGCTGCCCGCGCGAGGAGCCTCTGCTGTATCCGGTGTCGCAGGGCAAAAGTCGCTGCTTTTTGAACGAATAGTGCTAACTGGGCCGAGCTCTCGGGCCGCCAGAAGTGCTAAATCCAGCGGCGATGCGTCATTTGCTCTCGGGTATCTTGCTGGCCCTCGCCGCCTGCGGCGCCGCCTGCGGCTCTTCGCGACCGAACGTGCACGACGTGCCGAAGCACGTGCCCGGCCCCAACCCGTTCCAGGGCAACCTGCTGTTCGTCGACTCAGGCACGGCCGCCGCCCGCCAGGCCAAGGCGTGGCGCGGTCAGCGCCCCGACGACGCAGCGCTCATGGACAAGATCGCCAATCAACCGCAGGCGGAGTGGCTCGGCGAGTGGAGTGGCGCCGTCAAGCTGTTCGTACGCCAGAAGATGCAGCTGGCCGCCGAGGCAGGCGCGATGGCGCATTTCATCGTCTACAACATCCCCGAGCGCGACTGCGGCCAGCACTCGAAGGGCGGGGCCAAGGACGGCGACGCCTACCTCGAATGGATCGCCAAGATCGCCGACGGCGTGGACGGCGGCAAGGCCGTGATGATCCTCGAGCCCGACACGCTCGGTCAGCTCGAAAAGTGCACCGCGCCCGAGAAGAAGGCGGAGCGCTACCGACTCCTCACCGACGCCGTGCGCATCTTGAAGGCGTCGTCCGGCACGCACGTCTACATCGACATCGGCCACGCCCGCTGGCTGAAGGTGGAGGAGGCCGCCGGCCACCTTCAAAAGGCCGGCATCGAGTACGCCGATGGCTTCTCGCTCAACGTCTCCAACTACGTCTCGACCGAAGAGAACCTGGCTTACGGCAAGCAGGTGTCGGCGCTGGTCGGCGGCGCCCACTTCGTGATCGACACCTCCCGCAACGGCAACGGCGCGGCCGAAGGTGACGAGTGGTGTAACCCCAAGGGTCGCGCGCTCGGCATTCCGCCCACCCTCGACACGGGCGAGCCGCTCTGCGACGCGTTCTTGTGGTTGAAGAAGCCGGGCGAATCTGACGGAACCTGTAACGGCGGGCCTCGGGCCGGCGAGTGGTGGCCCTCCCAAGCGCTCGAGCTGGCTCGAAACTCCAAATATTGAGGCGTTCTGGCAAGGTGCTAGGTTCGGCGTCCCAGCGATGTCCAACGTAGAACCCCTCAGCGCGTTTCGCCCCGTCCCTCGAACTGGCGTGATCTACGTCACGACCGAGGCTACGCGCGCCGGGTTCCGCGCCGAAGATCCGGCTTGGTGCAACCTGGGTCAGGGTCAGCCCGAAACGGGGCCGCTGCCGGGCGCTCCCGAGCGCATCACCCAGATCAGCATCGAGAGCCTGCATCAGGAGTACGCGCCCGTCGCGGGCTTGTGGGAAGTACGCGAAGCCGTAGCGGGCCTGTACAACGACCTGTTCCGCCGCGGCCTACCGTCGAAGTACAGCGCCGAGAACGTGGCCGTGTGCGGCGGTGGTCGCGTTTCGATCATGCGCGCTTGCGCGGCGATCGGTCAGATCAACCTCGGCCACTTCCTGCCCGACTACACGGCGTACGAAGAGCTGCTCGACATGTTCCGGCGCTTCACGCCCATCCCCATCTTGCTCGACTCGGAGCGAGGCTATGATTTTTCGCTGAACGAGCTGAGGAGAGAGGTGTCGGGCCGCGGGCTCGGCGCGCTCTTGCTCTCGAACCCCGGCAACCCCACCGGTAAGGCGATCACGGGCGCGGAGCTGTCTTCGTGGGTGGCGACGGCGCGGGAGCTCAGCTGCACGCTGCTGCTCGACGAGTTCTACTCGCACTACGTTTGGAAGGACGGCCCGGCGCTGTTCAGCGCTGCCGAGTTCGTCGAAGACGTCGAGAAAGACCCGGTCGTGATCTTCGACGGCCTCACCAAGAACTGGCGCTACCCCGGCTGGCGCGTGACCTGGAGCGTAGGCCCGAAGCGGACCATCGAATCCATGGCCAGCGCCGGCTCGTTCCTCGACGGCGGCGGCTCGCGGCCGATGCAGCGCGCGGCGCTCGACATCCTGACCGCCGAGCACGCCCGCGCCGAGGCGGAGGCCATCCGCACCGCCTTCCGGCGCAAGCGCAACAAGCTGATCGACGGGCTGCGCTCGATCGGCGTGCGCATCGAACGTGACCCGGAGGGCACGTTCTACGTCTGGGGCAACGTGTCCGGCTTGCCCGAAGGCCTGAACAACGGCGACGCGCTCTTCAGGAAGGCCCTCGAAAAGAAGGTGATCGTAGTGCCCGGCCATTTCTTCGACGTGGACCCGGGCCAGCGCCGCGTCGGTCGCGCCTCGCGCTTCAACCAGCACGTGCGCTTCTCCTTCGGCCCCAGCGAAGAGACGATTGACGTCGCCATCGCCCGGCTCAGCGAGCTCGTCCGCGGCTGACCTCCCCCCCGAGGCGTCGGCCTAGAACCAACCGAACGCGATGTTGGCGCCCGCGACGAGCCCGTTCAGGTCGCGCCCGAAGCGCTGGACGCCTCCCGTGAAGCGGTAGCCGACGGTGGCGCCCACGCGCAGCCAGCGCGTCAGGTTGGAGTGAACGGCTAGCTCTGGCTGCGCCACCAGGAACGCGTCGAATTCGCCGCTATCCCACGCGTCGTCGTGGTGGTTCCAGCCATCGTCCCAGCTATCTTCGTCGTCCCAGCCGTGGTCGCGGTGCAAGTTCACGGCGCCGGCTCCGAGCACCACGCCGAGCGACACGTACACCGGCGACTCGAAGAACACCGAGTAACGAAACGCGGCGCCGCCGTAGCCGGCGCCGAACTGGCGAGCGTCGCCGTCGAGCGCGTCCGGGCCATCGGGCGTACGCGTGAAGCCGTAGCCCACGAGACCGAGGCTGAGCCGATGGTCGAGCAGCAGCGCGCCTTCGAGGCTCACGAGCCCGCTATCCTTGCCGATGAAGCGCGTGTAGGCGCCGCCGAGCGAAGCGTAGCCGCCGACCTTGATCTTGCGCCCGCCACCGAGCAACAAGGGCGGCCCGTCGTAGGAGTCCTGCGCCTTCACGTTGCCGCGCTGGCCGTCGCCCGAAATGTCGACCTCGCGCGCGGGGTTTGGCTCAGGAGCAGCGCTCGGGGCGGGCGCGACGGGAGCGAGCGCCGGGGCTGGAGTCGCGCTCGCGGGCGGAGTCGGCTCAGCGGGTGCGTTCGCCTCCGGGGAGTCGTGGGCGGGCGGCGCGCCCGCAGGGGCAGCGGCGCCTTCGCTCGCGGGCGCAGCCGGGGCAGGCGTGACGTCGCCGCCCTTCGCCGCCTGGGCGGTGCTCATGGACAGAACAGGGAAAACGCCTGCTGTCAGCAGGATCCATCCCCAAGCAGGACATCGCTTCATGACGGGCGGTTCCCGGCGTCGCGCGAACCGTTCAACGCCTGCTCACGAATTTTTCGGTCGTCGATGCCCTGAACGTCCGCGCTGCGGTGATTTCCCATGGCGCGGCGCCCTTCGCGTCATTAAAGGAGGCAGCCGTGAAGCCGACGGTGCTGCTCTTCGACATCGACGGAACCCTCGTCACCACAGGCGGGGTCGGGCGACGCGCGGTCGAGCGCGCTTTCCAGCGCCGGCACGGCCGGCCCGACGCTTGCTCGCTCGTGCGCTTCGACGGCATGACCGACTGGTCGATCACGCGGCTCGGCCTGGAGGCCATCGGCGTCTCCCCGCGCGACGAGCTGATCGAGGCCCTGCTCGCCGCCTACCTCGAGGAGCTACGCGAGGAGCTGCGCGCCTCGACGCCGGAAGCTTATCGCGTTCACGCCGGCGTCGCGGACGTGCTCGCCGCGTGCGCCCGCCCGGGCGTCGCGGTCGGCCTGGGTACGGGCAACATCGCGGAAGGCGCGCGGCTCAAGCTCGAGCACGTCGGCCTCTACCACCACTTCGGCTTCGGAGGATTTGGCAGCGACCACGAGCTCCGCGTCGAGCTGATTCGCGTCGGCGCTGCGCGCGGTGCCGCCCAGCTCGGCAAGGCCATCGACGAGTGCCGCGTGGTGGTGATCGGCGATACACCCAAAGACGTGGACGCGGCCCGCGGCATCGGCGCCGAGTCGATCGGCGTCGGAACCGCCGCCTTCACGGCCGCGCAGCTGCGCGCGCACGGCGCCACCTACGCCTTCGATGACCTCACCGCGCCCGAGGCGCTCAGCGCGCTGCTCGGGAGCACGACTGGCTAGGCCGCGCCGAGCGGGCCCTGAGCCTCGCGCCGAGCTACAGCATCGTGCCGGCCAGCACCATGCTGGCCACCGAGAAGTAAATGACGAGGCCGGCGACGTCGACGATCGTCGCGACGAACGGCGCCGACGAGCTGGCGGGGTCGAGGCCGACGCGCTTCAAGAAGAACGGGAGCAGCCCGCCCGTCACCGTGCCTAGCAGCACCACGCCCAGCAAGCTGACCGCGACCGCGATGCCGATGCCGATGTAGTGCGGGCCGTAGCTGGGCCAAGCCCGATGCCACAGCACCACGCGCAAGAAGCCGAGCACGCCCAGGGCGCTGCCCATCGCCAAGCCCGCCCCCAGCTCGCGCCGCAGCACTCGAAACACGTCGCGCAGCTGCACTTCGCCCAGCGCCATGGCGCGGATGACGAGCGTCGACGCTTGCGAGCCCGAGTTGCCCCCGCTCGAGATGATGAGCGGCACGAACAGCGCGAGCACCACCGCGCGCGCGATCTGGTCTTCATAGTGGCTCATGGCGGAGGCGGTGAGCATTTCGCCCACGAACAGCGCGGCCAACACGACCCCGCGCTTTCTGACCATTTCCATGAAGCCGGTGGCCAAATACGGCGCTTCCAGGGCGGACATGCCACCGAACTTCTGAATGTCCTCGGTGGCCTCCTCGCGAACGACGTCGACCACGTCGTCTACCGTGACGACGCCCTTCATGCGCCCTTCCTCGTCGACGACGGGGATGGCGACGAGATCCGTCTCCGCGAAGATCTGGCTCACGGTCTCCTGGTCGACGTCCTCCTTCAGCGTCACCAGCTCCGTCTCCATCACGTCACGCACCTTGCGCGTGCCGTCCGACGCGAACAGCTCGCGCAGCGAGATGACGCCCAGCAGCTTTTGCTGCTCGTCGACGACGTACGCGTAGTTGAACGTGCTCAGATTCTGGCGCGCCAGCTTGCGCAGATAGCTGACGGCCTCGTCCGTCGACATCTCCGCGCGCACGCGGGCGAAGCGCGGGTTCATCAAGCCGCCCGCTTCGTCCTCGGCGTAGGCGAGCAAGGCGTTGACCTCGTGCCGGGTGCGGTCGTCGAGCAGCGCGATCAAGCCTTCGCGCTCTTCCGCCGGCGCGCTCTGGATCATGTCGGCGATGTCGTCGGGGGGCAGCAGCCGAACCCAGTAGCGACGGTCACCCGGCTTGAGCGCGAGCACGAGCCGGCTCAGATCCGTGTCGGTGAGCGTGAAGAGCAGGCTCTCGGCTTCGTCACGCGGCAGAACGCGAAACCCCTGTACGCGCTCTTCCAGCGAAAGGATGGACCAGATCTCCCGCAGGTCCGCTGCGGTCAGCTCGTCATCCGGAATCGGCCGTTCGGACGCTCGGCGCATGCCGGGTTCCCTACAGCCAGGCGGAGCGGTGCGCGAGCGCTTTTTTCATGGTCAGCCCTACGGGGTGATGCCGAGCGTGATCGCGATGAAGTAACAGAGGGCGCTGATGGCCGCGGCGCCCGGTACGGTGAGGACCCAGGCCCAGACGATGCGGCCCGCCACACCCCAGCGCACGGCCGTGAGCTTGCGCTGGCTGCCGGCGCCGACGATGGCGCCGGTGATGGTGTGGGTGGTCGAAACCGGGACACCGAGCCCGGTCGCCATGAACAAGGTGGCGGCCCCGCTCGTCTCCGCGCAGAAGCCGCCGACGGGCGCGAGCTTGGTGATGCGCATGCCCATCGTCTGCACGATGCGCATGCCGCCCGACAAGGTGCCCAGGCCCATCGCGACGTGACACGACAGGACCACCCAGAGCGGTACGTGCGGCGTCTCGCCGGGGGCGACTTGCAGCTGGCCGGCGGCGATCAAGGCCGCCGAGATGATGCCGGCCGTCTTCTGTGCGTCGTTGCCGCCGTGTCCGATCGAATAGAGGGCCGCCGACACCAGCTGCAGTCGGCGGAAGCCCTTGTCGACGCCGCTCGGGGAGCGGTTACCGAACAGCGCGTACATGAGGCGCATGAGCACCGCGCCGAGCAGCATGCCCAGCACCGGCGAGATGAAGATGAACAAGCCGGCCTTGAGGTAGAGCGCCGGGTCGAGCGAGCCGAACCCCGCCTTCACGATGGCGGCGCCGGCGAGCCCCCCCAAGAGCGCGTGGGAAGAAGACGTCGGCAGGGCGAGCCACCAGGTGATCAGGTCCCAAACGATGGCCCCTATCAGACCCGCTCCCACGAGCGTGAGTGACACGACCTCCGGGTGAACACCCTTGGCGATGTTGCCCGCGACGTGCGCCTCGAAGAACAAAAACGCGATGAAATTGAAGAACGCCGCCCAGGCCACGGCGAAGCGCGGCGAGAGCACGCGCGTCGACACGACGGTGGCGATCGAGTTGGCCGCATCGTGAAAGCCGTTGATGTAGTCGAACACCAAGGCCAGCACGATGATTGCGATCAGAGCTTCCATCGGGGGCTATCAGTAGCTGTCAGCTGTACTCGAGCACGATGCCTTCGAGGATGTTGGCCACGTCTTCACAGCGATCGGTGGCCGACTCGAGGTTGTCGATGATGTCTCGCCACTTCATCACCTCGATCGCGTCGTACTCGCCGCGGAAGAGGCTGGCCAGCCCGTGGCGATAGGCGTTGTCCGCCTCGTTCTCGAGCCGGTTGATCTCGACGCACAGGTCGAGCATCTCCTTCGGCTGCTTGACCTGCGGCAAGAGCTTGATCGCATGATCGACGGCGATCGTCGCATCCTTCAACGAGTCGGCCAGCTTGACGACGAACTCGGGCAAGACCTTCACCTCATACAGAGCCACGCGCTCAGCCACCGCTTCGATCAAGTCGAGCACGTCGTCGAGCGCGGTGATGAGGGAGTGAATGTCGGCGCGATCGATGGGCGTGATCCACGTCTTGTGCAGCCGCGCGATGGTCTCGTGGGTGATCTTGTCGCCAGCGTTTTCCGCGTCTTTTACGGCTTGGGCGATCTCCACCGCGCGCTCGGGGCTGCGCACGATCTCGGCAATGAGCCCGCTCGCCTCGACGATGCGGGCCGCGTGACGTTCGAACGCTTCATAAAAAGAGCGATCGCTCTTACTCGGTCCAATGCCAAACATGCGTCCTCGAAAACGTCGGGGACACTAAGCACGGTCGTCGATCAATGGAACCGCGATCGTCACAAAAAAAGTCGAAAAGTCACCCCGCCGTCATACGAAACCGCTGACAGCGGATCGCTTGCCGCCGATTTCGCCTTGACCGCTCGCTCGGACGGGTTCGCGAAACGTCAGGCTGGCGGGTTGTTGGACGCCGGACCGGTGTGGCGCACATCGAGACCGCGCACCATGAAGACCACCAGCTCGCCGATATTGGTGGCGTGGTCCGCGATGCGCTCGATGTACTTGCCCATCGACAGCAGCCGCGTCGAGCGGAAAACGACGGCCGGATCACTCATCATGTGGGCGATGAGCTCCGGAAACAGCTGCGCATAATAGGCGTCGACCACGCTGTCACGCTCGACCACCTGCTCGGCCTTGGTCGCGTCCCCGGCCACGAAGGCGTCGAGCGCGTCGTGAAGCATCGACTGCGCCGCTTCGCCAATCCGGGGTAGCGAGCCCTGGATCGGATAGGTCGGGTCCTCGCACAGCTCCACGACCCGCTCGCACAGGTTGACGCACAGGTCGCCGATGCGCTCGAGGTCGGTCACCAGCTTGAGGGTAGTCGTAATGAAGCGCAGGTCCGACGCGACGGGCTGCCGGCGCGCGAGCACCTGCAAGCACAGCTCGTCGATCTCGACCTCCAACGTATCAATCTGGTGGTCGCCACGAATGGTCTGCTGGGCGAGGGCGGCGTCACGCTCGACGAAGGCCTTGCGCGAGGCCGTCAGCATGTCTTCGACGCGCGCCCCCATCAGCAGCACCCGCTCGCGCACCTGCGCTAGCTCGCTTTCGTACTCCCGGTCGGTGTGCCGGCGATCGCCCATGTCTTGCTCCAGCGTGGCCATCAGCCGAAACGCCCCGTGATGTAATCCTCGGTCTTCTGCTCCTGGGGGCGCGTGAAGATGACCTGCGTCCGATTGTACTCAACCAGCTGCCCCAAGTAAAAGAAGGCGGTGAAATTCGCGACGCGAGCGGCTTGTTGCATGTTGTGAGTGACGATGACGATCGTGTAGCTCTCCCGCAGCTCGTGGATCAGCTCCTCCACTCGGGCGGTGGCGATGGGGTCGAGCGCGGAGCAGGGCTCATCCATCAGCAGCACCTCGGGCTCGAGCGCGAGCGCGCGGGCGATGCAGAGGCGCTGCTGCTGACCGCCGGACAAGCTGGTTCCGGCCTTGGCCAAGCGGTCCTTCACCTCGTCCCAGAGGGCGACCTGGCGCAGCGCCTTCTCCACCTGACCATCGGGGTCTTTCAGCTTGACGCCGCTCAGCCTCAGCCCCGCCAGGACGTTGTCGCGGATGGACATGGTCGGGAACGGGTTGGGCTTCTGGAACACCATGCCGACACGGCCGCGCACCTTCACCGGGTCGACGCCTCGGGCGTAAATGTCCTGGTCGTCGAGCAACACCTTACCGGCGGCGGTGGCCCCGGGCACGACCTCGTGCATGCGGTTCAGGCAACGAATGAACGTCGATTTGCCGCAGCCGGACGGGCCGATGATGGCCGTGACCAGCTTCTCGGCGATGGGCAAGCTGATACCCTTGATCACCTCGGAGCTGCCGAAGCTGGCGCGCAGGTCCTCCGCCCTCATCTTGGCGCTGATTTGACTGACGCTGACCTCGTCCCAGCGCGGGCGGCTGACGAGCTCGAGGGCGGGCGCGGTGGCTGCGTTCATGGTCATCGGTTCCTCACGCGGCTGCGCACCAGAAAGCGCGCCATGATGTTCAAACTCAAGACGGTGAGCAGCAGCACCAGCGCGGCCGCCCACGCTTGGCGATGCCAATCTTCATAGGGCGACACGGCGTTGGTGTAGATGTTGACCGGGAGCGACGCCGTTGGCTCGTTGATGCCGGTCGACCAGAAGCGGTTGTTGAACGCGGTGAACAACAGCGGCGCGGTCTCGCCGGCGACGCGCGCCACCGAGAGCATGATGCCGACCGCGATGCCGGGCGCGGCCGTGCGCAGCATGATCAGCAACGTGGCGCGCCACTTGGGCACGCCGAGCCCCAGCGCGGCTTCGCGCAGCGACTCCGGGACGAGCTTGAGCAGCTCCTCGGTGGTGCGCGTCACCATCGGCAGCATCAAGATCGCCAGCGCCAAGCCCCCAGCCAGCGCCGAGAACTGCTTGGTGGTGACCACCACCACCGAATAGACGAAGATGCCGACCGTGATCGAGGGGACGCCCGACATCACGTCAGCCGAGAAGCGCACCAACCGCCCGAACTTGGAGCTGCCGAACTCCGCCAAATAAATACCTGCCAGCACCCCCGGCGGAATGCCGAACAAGCCGGCCAATCCCACCAGCTTCAAGGTGCCCAGCAAGGCGTTGCCCATGCCGCCGCCGCTCTCGCCGACGGGCTTGGGCAGCTCGGTGAAGAACGCCAGGTTGATGCCGCCGATGCCGCGAACGACCACGTAGTACAGCACGCTGGCGAGCGGGATGATGGCCACGATCGTCGCCACCACGCACAGACCGCGCACGACGCGATCCGTCAGGTTGCGGCGCAGGTAGCTGCTAGCGGTAGCGTTCACAGGCGCCCACCCTCCGGCAGCTTGCCGACGCGCCACACGAGCAGCCGCGCGAAGACGTTGAGCGCGATGGTTACCCCGAACAGCAACAGGCCGATCTCGGCCAGCGCGGCCAGGTACAGCTCGCCCGTGGCTTCGGTGAACTCGTTGGCGATCACGCTGGCCATCGTGTACGAGGGCGCAAACAGCGACACGCTGATCTCGGCGCGATTGCCGATGAGCATGGTGATGGCCATCGTCTCGCCGAGGGCGCGCCCCAAGCCCAAAATGGTCGCGCCGACCAGGCCCGACTTGGCGTACGGCAGCACCGCGACGCGCACCACCTCCCAGCGCGTAGCGCCGAGGCCGAGCGCGCCTTCGCGTAGCGCTTGCGGCACGGCACGTAACACCTCGCGCGACACCGATGAAATGGTCGGCGTGATCATGATCGCCAAGATGATGCCGCCGGCGAGCATACCGAAGCCTTGATGAGGCCCCTGAAACAGCGGCAAAAACCCGAGGGTCGCAGCCAGCAGCGGCTCGACCGTCTCGCGCAGCCAAGGCGCGAGCACGAAGATGCCCCACAAGCCGTAAACGACGCTCGGTACCGCCGCCAGCAGCTCCACCAAGAAGCCCATCGGCGTCCGCAGCTGAGGATGAGCCAGCTCGGACAAATAAACCGCGATGCCCAGCGAGATCGGCACCGCGATGGCGAGGGCCAAAAGCGACGAGACCACGGTGCCGAAGATGAACGGCAGCGCGCCGTAGTGATCGCGTACGGGGTTCCAGTCGCTGGCGGTGATGAAGCCGAGGCCGAACTCGGCCAAACTGAGCCGGGAGGCGCGCCACATCTCGACCGCCATCCAGCCGAGCACGACGATCACGGACCCCGCGAACAGCGCGGTGATGACGCGGAACGCAAGATCGCCGAGGTTTGCCTCGCGGTCGAGCCACGAGGCCAGCTTCGAACGCGGCGGAGTCAGCGGAACATCGGAGCGGATCGCCATGTCGGCTCGCTCAGAGCAGCTTCTTGCCGCCCACCGACAGCTCCTTCAAGCGAGCTTCGACGAGGCTGACGACTTTGGCCGGCAGCGGCGCGTAGTCGAGTGATTCGGCGAACTTTTGCCCGTCGTGCAGCGACCACCAGAGGTACTTCGCGATCGCCTCGCCCTTCACCGCGTCTTTGGCGTCCGCGTAGACGAGCAGGTAGGTGTAACCCGCGATGGGGTAGGCCTTCTCGCCATCCGCGTTGGCGATCGAGACGTACAGCTCGGGCGGCATCTCCACGCCTTCGGCGGCCGCGGACATGGCCGCCGTGGTCGGGGCCACGAATTGGCCGGACTTGTTCTTGAGCTCGGCCATCGGCAGCTTGTTCTGCGTGGCGTAGGCGCGCTCGATATAACCGATGGTGTAGGGCGTGGTCTTGATCTGACCCGTCACGCCCTCGTTGCCCTTGGCGCCCAGCCCAGCCGGCCACTTCACGCTCTTGCCCGCGCCGACCTTGTCTTGCCACTCGGCGCTCACCTTCGCCAGGTAGTCGGTGAACACGGCGGTAGTGCCGCTGCCGTCGGTGCGGTACACGACGGAGATGTCTTTGGCGGGCAGCTTTGCGTCCGCGTTATCGGCCGCGATCCTCGGGTCGTTCCACTTCTTGATCTTTCCGAGGTAGATGTCGGCGAGCACTTCGGGGGTGAGCTTCAGCGCGCTCGAGAGCTCCGGCACGTTGTAGCAAAGCACCACCGCGCCGATCGTGGTCGGAATGTGCCAGAGCTTGCCGGGAGCTTGCTTGGCTTCGTCGGGCTTCATCGGCGCGTCGGTGGCGCCGAAGTCGACGGTGCCCGCGACGACCTGCCGAATGCCGCCGCCGGAGCCGATCGACTGGTAATTGATGCGGATATTCGGGAACTGTCGGTTGTACTCCGCGATCCATTTCGAATAGAGCGGGTACGGGAACGTCGCTCCTGCCCCGTTGAGGTTGACCGGGACGGCTTGGCTCGAGATGGGCGCGGGGGAGTTACCGCCGGCCGGGGCCTCCGTTTTGTTGCAGCCCAGCGCAAGGCCGGCAGACAGAACCAGTAGCTCACGGCGTCCAAAAAACATCGAGGTTCTCCTAACTGATGGCGGACCCGCACGCGCGGCGTGCCCGCAACAGCTTCGTGACAGTTGTGTGACGAGGTCTCGGGCGGGGCTGCACCTGCCGCCGGGCCGCACCGACTTCGCGCCGAGCCGGCTGGGCTCCGCGACTCGGCGGATACGGCGAAATGGCGAGCGCCGCCTCTCGCTCAGAACGCGACTTGCGCGGCCAAGGTCAGGTCGAAGCGGGTGTTGACCGTACGCTGCTCGGGATCGAAGAAGCCACCGGCGAGCTGCAGCTTCACGTCGTGGCCCTTCAGGTAGTAGTTGGCGCCAAACTCGTACGCCGTGTACTCGTCGTCGGGCGCGGGCTGATCCACGTCGACGTTGCCGTCGACCGAGCCGATACGCACGACGGGCTGCAAGTCACCGAAGCTGTAGCCCGCCAGCACGTAGAAGCCTTGGCCCTCGACGCGCGCGCTAGGGCCCTTGTCCCAGGCTCGGATGTACTCGGCTTGCAGGAGCGCGCCGTATTTCTCGAGCTTCAGATCGCCTTCGATGCGATCCTTCGTACCCGTCTGCTCGCGCTCACCCAGCCCGACGTAGCCCACGATCGCAGCCGTGAGCTCCTTACCGGAGTCGCCGAGCGGGTACAGCTCGAAGCGCGCGCCCAGGTCCTTCTGGTCGTTGGTGTCGAGGTTGTTCTGCCCCTGACCGTTGAAGATGCCGACGGTATAGCCGAACAGGTTGAATTTCTTTTCGGCTTTGACGCCTAGATCGCGGCGATCGCCGTACCTGCGCGAAACCATCGCGCGTTCCGGGAAGTAGAGCCTGGAAGCGCTACCGACGCCCTCCAAGCTGACCGGGATCTTGAATTGGCCGATGGAGATGTCGGCGTAATCCGTGAGGTAGGTGAGCGACACGTCCTGCAAGACCGAGGTGCTTCCTCCGCTCGGTGGCTGCGACACGCTCACGCTGCCTGTCCCACCGTCGCCCACCTTCACGGTCCTGTTCTGGAAGTCGAGCAAGCGCGCGACGTCGAACGTCACTGAGTACGCGACCCGCTTCGCGATGATCTCGCCCCTGGCCCGCAACTCCGCGCGACGAATGCGCAGGGTGCTGCTCCAAGCGCCCTCGGTGGCCGGATCGTCGAGGTGCGACGCAAACGCCCAGACCTGCAGGTTAGCGCCCGGCTGAAAGAAGCCGCTCTTCGCCACCGTGAGCTTGTCGGGTGGGGAGTCTTTCTCGTCCTCCTTCTCGACGACGACGTGCGGTGCTGCAACGGGCGCCACTTCCGCGGCCGGCGCCGCGGGAGGCGGGAGCGGCGCAGCCGGTTCGACGACGGGATCG
Organism: Pseudomonadota bacterium; assembly: GCA_023431345.1. Taxonomy (GTDB): domain Bacteria; phylum Myxococcota_A; class Polyangia; order Polyangiales; family Polyangiaceae; genus PMG-095. Next base: position 70,930 of record JAEYWK010000194.1, read on the forward strand.
GGGGCGACGGCGGCGGGCGCTTCGGGCTCGGCAGCGACGACGGGGGCCGGCGCTCGAGGGTCGCCAGCGGGAGCCGGCGGCACCTGCGCGCGCGCAGGTGCCGAAGCCACGACGAGAGGCAGCACGAAGACCAAGTTCCTGTAGTTCATCAGTTCGTCCTTCGGGCGTTACCTAGCCTTGGCGCGATGACGATTCGGAGACGCTCTCGTAAACTCCTCTGCGAGACGTGACGATTCAGCCAGCCAGTGCGCAGCCGGCGCTTCTACTACGAGGCGAGCCCAGCATCCGCGGCGTAGCGCGCGCGAACGAGCTCGCTGTTGACCCCTTCGGCACCCCCGCCTCGGCCAACAAGCCGGATCGCTGCCGCTCCGTGGAGCCCGATTCCGCTGAGAATTAGCTGGGTTGCGCGCGCCTGGTCGCCGCTCGCTGGGAAAGGAGCGGCGCCGGGGGAAGCCAAGCGTGCAAGTTTCGTATAAGAGTATCGGCCGTGGGACTTCGTGGCTTCCGGGTTGCCCAAGCTCACGACAGACTTTTTGCAGGGTGAGGAGCAAACATGCACATCAAGCGATCCTTCTTCAAGGCGTTCCTGGCTTCGGCGACCGTCGGTCTGTTGCTCGCGAGCTGCACGATCAAGGAGTCGAGCGGCGACGAGTGCGAAAAAGGCGACCGAGATAGCGGCTGTCGATGCCCTGACGGCGCGGTGGGCTACCAGGTCTGTGGCTCGGACGGAGTCTTTGGTTCGTGCCAGTGTCCCGACGCGCCTGGAACCGCGGGCAGTAAGAACACGAGCGGCTCCAGTAACAGCAGCGGCGGCGACGATGGCGGCGGCAGCGGCGGCACCAATGGCGGTACCACGAGCACGGAGACCGGCGGCAGCGGCGACGGCGGCAGCACCGAGGCCGTGGGGGGTGGCGGCGAAGGCGGCGCGCCTTTCACCATCAATCCCGAAGACTTCGATCCGGAGGACTGCACGGCGTGCTTGCAGCAACTCTGTCAAAGCGAGCTCAGCGCCTGCTTGGACGACACGAGGTGCTTCAGCGAAGAAGGCGACGGCAGCGGTCAATACGAGCGCATCTCGCTGTGCATCGAGCGAGAGCGCATCAACGGCGTCGTCAAGCGCGACGCGGTCCGCGGCTGCGGGGTGACCATCGGCATCAGCCCAGACGCCGATCTCGCGGCTGATTGGGCGCCCGAAGGCATGGCGCCGGCGACGACCAACTTGCTCAATTGCTTGGCCACGAGCGGCACGGAGACGCCTAACGCCGATTGGGCCAACTCCGACGACAACTTCCCGATCATCGACGACATGATCGTGCCCACGCCCTGGCCGGAAGACAGTTGCGCCAAGCTCGGTTGCACCAGTAAATTGTGACGGTTTCGAGGACGGGCGCTGCCCTGCGGCGCCCCCGTTGTCGACGAAAGCGAAGCTCATGAAGAAGCGCATGAAGAGGAAGTCCACCATCGCCGCCGTGCTACTCATGGCCTCGGGCGCCGTCGCGGCCCAGGCGTTCGCTCAGTCACCGACGAAAGCCGCGGAGGCGCAGCGCCTGCAAAAGCTGAGGGAGCAGCGCGACGCCGCGATCGCCGCCGCTAGGGCGCAGAACAATCAGATCAACCGCCCCGCGCCCACGACGGCGCCGACGCCCGCCGCAACGCCTGCGCCGACGCCCACCACGCCTCCGACGACGGCGCCAACGACGCCTCCGACCACGACGCCCACCGCGACCACGACCGCGACCGCAGCCGCAACCGCGGCGCCCACGAGCACCGGCACTGCCGCGGCTGCCGCGAGCGCTTCGGCCACGTCCGCTGCATCCGCCAGCGCGCTCTCCGCGAAGCCGACGCCCGAAATCGGCGTCGACCTCGAGGCCCTCAAGCAGACGCGGGCGGATCGTCGCAAGGTCGAGCTCGATGGCCTCAAGGCGCGCTGGGGTGAGCTGCTGCGTGACGATCGGGCCAAGAGCGAGCTGAAGCTGCACGCGCAGCGCACGGCCTACCTGCAGCGCATTCGCGCGCTGGCCACGAAAGCCAACGACGCGAAGACGGTACAAGCGGTCGACGTGCTCATCACGAAAGAGGACTTGCGCAGCGCCGACGTCATGAACGCGCTTCGCAGCGGCGCCCTGCCGGCCGCGGCCGCGGGAGGCGCCAAGTGAGCCGCGAAATGAGCCGTTCCGGGAGCCACCGCGTCGCTCTCACCGGTCTCGCGCTCGCGATCACGTTGGGCGGGAGCGTCGGTTGCGGCATTCTGAAGAAGAAGCAGCCGGAGCCGGCCGCATCGGCTGTCGTGGCCTCCGCGGCGCCGACGCCTCCGGTAGCGCCGCCCCCCACGGCCGAGGCGGCCCCGGTCGCGGCGGCAGAGCCCGCCATCGACGAGGCCAGCGTCCCTGCCCCTCAAGACTTCGAAGACGAAGCCTTCGAGAAGGTGACGAGCGCCAACTTCAAGGCCGAGCTCGCGCGTCTGAACAAAGAAATCACCGCCAAGTAAGGCGAGCGCCGTGCGGCCAAGGCGGCAAAGCGGACGCGGGTCGACCTCCGGCCGCCCGCGCTGCGCTAGCGCCCGCCCATGCCGGTGGTCGAAATGCCTTGGATGAACGTCTTCTGCGCGAAAAAGAAGAGCGCGATGATGGGCAGTAGCAAGAGCGCCGACGCAGCCATCAGCAAGTGATGCTCGCTGCCGCCGTTCTGCGACTGGTACTGCTGGAGGCCGAGCGCCATGGTGAAGGTCTCCGGCCTGGTGAGGAACACGAGCGGCCCTAAGAAGTCGTTCCAGACGAAGAGGAAGTGGAACAGGGCCACGACCGAGAGCGCGGGCCGCGCCAGGGGCAAGATGATGCGCCAGAAGATGGCAAGCTCACTACAGCCGTCGATACGCGCCGCCTCCGACAGCTCACTGGGGATGGTGAGAAAGAACTGGCGGAGCAGGAAGATGTTGAACGCGCCGCCGAAGAACGCGGGCACCCACAGCGGCATCAGCGTCCCGATCCAGCCCAGCGCGCGGAACACCGAGTAGAGCGGAATCATCAACACGGGAAACGGCACCATCATGGTCGAGAGCGTGATGGTGAACAGCGTTTCGCGGCCCTTCCACTGCACTCGCGAGAGCCCGTAAGCCACGAGCGCGCTCGACAGCACCGTCCCCGTCACCCCCAGCACCGCCACCAGCAGCGTATTCGTGAGGTAGCTGAGGAAGGTGATGGTGCGGCCGCGCTCGCTCGCGTCGGTCCACGGATACATGGAGAGGCCGAGCAGCTCGGAGAGCGGACGCGCCTTGTCCTTCTCGCCCGAGGTGAGCGCTTTGATGGCTTCCGGGTAGTTGCCCCACACCGGCGATACGTCCGATGAGACCTCGCTCGGCTTCGCGTAGAAGACGCGCGCCTGCTGCTTGTTGTACTTGCTGAGCAGCCACTCTTTCACCATCACGTCGCTGCCCGCGACGCGGCGAATCAGCTTCGCCTCGAAGACGCGCGCCTCGAGGCGATCAGCGACGCGCACCTGCTGCGTCAACTTGCCGTCTTTCAGCTGCGCCGGGTCGACCAGGATCTGCTCTCCACGGCTCGGACCATCCGCGGGCTCGACCAGCAGCTTGTCCGCGCCGACCGGCTGCGGCGGCGTCACGGCGACGCGCTCGCCCTTCACGGAGATGAAATACTGCCGCGGCAGGAGCTCCGGCGGCACCTTGCCGACTTGCTCGCGCGGCTGAAGTGACGTGGCGAACAACCAAATCATCGGCCCCAAGAACAGGGCCGCGAGCATGATCAGCGGGAGGTGGATGAGCGGCGTCGTGCGCTGGAGCGGGTTGGGGCTTGCCATGACGGTGCCTCAGCGGTCGTACGTGACCCAGCGCTTGGAGAGCCGCGTGGCCGTGAAGGTGAGCAGCAAAATGATGACGAACAGCACCCAGGCCATCGCGCTGGCGTAGCCCATGCGCATGTCCATGAAACCCACGTTGTAGAGCTGCAGCACGTAGAACAGCGTCGACTGTTCGGGTGCGCCGGTGGAGCTGGTCATGATCAGCGCTTGGGCGAAGGCCTGAAAGCCGCCGATGATGCCCATGATCAAGTTGAAGTAGATGACGGGCGACAGCATCGGCAAAGTGACGTTCAGCAGGCGCTGTAGCCAGCTCGCCCCGTCGATGATCGAGGCTTCGTAGAGCGAAACGGGCACGTCTTGCAGACCGGCGAGGAAGATGACCATGGAGTTACCGGCGCCCCACACCGCCATGAAGATGATGGCGATCTTCGCCCACGCCGGATCACTGAGCCACGCCGGCCCGGTGATGCCGATCTGGCCGAGCAAGGTGTTGATGATGCCGCCCTGCCCTGCGTACATCGTGAGCCACAGGATGCTGCCGGCCACGAGCGGCATCAGCGACGGCAGGAAGAAGGCCGTGCGGTAGAACGCTAGGCCCTTCACCCTCGAGTTGAGGAGCAGCGCGAGCGTGAGCGCGACGACGACGCCCAGCGTGACGGAGCCGACGGCGAAGAAGGTCGTGTTCCACAGGCTCTTCCAAAACAGGCCATCTTGGAAGAGCTCGAGGTAGTTGTCGAAGCCGACGAACACGGGCGGCAGCAGCACCGAGTAATCACACAGCGAGTAGTAGAAGGCGGCCAGCAGCGGGTAGACCAAGAACACCGACAGCCCGATGAGCCACGGCGAGCTGAACAGCAGGCCCGTCAAGAGCTTGCGCCGCTCGAGCGAGGTCACTGATTCCTCCTCGAGAAGATCTTGCGGTCCCGATCGTAGGAGACCTGCAGTCGCTCTTGCACCTGCGTGAGCGCCTCACGCGGCGTGAGGGTGAGGTTCGAAATCTTGTCGGAGGCGGTGGCCATTTCGCGCAAATACTCGTTCCACACTCCCGTCTTGGGCGCTGACCAAGCGCTCTCGAGCGTGCCCAGCTCACGAAACAGGCGGATGTGGGGGTTGGGATGCTTGGCGTAGAATTCATCGCTCACCTGGGCGAGCGGGGAATGCTTGCGCTGCCCCAGACACAGCTCCTCCATCACGGCCGGCTGCTGGGTATACGCGATGAACGCCCAAGCTTCGTCAGCGTGCTTGGAGCCGGTCGGGATGACCAGCGCATCCGCCTCCGCGTTGCCGACGCCGCGCAGCTCCGGATGAGCCGCGGGAGGGGGGAACGGCGCGGCGCCCCACTGCATGCCGTCCGCGAATTTCTTGATGAAGTTGTACATCCACACGCCTTGCAGCTGCATCGCGAGCTGGCCCGAAAGGAACGGGTTCTGCGCGGTGGCGAAGCTGCCGAAGCCGGAGCGAAAGCGCTGCACGGGGTCGACGCCGAGCTTCTTGGGGTAGGACGCCACCCACTCGTAAGCCTCGATGTTCTCGGGCGAAGCCGTCGTGATCTCGTCACCCTCGATCAGCTTCCCGCCGAACACGAAGCCCCAGCCGTAAGCCCACCACGACGGCTCCGAGGGGAGAAAGCCCACCTGCAGTAGCCGCTTCTGGTCCGCGGGCACGTCGCGCAAATATCCGAAGCGCGTCTCCTTCTGACCGCTCGGCAGCGTCACCTCCCACTTGGTGAGCTTCTCCGCCATTTGGTCGAGCTCTTCCAAGGTTTCCGGAGGTTTTTCAGGGTCGAGCCCTGCTTCACGGAAGAGGCGTTTGTTCCAATGCAGAGCCACGGATGCCGGCGTCGTCGGCAAGCCCCACAGCTTGTCGCGGTGCACGGTGAGGTCGTAGTAGCGACCCACGTACTGGGCGCGCTCGATGCCGCTTTGCGCGGCTCGAGCCGTCAGGTCGGTCAGGGCGCCCTTGTCGGCGTAGCTGGGGGTCATGTAGCTGTAGATTCCCGCTACATCCGGAGGGTTACCACCAGCGCTGGCGATGAGCAGCTTCTGCTCGATGCTGGAGACGACGACCATCTCCACCTCGATGGGCCGGTAACCCGGCTCGGTCTTGCCGCGCTCGCGCTCTTTGGCGTTGAAGCCATCGACCACGCGCGCCATCGCCTCGCCCTCGAAATCTGTCCACTTCTCCCAGTAGACGACGTGCCGCACCGAGGCCTTGTCGTCACTCCGTTCGACACCGCACGCGCTGCACGACAGAGCGAGCGCCCAGAAAACCCATCGCAGGCGCATTTGCTTGGGCCCACCTTGTCATTTTTCGACCGGCCCGTGAAGCAGCCGACCCACCTTTCCGCGTCGCAGCTGCCACCTTTCCCCGTCGCAACTGCACCTTTCCGCGTCGCAGCTGCCCTCCCCCGTCGCACGCCGCGCTTACCCCCGCCGCGCTCACCCCCCAGCGGCCTGCTCCAAGTCACACTTATAACTCTAGACTCATGAATCTATATCATCTGCCCGCGCTCGCCCCGACCGCTTCCTCCCCTGACCGCTGACGCCCCTTCGCGATCCGCAAACATGAGCAGTCTTTTTGAGAACTCGAAGCCGCATCTGCGACTCGTGTTTCCGGATCAGCACCTCCTCAGACTGCGCACCTGATTTTTGATCACTGCCTGGTCTGATTGCGCACCTAATGGTACCTGAGAAACATGTCGCACGCCGTACCTACGTGGGACCTACGCCTGTCTCGTGCACCCGGGCTGTTGTGCATGGCTACCACGCGCCATGACAGCGAGCGCAACGCGGACAACGTGGTGCACAGCCATGCCATCTATTTCTACAAGCACGAAGCAACGCTGACCATCGGGGACGCTCGCTTCGAGATCGCGCCCGGCTCCGTCGGCGTCATTCCCCCGGGCGTCACGCACGACTACCAGCCGCACGGGCGATCCGAGCATCTTTTTGCTCATTTTTCGCTGCGCGAGCAGACGGGCGATACGGTGCCGGTGCTGGCGCTTCAGGATCTGGGGCCTGATTTCTCGTCGTTCGTCGAGCGCTTCGAGCACGCCGTGCACGTGTTTCGCACTCGCCCCGCGCAAGCCGAAGCACGCGTGTGGGACATTTTGTGGGAGCTTTCCGAGCGCACGACGCGCAAGGAGCTGCGCCAGAGTCGCCGCCACGTCGCGCTCGATCGCGCCTGCCGAGTGATTCAAACGCGCCTGTCCGAGTCGCTGTCGCTGGCAGACTTGGCGGGGCCAGCGGGCGTGTCACCCGCCCATCTGACGCGCCTGTTTCGCGCCGAGCTCGGGCTCACCGCTACCGATTACCTCCGCCGCTGCCGGCTCGAGCGCGCGCTGCACCTGCTCACACGCTCGGAAGTGCCCATCAAAGAGGTGGCGTGCGAGGTCGGCATCCCCGACCTGCACGCTTTCAACAAAGTCGTGCGGCGCGGCTACGGGCTCTCTCCGCGCGAGCTGCGATCGCGAGGCGCCGCCCCGAGCGGCCTCACCCTTCGGACCCAGGCTCCGCCCGCGCCCCCGCCGAGTGAGGTGAGCGCCTCGGACGCCTCGCCTGCGCAAAGCGCGTGACGCGACCCTGCGGTTGCGCCGCGGGCGTAGCCGTCGAGCACCGCCAATAGGCCGGCGTCATGCGGGGGAGGGAGCGAGCGGTCAGCGGTCGAGGGGCAGAACGGCCGACGGGCGGCGGTCCGGAAGGAGAGCGGGCGGCTTTTGTGCTCCCATGCGGCCATGCAGCGACGCGGGCAACCTCAGCCAGGCTCCGGCCTGCGGCCACCAGGCAAGTCGGGTCGGGCCCAGGCGTCCGCGTTGTTGGTGAGCGCCGCGTTGAGCGCCGCTTGCCTCAAGACGCCGGACCGCCACGTGCAGGCGTCGCTGAGCTCGAAGGAGAATCCGCCCGCCAACTTCGAGCTGGACGGCAAGCCCTTCTGCTTCGCCGGCTCCAACAACTACTACCCGATCTTCAAGCCCAAGCCCGTCGTCGATGATCTGTTCGAAGCGGCGCGAGCTCTCGACCTCAGGGTCATGCGCGTGTGGGGCATGCTCGATCGCGGCTCCTTGGACGGCAGCGTGCCCAACGCCGATGGCGAGGGGCACAAGCAAGGCGTCTACTTTCAGTACTGGGATCCAATCGCCAAGAAGCCCGCCTACAACGACGGCGAAGACGGCTTGGTACGCCTCGACTACGTCCTCGCTGCGGCGGCCAAGAACGACATCAAGGTCATCGTCGTGCTCATCAACAACTGGCGGCCGTTCGGCGGCATCGACCAGTATTTGATGTGGTACGGGCGCAACAAGCACCACGAGTTCTTCACCGAACCGGAGTTGAAGCAGGCCTACCGCGACTGGGTGAAGCACGTCGTCACCCGCACCAACACCATCAACGGTCGCCCCTACCGAGACGACCCGACCATCTTTGCTTGGGAGCTGGCGAACGAGCCGCGCTGCAAGGGCGGCTCGAGCTTCGATAGCGACACCGGCTGGGACAAGAGCACGATCACGACCTGGGCCGACGAGATGTCAGGCTTCATCAAGTCGCTCGATTCGAATCATCTGGTGTCGGTCGGCGACGAGGGCTTCCTCGACGGCGGCGGCGACCACTGGGCCTACGAGGCGACCGACGGCGTGGACCACGCCGCGCTCACGGCGCTGCCGAACATCGACTTCGGCACCTTCCACCTTTACCCGGAGGACTGGGGCACGCCCGACGGCTTCGGCGAGCAATGGATCGTCGACCACATCGAGCTGGCGCGCGCGCTCGGCAAGCCGACGATACTCGAAGAGTACGGGGTGAAGGTCGGCCGCACGCGAGGCAACCTGGGTGCGATCAACCAGGGCTGGGAAGAGCGCGAAGCCACCTACCAGCGCTGGAACGAGCTCGTGCTCGAGCGCGGTGGCAACGCGGCCTTACCGTGGATGCTCGCCGGCATCGACGACGACAAGCCGCGATACCCCGACTACGACCGCTTCGTCTTCTGGCGCGACGACGAGACGGGCAGGCTGATCGGCGAGTACGCCAAGCGGTTTCTGGATGCCCCGGCTTGTCAGGTGCACACGCCGAGCGGGGCGAGATCGCCGTTCGTGACGGTGCGAAGGCCCGTTCGAACGGCCATGACGGGCTGGCTGCCGGAAGGCTACCGCGAGGTGCTGTAGCCCGGCTGCCCATCACGCTCGCGCTCCAGCGTGAACGACAGCGTCGTACCCCGGTTCAGCTGGCTCTGAACCGAGACCACGCCGCCCATGGCTTCGACCAAGTGTTTCACGATCGAGAGGCCCAGCCCCGTGCCGCCCACCTCCCGCGAGCGCCCCGCGTCGACGCGGTAGAAGCGCTCGAAGATGCGCGGCAGGTGGCGCTCGTCGATACCGGGGCCGTCGTCGGCGACGCTGACGGTGACGCCGGCTCCAGTCGCCGCTACGTCGATGCCAATGTGCGCGCCAGGACCACAATACTTGACCGCGTTGTCGATCAGGTTCGTGAGCACGTGCTCGAGCGCGCGGCGGTCCGCCCGCACCTTGGGGAGCTCACCCGAGCGGAGCTCCTCTAGCGCCAGGCCTTTCTCGCTGGCGCGCTCGCGGAACAGACCGAGCACCTGAGAAAATACCGGGCGGAGCTCGATCGACTCGATGCTGAGCCGGAAGCCGCGCGCTTCGATGCGTGACAAGTCGAGCAGGTCTTCGACCAGGGCGTGCAGGCGCTGCGCGTTGCGATCGATGATGCCGATGAACGCGCGCGACGCGGCCGGGTCGGCGGCGGCGCCGTCGATCAGCGTCTCGGCGGCCGAGCGAATGGCCGTCACGGGCGTGCGCAGCTCGTGCGACACGTTGGCCACGAAGTCGCGCCGCATCGACTCGAGCCGGCGCATCTCGGTTACGTCCACGAAGACGGCCACGAACTGCTGTTCGTCGCCGGGCATGCGCGCAACGCGGGCCAGCAGCCGGCGAGGCTTGATGGTCCCGACCTCGACCTCTCGCGTGGTCGGCTCGTCGTCCTCGCTGGCGGCGTCGAATAGATCCCGCAGCTCCGCGTTGCGCACGACCTCCAGCAGCGGACGCCCCCGCGCGTCGCTCGGCAGCAGTAACATCTCGCGCAGGGCCGGGTTCAGGATCAGAATTCGACGCGCCCCATCGAGCAACAGCACGCCTTCTTGCATGCCCTCGAGGATGCCCAGCATGCGGTCACGCTCGCCGCGCAGCTCTTTGAGCGAGCTCGACAAGCCGCGCGCCAGCTTGTCGAGCGTGCGACCTAGGTCGGAGAGCGGGTCGTCACCGTCCAGGCCCGAGCGAGCCTCCAGATCACCGGCGGCCAAACGGCGAGCCGTCTCGTTCAAGGCGGATAGCCCGCGCGCGGTGGAGCGCGCCAGCAAAGCAGAAATGAGCAGCAGCAGCGCGAGCAGCAGCGCCGACGCGACCAGCGCCGTGGCGTCGAAGCGAGCCAGCGATTCGTCGACGTGCAAGAGCGGTACGCCGAGCCGCGCGACCGCGTCGGAGCCTTCGGCGGTCCGAAAGCGCGCCGCGCTGTAGAGCGTTCGCCCCTCGACCACGAAGCCTGCTCGCGCCGCCCCGCGAGCACCCGCCAACGCGGCGACGAAGTCGGGCTCGCGGCTACGCGTGAGCGCAGCCGGCGCGCCCGCGGAGCTGGCGAGCGCCGCGCCGTCGGCCCCCAGCAGCTCGACCGAGCCCCCTGCCTCACGCGCGAGCTCTCGCGCCAGCCGCGCGAGCCCCGGCGCGTCGAGCAGCGACGGTCGCTGCGCCTCCGCCAACGCCGCCATCAGCTGCGTCCTCGACGTGAGCCCTCGCTCGAGGTTCGTCATCAAGTGCGCTTCGAAAGCGGGGCGAGCCTGAGTCTCGACGATGACCGCGGCGCCGAGCACGATTCCGATCGAGAGCGCGAGCAAGCGAACGCGGAGACCTAGCCTCAAGTCGTTGCCTCGCCCGGCGAACCGACGAAGCGGTACCCGACGCCGCGCACCGTCTCGACGTAGTCGCGCGCGGCCTCGAGCTTCTCGCGCAGGCGCTTGACGTGCGTGTCGACCGTGCGCGTCGTGATATCGGCTTGGATGCCCCAGACGTCGTCGAGCAGCGCGCTGCGCGACTGCACACGGTTCCTTCGATCGTAGAGCGTCACGAGCAGGCGAAACTCGAGCGCGGTCAGCTCGATCTCGACCGCCTCGACCCAGACGCGGTGCGCTCCGCGGTCGATGCGCAGCACGCCGAACTCGATGTTGGCGTCCGTCTCGACCGGCGCCTTGCCGCGGCGCAAGATGGCCTGAATGCGCAGAGACAGCTCCCGCATGCTGAAGGGCTTGACCACGTAGTCGTCGGCGCCGAGCTCGAAGCCGACGACGCGATCGATCTCCTCACCGCGCGCCGTGAGCATCACGATCGGCACGCTGCGGGTGCCGGCCGCTTCCTTCAGCTGCTTGCACACCTCCGTTCCGCTCAAGTCCGGCAGCATCAAGTCGAGCAGGATCAGGTCGGGGTGCAGCTCTTTACCGAGGCGCAAGCCGTCGCGCCCGGAGCGGGTCGCCGTCACGTCGTGCCCCGCCTGTCGCAGGTTGTATTCGAGGACGGAGAGAATGTCCTGCTCGTCTTCGATAATCAGAATTCGTGACATACGGGGCTTCTGGCTATCGGTCGCTTGTGACGGTTCGGTGACAATCAGGTAGTACTACCGCGTCACCTACCCGGCAACAGGCCCTCCGGGGCTACTCGAGGCGCGCGGCGGCACCAGCCCACGCTCTTTCTGCCTCGGCCAATAGCAAAAAGCCGCGACCTTGGACCGCCCCAAGTCTTTTTTTCATGTCTCATGCCACGCGCGGCTCAGCCTCACTCCCCGCACCCTGAGCAAGCTGCCGCTCGTGACACGTCCGCGAAGCGATAGCCTACGCCGCGCACCGTCTCGATGTAGTCGCGCGCGGCTCCGAGCTTTTCGCGTAAGCGCTTGATGTGGGCGTCGACAGTGCGCGTGGAAATCTGCGCCTCGATGCCCCACACGTGATTGAGCAGAGATTCGCGCGGCTGGACGCGGCTCTTGCGATCGTAGAGCGCCAAGAGAAGCTTGAGCTCGAGCGCCGTCAGCTTTACTTCCTCTGATTCGACCCAGACGCGGTGGGCGGAGCGATCGACGCGCAGGCAACCGAGCTCGATCGTCGCCGCTTCGGCGGGGGTCGTCAGCTTGCGGCGCAGCACCGCCCGCACCCGCAGCACCACCTCTCGGACGCTGAACGGCTTGGTGATGTAGTCGTCGGCGCCCAGCTCGAAGCCGACGACTCGATCGATCTCCTCGCTGCGGGCGGTGAGCATCACCACGGGCAAGGCGCGCGTTTGCGGATTGTCCTTGATGGCTCTGCACACTTCCGTGCCCGGTATGTCCGGCAGCATCAGATCCAAAATCACGAGCTCCGGGCTCTCCTCGCGCACCAGGCGCAGCCCCTCGAGCCCACGCGCAGCGGCCGAGACCTCGTGACCGGCCAGGCGGAGGTTGTAGTCGAGAACCCGACGGATATCGGGCTCGTCTTCGATGACCAAGATGCGCGACATGGACCGGTGCGGGACGAGCGAAACCGATAGTGAGGCCGTGTGACCGCGGCGTGACGACCTCGTGCCAGCTTGCGGAGATCACGGGCGGCTCGGCGAGCCGGCGGCGGCAGTCACGGGCAGTTTTCGCTCGCGCCACAGGGCCGTCACGGCTCCCCTGCAAGCTCGGGCCTACCCACACCTTGGCCCTCGAGAGCTGGAGCAAAAAACGAACCGACGTACAGAGGCTGAAGCGCCTCGCGCTCGGTGGCAGCGTCAGCGCCGCGGCGCTGGCGGGAATCATGGTCTATCTCGTCGTGACCTCCGCGAACGCGGAGGCCGACGAAGTAGAAGAGGAGACGAAGGTCATCGAGGTGCAGCTCACCGAAGAGCCGGAACCGGAGCCCGCGCCCGAGCCGCTACCACCCCCGCCCGCTGAGCCGAAGCCCCAGCCACCCAGTCCCGGCCCACGGCTGCCGAAGCTCGACACGCCCACCGCCATCTCGGACGAGCGGCTGCAAGAGAAGGAAGCACAGTCGGCCTCTACGGACGGGGACCCGTACGAGAAGCGCGGAGGCGATGGCTCGCCGGGGCCCGAGCGGGCCGTCGTGGAGGCGCCCCCGCCGCCCCCACCTCCCCCGCCGCCGGTCTTGCGAACCGTGAAGAAGCCGGTGCCGGTCTCGGAGGGGATGACGCCGCCAGAGCCGATCGTGAAGTTGGTAAAGCCCGAGTACCCGGCGGACGCGAAAGCAGCCGGCCTCGAGGGCACGGTGGTCGTCCGCTACGTGGTGAGCGAGCACGGCGAGGTCACCGAGGCGCGCGCCATGAAAGGCCCGCCCGAGCTTTACGCGGTGTGCGTCGTTGCCGTCAAAGCCATGCGCTTCAAGCCCGCGCTCGACGCGGAAGGCCGGCCCGCCATGGTCATCCGCTACATGAAGTTCCCGTTCAAGCTGCGTACCTAGCTTGACGCTTGACTCGAGTTGGAGAGCTAAATGAGTTTCAATTTTGCTGAGATTTGGGCGCACATGCCGCTCATTGGTAAGTTCATCGCGCTGGGTCTGTTCATGATGATGGTGTCGTTCATCGGCGTCACCTTCGAGCGACTGCTCGCGTTCTCACGCTCCGCCAAAGAGTCGCGCGCGTTCGCGGTGCAGGCCGGGAAGATGCTCGAAGAGTGGCGGATCGAGGAGCTCATCCCGCTGGCGGACAAGTTCAGGGGCTCGACGCTGGCCAAGCTGTTTGGTCCGATCGTCCGTCGCTACATCGACGCTTGCGACGACCTCGGCGACGGCAGCTTGTCGCCGGCGCAGCTCGCGCGCAACGAAGCCGAACGACGGCGGGAAGCCATCGGGGAAGAGCTGCGTCGTGGGATGAACGTGATCGCTACCGTCGGCTCCCTTGCACCGTTCGTCGGTCTCCTCGGCACCGTCGTCGGCATCATCGGCGCCTTCCAGGGCATCGGGGCGGCCGGCAGCGCCGGAATCGCGCCCGTCATGCGCGGCATCTCGGAGGCGCTGATTGAGACCGCGTTCGGGCTGTTGGTCGCCATCCCTGCCGTCATCGCCTTCAACCATCTGAACGCGCGTATCTCGACCATCGAGACGGCCCTGGCGCGCGCGGCGGGCGAGCTGCTCGACGAGCTGGAGAATCGCCCGGCGCGCAGCAGCTCCGAGCGCGAGAAGCGCGCCGCCTGACGCTCGGGTTCTAGCCAAGAGAGACTACCGTGGGCGCATCAGTCAACGCCGGCAAGGCCAAGAAGGGCGTCGCGACGCCCGAGATCAACATCACGCCGCTAGTCGACGTGGTGCTCGTCCTACTCATCATCTTCATGGTGGTGACTCCCGCTCTGAACGATGGCGCGCAGATCCAGCTACCGAAGGTGATGACTCCCGATCCGAAGACCAAGTACCTCGACCCCATCGAGGTCACGATCGCGCCCGATGGCACGACCGTGGTCGACAAGGAGACGATCGCGCTGAGCCAGCTCAAGCGCAAGCTGGTCCAGCTTCATCAGAACGACGCGGAGCGGGCGCTGCTGCTGAAGAGCGATCAGGGCATGCGCTGGGGCAAGATGCGTGAAATCTTCTTCGACTTGCAGGACATCGGCTTCAAAGGTGTGTTGCTCAAGGTGACGGAGAGGAAGAGGCCGGGGCAAGCCGGAGACGGAGTCTAGCCATGGGCGCTTCCCTCGGCAGTGGGGGCAAGAAAGTAACGTCGACGCCCACCATCAACATCACCCCACTGGTCGACGTGGTGCTGGTGGTGCTGATCATCTTCATGATCGTCACGCCGATGGTGACCAAGACTTTCTGGCTCAATCTTCCGCCAAAAGTCGATGAACGAGCGCCACCGCCCCCCGGCGACAACAAGCCGATCGTGATGACGGTCGATCAAGCGGGCGTCATCCGCGTCAACGCGACCGTGATCTCGAAAGCGGAGATCCGTGAGCGGTTGCCGCGTATGCTGGCGGCCAAAGATCAGAAGGTGCTCTACTTCGACGCAGCCAGCGACGCCAGCTACGCCGCCGCCATCGAGGCCATGGATCTGAGCCGCGCCGGCGGGGTGAAATCGATCGCGATCCTGACCAAGACGGTGATGAAATAGCGAGTGAAGCCCGCTCGACCCAGTGGGCAACCTGGGAGCGCAATTCGAGCTCGATGGGCTGAAGAGCGGCTGGCTTCACCCGGGGCAGGCGCCCGCTCGGCGCGCTGACATCGAGCCAAAACGAGCCAAGCCATCGCGCCGAGGGAGGCGCGATGGCTTGGGGTGCTGGGGGCAGCTAGCCCGTCCGCTCAGCTCGGCTCGGAAGCGGTCACTCGAAAGACCAGTCGACCCATGAGCCTTCGGCCCAGTTCTCTTCGCCGAACGCCCCTACGAACGTGGCCGAGTCGTCGAAGCCTTCACCGGGAGTCGCACCTTCGACGGGAGTCGTCGGCGGCGTGGGCACGTCGGCGTAGCAGTCGAAGCCTTCGGGGGCGGCGTCGCCGAGCGAGTTCGCATGCGCGGCGGTGCGCAGCCACGCGCTCTCATCGAATCCGCTGTCGTTGTCGGTCTCGGCGTCGTTGCCGCCATCGGCGCTGACTTGGCCGAAGAATAGACTGCTGTTCCAATCCACCAACGGAGCAGCCGCAGTGCCGTTGGCGAAGGTCGTGTCGACGCCAAAGTCCCAACCTGTGACGATGGCGTTGGAGATGGAGGTGCCGGCGACCAGGTTGCTGCGCAGCGCGGCGCCGAAGCTGACCGCGCTACCCGCCTGGTTCAGACCGCAGAGCGTGATGTTCGAGGCCATCGGCCTCGAACGCGTGCTCTCGTCGGCGTCGGGCTTCGGTTTGTTGCCGTCCCACTCGAAGCCCCGCGGATCGCTGGAGGTGCCTTCGACGAGGTTGCGGCCGAACAGAAACTGTAGATTACCGCGGAAGCCCTCGTCCGTGTCGAACATATCATCGCCCGAGTTCTGGCAAATGAGGTGGTGCGCGTTCACGGTGCCGCCAAACCATTCGAAGCAGTCATCCTGCTGATCCTTGACCATGACGTGGTGGATCTTGGTACCGCGACCGACGCCGGCCATGCTGAGACCGTTGATCTCTTTCCCCGTCACGATGATGTCGCCGCCGAACTCGATGCGCACGTAGGCGAACTCGCCGCTGCTGTCGTCCGCGTCGTCACCGCCGAACCGCGAGCGCGTCTCCGTCGCGGGCATACCCTCGAAGTTGCGCTCCGTGCCCGCCTCAGCGTCGGGCGCGATGGGTGCGCTCCCCAAGAGCACGACGCCACCCCACGGCGCGCCAGCCTCGAACCGGTGGCTCTCCGTCGTGAAGACGATCGGCGCGTCGGGCTTTCCTACCGCGTTGATCTTGGCTCCTCGTGGGACGAACAGCGAGCCGGCGCCGGGCGTCGGGGTCGCTTCGATCAGCGTGCACGGCTCGATGGTCAGCGTCTGGCCTTCCATGACGAAGTAGCGACCGTCGAGCTTCCACACCGTGTCGGACGTCAAGGTGTCGACCGTGATGTTGCCGTCGGCATCGACGGGGATCGATTTGACGCCGCCGGGACGGTCGGCGTACACATCTTCACACGCGGGCTCGTCGGGGCCATTGCCGCCGGCGTTGGTGCCGCCGTCGGTCGGAGCGTCGCCGCCCTCGGATTTCGTGCCGGCCGTGTTCTTGGTGCCGGCCGTGTTGCCCGCGCCGCCCTTGCCACCGCTCGGCGTGCCACCGTCGCCCGTTTCGTTGCCGGCAGTGCCAGCGGTCGGCGCCCCGGGGTTATCGTCGTCGTCACCGCAACCAGCCGTGAAGATCGTAGTCAAGATCGAGGCAGCAGCCACTATCGAAAGCTTCTTCATCTATCCTCCTAATGAGGCCGAAACTGTGGCGCTGACGTGTGGCAGATGGGCGCGCGCCGTGTAACGTTCGAGTGTCGGACGCAGCTGCGATTCGCCCATATCGCACGCAGGGTCGCGCATCGAAGCGCGACGCGCTCCGGTCGGGCGGCGCGTGACGAGCGAGCGGGCGGCGCGCAGCGACACGACGGTGCCCCGGCATCATTGGGTGTAGGTCGCTGACAGCGTGAAGACGCGACCATCCTGGTAGCTAACCATCTCGCGGTCGTGACGTGCCTCTTTGCCCAGCGTCACGACCACGGACTGATCGAGCAAGTTGGTCGCGTTTAGCTTCACGTCCAAGTGCTTCCCGAGCGACTTGCTGATGGTCGCGTCGAGCGTGGGTACGGGCTGAAGGTAGGCGTCGTCGAGACCGTTGGTGCCAACCTGGACGATGCGGGGACCGATCACGCTTCCGAGCAGGCGAGCCTGGATTCCGCTGCTACCGCCGGCGTAATCGAGCGCCAGGTTGAAGACGTAGGGAGCCTGATTGACCATCGGCCGCTCGAGGTTGGTCACCGAGCTCAGCTGCCGGGCATCTAGCTCGATTTGCGAGTGGGCCAGCGTCACGTTACCGATGATCGAGAGCTCCTCGAGCCCCGGGTGCAAGCTGCCCAGGGATTTGCGCGCCTCGACCTCCATGCCTACGAGTCGAGCTCCGGCTGCGTTCTGGTAGGTGATGATGCCTTCTCCGGACGGGAAGACGTACGGCTCGATGGGGTCGTCGAACAATTTGTAGAAGAAGCTGAAAGCCAACACTTCGCGGGGAGTCGGGAACATTTCGAAGCGCAGATCGGCGTTTTGGATGTAGGTCAGGCGAAGCTGCGGGTTACCTGACACGGGGCGGGCGCCGAAGTAGTCACCGAACGAGAACGGCGAGAGCTCGCGGAGCTGCGGCCGCGCCAGCGTGCGCGAAACGCCAGCCCGCAGGTTGGTCTTCTTGGTCGCGGCGAGCGTCAGCGAGATCGACGGTAACCAATCGCTACTATCGATCGCCGCGCCCTCGGGATCGGTCCCGCCCGCGAACTGGCTGTAGGGCGCGATCTCTTGGCCCGTGTGCTCGAGGCGAGCCCCCGCGACCACGCGCAGCGACCGCAGCGGACGCGCGTCGAGCATGGCGTAGCCAGCCGCCACGTCGAGCTTGGCCTCGTAGGCGTCGGTCTCCTGCGTGTTCTCTTCGAGATTGAGCAGCTCACCGATGTTACCCCACTGATAGACCCGCTCGGGGCAGCTGAGCTCGTAGACCGGACCGCATTGGAAGGCGCCCGCGGGGGCGCCGCGCGGCCGGACGAAGCTGAAACGCCGAGCCGCGAAATCACGTCGCTTGATCGACACCAAACCGCCGACCTTGAGCTTCGCCAGCTCGAGGTCGGCGGCAAGCGGCGAAGTCCAGTCCAGGCCGGCGCCGAAGGCCTTCTCGCTCTGGCCGGCGAAGAGATGTGAGCCGTTCTCCTTGATGTTGATCGCGTTCCAGCTCTGCTGGGGAGCGTTGAATTGGTAGACGGTGTTACGCGTGTCGGGCTCGTCTCGGCTCGCGACCGAGTACGAGGCGTTCCACGTCAGCTCCGCGTCGTTGAGGGGCTCGAAGCGATTCTCGCCGCGCAGCTGCAAGAAATTCAGGGCGCGGGCGACGTAGCGCAGCTGACCATTCGCGACTTCGCCGCCCAAGTCTCGATAGAGGCCCTTGGTCAGCTGCGTGCTGGCGTCCGCTAGCTGGGTGTGCAGGCCCGTGAGCGTGACGCGGTGCGAATGTGAAAGCCCGTACGACGCGCTGGCGAGCGCGCCCCAGTTGACGCGATCTTCGCCTTGCTCGATTTCGAGGCTCTTGTCCGCGCGCACGGTGCTCACCGCTTCGCCGCTGGCGTCGATGTCCAGGTCCGGAACGAAGACCTGCACTCGCGACTGCCGCAGCTTGTACGAGCGACCATAGTTGAACGAGGCGAGCAGGCCGAGCCGCTGATCGTCGGTCAACCGCCAGCCGCTACCCGCCACGGCGCTCACGGAATAGTTCGGAAGGGTGAACGAGCGACGTGGGTGCATCGACGAGTTCATGGCTCGACCTGCGGCGAGCAAATCGTCGTCGCCGATATCGTCCGTGTCGTCGTCCCGATCGCCACCGGGCCGCTCCTCGCCCTTTTTGAGCACGTACGGCGGGATGCTGTCCGGTAGCGCGCGCGTGCCGTGGTCGAAGCCCAGGAAATCGGTGGGGCTACCCGCGTGACTCAGCCGTTCGCGAAAGGTGGCGTTGGTGTCGAAGCCGCCGCCGAGCGACAGCTGGAACAGCGGCTTGGTCGGCAGCTCGCGCGTCTCGATGTGGACGGAGCCGCCCGCGAAGTCGCCCGGCAGGTCGGGCGTGAACGTCTTGACGATGTTCACGCTCTCGAGGATCAGCGAGGGGAACAGGTCGAGCGGGATCGCAGCGCGATCAGGCTCGGGGCTCGGTAGGGGTGCGCCGTTGAGCAGGGCGTTCGTGTAGCGTTCGCCGAGGCCGCGCACGTAGACGAAGCGACCACCGACGATGGTGGCGCCCACGACCCGCTGGGTTGCCTGGGCCGCGTTGCTCGCGGGGGTGCGCGAGATTTCGGCGCGACCCACGCCATCGCCCACGCTGGCTGAGCGCTGGCGAGTGAGCAGCAGCCCTTCCACCGACGAATGGTCGACTTCGGTCACGATCTCGACGGTGTCCACCGCGGCCTCATCGGGCCGGACGTCGATGTCGAAGCGCTCGAGCTCGCCCGCCCTGAGCTCGACGCCCTTCAGCAACGCAGGCTCGTGCAGCTCGACATAGATGCGCAGCGTGTAAATGCCGGGCGGCAGCTCGAGCCGGTAGCGGCCGTCGAAGTCAGCGATGGCTTTGTAGCTCGTGCCGACGACGGTGATCTGCGCTTCCGGAGTCGTCTCGTGCTCGACCGCGTCCTTGACGACGCCGACGATCGCGCCTTTGCCCCGGGGCGGAGGGCGGGTCAGCGCCGCCGCGCCGGCCGCGTTCTCCGCGGCGAGCGCCTTCGCCATTTCCGCCTCCAGCTCCTCGTCACTGCCCTCGTCTTCGGGCGCCGGCACAGCCTGCGCGGGTGGGGCGGACGGACCTGGCGCTGGGGGAGAGGGAGAGGTCGGCGCTTTCTCGTCGGGCGTCTCGGCGTCGTCCGATGGCGCCTGCCGAGCGTCGCCGTCTTCGTCGGCTGCGGGCGGCTCGTCTTGGGCGAGCGCGGGCACGACGAGACGAGCTTGCAATGCGAGTAGCGAGATGAGCGCGGGAGCGAAGCGAAAGGGACGCATGGACGCGCCCGAATCTTTCGGTCGCCCGTGACGACCGGATGACTAGCCCGAAACTTTGCGACAACTCCGAGGACGGCGCGGTGAAGCGACGGTGACACCGGCCCGCGCCTCGGCCCCGGGCACGGCGAGGCAGGCGCCGGGTGCGGCGCGACAAATCGCGAGTTTTTCGGGGTCTTGGGCGGCGGCTTTACACGCCCGCCCAAATCGGTTTCCGTGCCCCTTCCCTCCCCGAGTGAGGCCAGGAGATGAAGTCGATGTCGATTCGAAAGTTGCTTGGCATGGGCGTGTGCGTCGCTTTGATGAGCGGCTGCGGGTACAGCGAAGACGAGTGGCAGGCGCAGCTCGACAAGTACGGCCAGCTATCGCAAAAGCAGAGAGCGACCGAAGACGAGCGCGCTCGCACTCAGGCCGAGCTCGACAAGAGCTTGAAGCAGATCGCCGACTTGAAGGACCAACTGCAGAAGATGGGCGTCAACCTCGACACCATCAACCAGCAGCTCGAGCAGACCGGCTCCACCAACGCGCAGCTGACCAAGAACGTGGAAGAGCTGCAGCGCGCGCTCAAAGAGTATCAAGAACGCGCCGCGCAGCTCGAGCGCATCAAGCAGCGCTTCGAGCTGCTGCGCGACAAGCTCAAGAAGCTCACCGAGCTCGGCTTGAAGGTCGAAATCCGTCGCAACCGCATGGTGATTCGTCTGCCCGGTGACGTGCTGTTCGCCTCGGGTGACGACAAGCTCTCCAAGGAAGGCGACAAGGTGCTGAGCGCCGTCGCCGAGGTCATTCGCAACGACAAGCAGCTCGTGGGTCGTTACTTCCAGGTCGCCGGTCACACCGACAACAAGCCGCTGAAGGGCGGTCGCTTCGGCGACAACTGGGGCCTGTCCGCCATGCGCGCGCGGCAGGTGCTCCTGTACTTGGTCGCACCCCAGGACGCCAAAGAGGGCGGCGGCGGCTTGAGCCCCGAGCGGCTCCACGCTGCCGGCTATGGCGATACGGACCCGGTGGCGAAGAACGACGCCGACGAGGGGCGTAAGCAAAACCGCCGCGTCGAGCTGGTGCTGATGCCTGACGTGGAAGAAATGCTCGACCTCAAGTCGCTCATCTAGCCGAGCGGGTGAGCGGCGCGCCCCGCTGCTCGATGAGCGGGGCGGTCCGGGGGCGGCCTCGGTCTCCGCGAGCGCCCAGAATCCGCGGGGTTCGTGCAAATGAGCCCCGCGGCCGGTCCCCGGCCAAGAAAGCCGAAACTTGGGCAGGGCGCCTCGCGTAGCTGGGTCTTGTGGACATCGGTCCCGACCCTCGATGGGGCAAGCGCCCCAGTACCTAGCGCTCCACTGTGGGCCGGTATACGACACGCCGGCTTGGACGCGCCGGGTAGCCCACATACTTCCGCGATCACCGCGGAAGAGCTGATGGAACGCTACGTGGACGGGCAGGCGGACGCGTTCGATGGGCTGTACCGCAAGCTCGCTCCAACCCTCATGGGCTATCTGCTCCGACTGACCCGCAACCGCGCCCGCGCCGAGGATTTGCTGCAGGTCACCTTCACCAAGGTGCATCGCGCCCGCGCCAGCTACCTCAAAGGCGCGCCGGTGTTGCCGTGGGCGGTCGCGATCGCGCGCCGGTCCTTCCTGGACGAGCGCCGTGCGGCTGCCGTAAGAAATGAAGACTTGAGCGCCGACGGCAGCCTTCCCGAACCCCGCCCGGAGACCCCCGCGGTGCCGATCGAGATGTCCGACGCCCTAGAAATCGCTCTGCAAAGGTTGCCCGAGAGCTACCGGGAAGCCATCGAGCTCACCAAGATCACGGGGCTTAGCATCCAGGAAGCGGCGAGCGTGCTTGGCACGACGGAAACGGCCGTCAAACTAAGAGTGCACCGCGGCTACAACCAGCTTCGCAAAGAGCTGGAGACGTTTCAACGAGCATGACGCAGAAAGACCCTCTCGCAGACCTGCCCTGGCCGGGAGCCACCGTCACACCCAGTGAGACGTGCTCTCAGGCCATTCGCGGAGCCTGCACCAAGGGCCTGTGCAAGCAGCGCGGAGTCTCGGCCACGGGCCGCGCGCTCGTGACGCTGCTGCTATCGGCGCTCTTGATCACCTACTACACCTGGTACGCCGTGACCGATCATCGTCCGTCTGCGGCGCTGCGTACGGCGCTGTTCGGCGCGATGGGCTGGCTCGGAGCGCAAGCGCTGCTCGTGTTCGTGACGCTGGTTCGCCCGCCCGGCAAGCGCGGCTCACGCGGCCTGCGGCTGGCGATTTTGTTCGCGGTGCCGCTGCTGTTCTTCGCCTACTTGGGGCTGTTCGCGACGGAGCGGTTCACCTTCGCCAAGTTCGTGCAAGGCTACTCGGGCGGGCACGCGCTGGGCTGTGGCCTCGTGGCGCTGTGCTTGGGCGCGCTCGTGGCAGGCGGCGCGATGATCGCTTGGCGCCGCACCGATCCCTACAACCCGGGCATCTCGGGCGCGATGATCGGCATGCTCGGCGGCATCGCGTCGGGCGTGGGTATGAGCGTGGCTTGTCCGAGCAGCGAAGCGTTTCATGCCTGCTTCGCGCACGGCATCGGGGTGTTTGCGCTAGCGCTCGCGGGGTTTGGGCTCGGCCGGCGGCTCTTGGCACCGTGAGCACCACGACCGATACCTCCAGCGCGGCGCCGCGCAGCAAGCTCTCCAAACTGGTTGATTGGGGGCTCTACGCGGGCGTCGCGGGGTTGTTCGGCCTGCTGCTCACGCGCGGTGAATCCGGGCCGACCGCCGGCACGGAAGCCACCTTGTTTCAACTGCCGCTAGCCGACGCGAGCGGCAGCTTCAGCTTGGCGGAGCACCGCGGCAAGCCCGTGCTGCTCGAGGTGTTCGCCAGCTGGTGCGGCGCCTGCGAGCACGCGGCACCGATGGTCGACGAGGTCTACAAAGACGCGCAGAAGCAAGGCGTCGTCTTCATCGGCGTGAGCGTCGACGACGACCCACGCGCAGCGCAGCGCGCCAAGCAGCGCTGGCCCATTTCTTACCCCGTCGCCGTCGACGACGGCAGCGTGCAAAAGGCTTACGGCGTCTCGCTCTTGCCCACGTTCGTGCTCATCGACGAAGACGGACGGATCGAGCGCGTGTCGAGCGGCGTTCCGTCACGCCGCACGCTGTCGCGCTGGCTCTCCGAGCTTTAGCACCGGCCAGGCCGTTCGCGGGGCGCGAGCCGTGACGCAAGGCGCGACCCCCTCGCCGGAAGCGGCGATCGCGCGTGCGTCAGCAGGGCGTCAGTAGGTAGCGACTCGCGCGATATCGCATCGTCAGACACGCACATGCCTACGAGGGTCATTACGTAATAACAGGCGATATGCGTTTTTTTGCTGTGGGCGAGTCCATATTCACACGCTCGCGACACTAAGGGGGCATGAGGATTATGAATGCGGGCAGAGGTCTATCCATAGCTTTGGCGTTGCTGGCCACCGCTGCTTGCGGAGACGATGGGGGCGACACGCCGGGGGCAGCGGGCGAGGGCGGAGCTACGAGCGGCGGTAGCGCGCCGGGAGGCACCGCCAATGCGGGGCATGCCGGCGAGGCGGGGGGCGAGACGGGCGGCGAGACCGGCGGCCCACTCGACGCGGGGGCTCGCGCGATCCCCATCACGCCCGAGCGCTTCTTTCCGGAGGGCGTCGCGGTCGACAAGAATGGCAATTTCTACATCGGCAGCATGGAGCTCGGCGCCGTGCACATCGCCCAAGCAAACAGCGAGGAGTCGGCGCCGTTCATCGAGCCAGACGCGAAGAACGAGCTAGTTTCGGTGATCGGCTTGTACGTCGACGACGCGACGGACACCTTGTACGTCTGCTCATCCGATGCCGGCAACAGCCCACGCACAGGCACGGCACAAGCAGCCATCAAAGCCTTTCAGCTACCCGACGGCGACCTCATCGCGAGCTACGACTTGCCGGCGTACAGCGGCACGAAGTGGGCCGACAAGGTACCGGGCGAGGTCAACGGCTTCTGCAACGACATGACGATGGACGCCGACGGGAATTTGTACGCGACGGACTCTTGGTACCCGCGCATCTTGCGGCTGCCCGCCGGCGGCGACGAGCTCGAAGAGTGGCTCGTCGACCCCATCTTTCACCCCACCGACGATCCCTGGCACCTGAACGGTATCGACATCGATCAATCGAGCAACGTGCTGTACGTGGTCGAGAACCACCCCGGCACGCTGTTCGCCGTGCCCATCGAGGAAGGCGGCGACGCCGGCACGCCCACGGAAATCGACGTTTCACCGCGCGCTTTGCTGAGCCCCGATGGGCTCAAGGTCGCCGCCCCGAACCTGCTCATCACGGCCGAAGGCGGCAACGCGGGCGGCGGCGTCAGCGTCGTACGCGTCGACGGGGACGAGGCCACGGTGGAAGAGGTCATCAGCGGCTTCGATCAGGTAGCGACCTTGGCGCTGCGCGAGGGCAGCGCCTGGGTCGTCGAAAACCAAGCCGATCACTTCTGGAATCCGAGCGAAAACGGCGCCAACGCCGATCCGCCCTTCCGCTTGGTCGAGGTCCCGCTCATGGTCGGCGGCGGAGCAGGTATCATCGAGACCCGCACGGCGGGCTTCTTCCCCGAAGGCGTCACCGTCGATGCCGACGGCAATTTCTACCTCGGCAGCATGAACCTCGGCCTGATTCACCGAGCGACGGGTACGGCTTCCGCGACCTCCGCGTTCATCGCGCCGGACTCCGAAAACGGACTCGTCTCCGTGATCGGCCTCTACGCCGACGACGCCGGCGGCGTGCTCTACGTCTGCTCTTCCGACGCGGGCAACAGCCAGCAAGCCGGCGACGCTCAAGCCGCCATCAAGGCGTTCGACTTGGCTGACGGCACCTTCATCGCGAGCTACGAGTGGCCGGCTTACGAAGAGCCGTGGACTGATTTGGATGCCTCCGGTGTTCCGAACGACGTGAGCGGCTTCTGCAACGACATGACGATGGACGCCGACGGGAACCTCTATGCGACCGACTCTTGGTATCCGCGCATTCTGCGGCTCCCCGCCGGTGGTGACGCGCTCGAAGAGTGGGTGGTAGACGCGGCCACGTTCCCCGCCGCCGATCCCTGGCATTTGAACGGCATCGACGTCGATCGCACCACGAACACCCTTTATGCGGTCGAGAACCATCCTGGAGCGCTATTCGCGATCCCGATCCTCGAAGATGGTAGCGCCGGGGAGGTGACGAAGGTCGCAACGCAGAGGCCGCTCTACATGCCGGATGGGCTGAAGGTCATCGGCGCTGGACTCCTCGCGACCGCGGAAGGGCAAACGAGCGGGATGGCCGTCGTGGAGGTCACGGGCGACGAGGGTTACGTTCGGCGCATCAGCACCGGGCTCGATGGCGTGGCCACCTTCGCGATGGTCGACGGCAGCGCCTGGCTCGTCGAAAACCAGGGCGATCACTTCTGGGGCGGCGACGGCAAAGCGACCAAGCCATTCCGCTTGGTCGAGATCCCGTTGAACCAGTGACGGCCACGCCGACGCTGGGGCTGCCTCGAGGCTTCGCGCGGTAGGCGCGGGCTAGCCGCAGAGCTTGTGCTCGAGCAGACCGACGAGACGCGCGCGCAGCTCTTGGGCGCGGAACGGCTTCTGCACGAAGTCGTCCGCGCCGGCGGCGAGCGCAGCGTGGGCGTCGGCGCACGTCGGATCCTGCCCGAGCAGGAGCACGCTCGGGCGCTCCGTCTCGGTCGAGCGCGACAGCTCGTGGCACAGATCGGTGCACTCCAAGCCGGGCAGCAGCGAGTCGAGGACGATCACGTCCACGTCGCCCGTGCGCAGGAAGTCGAGCGCGTCTTCCACGCTTCCGACTTGGCTCACGTTCGCGCCCCAGCTCTCGATCAGCGTTCCCACCACGCTCGCTACCTGTGGGCTGCCGCTGACCACGAGCGCGCTGCTGCCGGGTGGCAGGCTGTGCTCGGGCGGGATCGAGAAGCGCGCCGACGGCCGGCCGTTGCCGTTCGCGAAGTGACGCAGGCGCAGGCGATCGCGCTCTTCGAAGGTCAGGCGAAGCGCGTCACCGCGATCGACGACGCGGCCTGCGACGGAAGCTGACTCCTGCCCGACCTCGAAGGTCGCGAGCAACCATTGTCCGTCTTTCACGCTCTGTCCCGACAGCTCCAGATCCGTATCTTCGGCGTCGAGGGCTCGTTCTAGAGCTTCGAAATCATCGAAGCGATAACTGACCTTGTGCAAGCGGGGCTGAGCCTAGCGTCCGTCTGCGGCGAGCGCCAGTTGTGCGGGGCGCGGGAAAAACCCGAGGGCCTCAACGCGAGGTGCGGACCGCCCCTAGCCAGAGAAAAGCAAAGCTTGTGCCGAGCAGCGAAAGCAGCGCCGCAAGCTGCGACATTTCCAGGACCGGCATGCCACCGAGCAGGTTGCGCAGGTGTCCTTTGGGCCACGGAAACGCAAGGAAAGAACCTCCCGCGCCCAGCACGAAATCCGCCAGCAGCAGCCAGCTGCGGCCGCGACCCCGGCGCCCGAACGCCGAGGCTCCCAGGAACGCAAGCGCGTAGGCCGCCCCGGCGAGGAGCCCAATCCACGCGCTGACGAGCGCGTCGCGCACCAGCCATGGGTCACCGAAACCACGCGCAGTCGCGACTACGAGCAGCGCGCTCAGCGCCGCGAAGACGGAGGCGAGCGCCACGTTCGGCGCCGCGAGCCCCAGCAGCAGAGCGCGGCGCTCCGCGCCGTGGCGAGACAGCACGTGCAGAGCGGCGTTCGTGCCCTCACCGCCACAGCTACGCGCGACGAGGTAGTAGCAAAACAGGGGCAAGGCCAGGCCGAACGCGCCGCCCATCAGCGCGCGATCGGCCGCGCCGACGCGGCCATGAGCGCGCTCCAGCAACGCCACACCGACCTCGAACAGGAGGGCCAAGAGCGCGGCGCTCCACGTGCCGCGACCGCTGAGGCGCGCGCGCGCCAGCTCGATACCGGCTCGCACGGTCACGTGGACGCTCCGGGGGGCGGCGCATCTTGCGCCGTTGCCGAGGTAGTCGGCGGAGCGCTCGCGACTTGGGGCGCGGTCGCGCCGAGCGCCGCGACGCGCGCCGCTTCGTAAGCGCCTCGCGCAAAGCCCGCGCGAGCAGCGAGCAAGACCTCCACTGGCGGCGCGATCGGCTCGATGCGAAAGATCTCGAGCTCGCGCTCACGCGCCAAACGAATGACCTCGCTCACCGTCGCGTCGAGGGCGCTGCCCGTCACCCTCAGCGTGCCCGGCTCGACGCCGACCTCGACCGCCAGCCCGAGCGCGCCGTCGTGAAGCGCGCGAGCCAGCGCGGGCGAGTCGGCGCACGCCACCACGACTTGCTGCCATGGCCCTGCGCCCAGGCGCGGCGGAGCGGAGGCGGCGAGCCTGCCGAGCTCGATGCTCAGCCACTCGCCGCCGAGCGCCGCGGCGTCGGCGCTGCTCGCCGTCGTCGACACGATCGTCGCTCCGCGCAGCGTGTGCCGTTCGAGGCCCTCGAGCAGCGCCTGGCGCGAGAGCGAGCTGCTCAGCGGCTCGTGCAGCACGAGCAGCGCTGCCTGGTCGTGCGCGAGGGCGAGCGCAAGCGCGACGGCGCGCAGGTCACGTGCCGTGAGCGCAGCAGGCGCGAGCGCCGCCAAATGCTCGAGGCCGGCGCTGGCCAAGAGCGCCCGACCGCGCGCGCGATCTTGGCCGCGCAGCGAGAGCGCGAGCTCGACGCCGGCGAGCACGCTCGAGGCGGGCGGCAAGCCCTCGTCCTCGAAGACCGCCGCGACGCGCCGCCGCAGCGCCGGAGCGCTGGCGGGCGCTACGCCGTCGAGCAGCACGCGCCCGCGTCGCGGTGCGGCGCGACCGGCGAGCAGCGCGGTGAGCGCTGGCAGCGTGCCCGGCTCGCTCGACAGCACCACGTAGCGACCGGGCCCGAGGTCCAGATCCGCGCTGCGCAGGGCACCGAGCCCCGCCGCCTGCAACACGACTCGCATCAGCGCACGCTCCCGGCGGCGTGCTGCAAGAGCCACGCGAACGCGCCCGGCACGCTCGGCAGCGGCAAGCCAGTCCCCTTGGCGAGCAGCCACGGCCCCAGCGTGAGCCCCAAGAACAGCCAGCGGCCGCGCCCCGGCAGCCAGCCGTTCGAAGCTCGGGCCAAGAGCGACAAGCTCCCACCGAGCAGCGCGGCGTAGGGCAACGTGATGCAGGCCAAGCCAATGGCGGCACCGGCGCCGGACAGCGTTCGAAAGCGCAGCAGAGCGGCCGCGAGCGTGATCGCCGCCGGGATGGTGACGGCTCCGCTCAGACGCACGGCGCCCGCGATGGTGCGCGCTCGCTCCAGCTGCTGACGCCCGTATCCGCGCAGCGCCGCGAGCTGGCTCACGCCTTGTGCGTCGTCACGCCCCGCCAAATCGGTGGCGAGAGAGAGCGCTCCGACGCCAGCCACCCACGACGCCGTCGTGACACAGCCAACCCACAGCTTGCTGATCGACAGCGCCGTCGGCGCGGACGCAAACGTCAGCATCGCGTAGCTCACGCCGATGCCGATGCCGTAGAGCCGCGCCAACTTGAGGCCCCACAGCTCACGCTGCACGCGCGAGCAGACGCGGACGAGCGCGCGCGGAAAAGGGCTTTCGGGCGAGACGCGGAGCAGACTGGGCACGCGCGCGGAGCATAGAGCCTTCCGTCAGATTTGTCGCGCCGGCGCCCCCGAGCGGACGCGCCCCCCCTCGGCGCCGCTGCCGCACCCTCAGCGCCGCTCACGGGCGCGGCGAATCCAGGCGACGGCCGCGGGGTCGCCGAGCGCTTGGAGGGCTTGCCCCATCACGTACGTCGCCACCGGCGAGCTGGGCTCGAGCTCGAGCGCGCGCTTGGCCGCGCCCACGGCCGCGCGTGGGTCGCCGCGCATCAACTCGGCCGTCGCCAGCCACGCGAGCGCGCTGGCCGCGACGTCGTCACGGCCGTAGCCGAGCGGCGTCAGCACGTCGAGCGCGCGCGCTATCTCGTTTCGACGTAGCAGGCTGCGCGCCCACAGCACCGCGAGCTCGGGTGAATCGACGAAGCGCTCACGCGCGCGTCGCGTCACGGCCTCCGCTTCGCTCACACGCCCGAGCTGCAGTAGCGTTTCGGCCAAACCTCCAGCGGCGTCGGCCGAGTCGGGCTCGAGCTCGGACAAGCGCTTGAACTGAACCAACGCTTCATCGAGCATACCCGCGTCGAACAAGAGGCGGGCGAGGTTCGCGCGAGCCGGCGTGAACCCAGGGTCGACCGCGAGCGCTTCGTAGTAGTGCTGCGACGCGGAGTCGGGCCGGGCTTGCCGCTCCGCCAAGATGCCGAGCGCGTGGTGCGGTTGAGCGACATCGGGGTTGAGCCGCCGCGCGCGCTCGATGAGCTCGCGGGCGCGCTCGAAGTTCCCGCGCTGCAGCTCGACCAGCCCCTGGTTGACGAGGGCCTCCACGAAGCGGGGGCTGTACTCCAGAGCGAGGCTGAGGCGAGCGTCAGCGGTCTCCAGGTCACCCCGGGCCAGGGCCTCGGCGCCGGCCTGATTGAGCTCGAGCGCCTTCGGAGGCAGGGGCGCGACGCCGCTGCATCCGGCCACACAAACCGCGACTTTCAAGAGGGAGACGGCGCTCCGGTACATGCCAAAGGTTCGGTCGGCGCCGGGGCCGGTTGCGAAAATCCTGAGGGCTTGCTACCCGAAGGCCCGCATGTCGAGCGCCGAAGGGCAAAACGAAGCCACGGAAGCCGCCGAGCCAGCTCGGGAGGCCGCGCCTTCGGAGCCGCCGAAGAAGAAAAAGAAGAAGGCCAAGCCTGCGCCTCCTCCGCCCATGACGGAAGAGGAGATCAACTCGCCGACGAAGCAGACGCTCGGCATGCTGGGCGTGATCGGCATCATGACGCTGTGCATGTGGATCTTCGCGCGCGGCGGCTGCAACTACCACCCCCCGAAAGAGACGCGTAACCCGCGCAAGGTGGAGCTGGTGGACTTGGCGCGCGATCCGAAGGACGCCGCCCTCGAGTTCGAGCTGCGCTTCGCGACCAAGAGCTTCGGCGGCGCGCTCGAGCTCGCCAAGGGCCCGATGGTCGAGCTCGTGAAGGCTCAGCAGGCGGCCTGCGACGCCGACGCCAGCTGCGCGCAGAAGGCGTCGGACCTGCGCGGCACCGTGCAGGTCGTGGGCGCGCTCCTCGAGCGCGACGCCTTCCGTGCCGTCACGCGCGTCACCACCTCCGGCCTCGCCAGCGAGAACGAGAAGCACATCGTGCGCCTCGAGCGTGACCAGCAGATCTGGAAGGTCGTCGGTCGTGAAAACGACGACGGCTCCTTCAAGCCCCGCGCCCAGCCGGCGCACCAAGGCCCGAGCGGGCACCTCTTGATGCGCCAACCCGGCATGCCCGGCACCGAAGCGCCTCCCGCTGCGAGCGGCGCCGCGCCGGGCAACGCCGCGGCTCCCAAGAAGTAACGGTTGAGGCTTCGAAATGGCGCCCAGCGGCGCCCGCGACGAGGGGTCTGCGCGCGGGGCGCTGTCAGGCTTGGTCTCGGAATGCGTCCGCGGGGCGGAGCCTCGAGGCGTGCAGCGCCGGCCACACGGTGGCTAGCAAGCACACCAAGATCGCGAAAACGCCCACCAGCACGAACTCGACCGGGCGCACCTGCACGGGCAAGCGCGAGATGAAATACACCTTCGGGTCGAGCGGCAGCGCGTAGACCAACAGCAGCTTGCAAACCACGACCCCGAGGCCGAGGCCGAAGGCGGTGCCGAAGACGCCGATGATACCTCCCTGGTAGAGGAAGGCGCGCAAGACGGCGCTGTCGGACGCGCCCATCGCTTTGAGCACGGCGATCTCGCGCTTCTTGTCGAGCACCACCATGATCAGGGTCGCGATCACCGTAAAGGCTGCGACCACGATGATCAGCGCGAGCACCAAGCTCATCAGCAGCTGCTGGATACGCAGCGCGGTAAAGAGGCCATGGTTGAGCTCTTCCCAGTCGAGCGTGTGGTAGACGCCGTTGGCGAGGCGCTTGTCGATGTCGCGGGCTACCGCGCGCGCGCCCTCGATGTCCGACACCTTCATCTCGACGCCCGTGACGCTGTCGCCGGTGTCGTAAAACGCCTGCGCCTCGTAGAGATCGGTGTAGACGAGCTTCGAGTCGTATTGATCGAACCCCGCGTCGAACACGGCGGTCACGCGGAACTGCTTGGCTACCGGCGCCCGCATGCTGCCTTGCGAGTAAGAGAAGCCGATGGTCGGGCTGGTGACGCGCAGGCAGTCGCCGATCTTCACCTCCAAGTTCCGCTTGAGCGTGATGCCGACCACGATGCCGGGCAGCTTCTTGACCGCGGCCGGGTCGCTGCACGGGTCGGGGTCGAAGCCCTCGGGCAGCACGTCCTCATCTGGCAAATCGCCGGCGTAGCCGCCCTCGGGAACGATGTCGCCGACCGGCGCGCCTTCCGGCAGCGACAGCTCGGCCGAGCCGGCGTCGCTCGGACCGCTCGCGCCCTCGCCAGCGCCGGATTTGCCGTCGCCGTAGCCGGTCGCTTTGCTGCCGATGTCCGGCTCCGCGAGCGCCTCCGCGCGCACGATCTCCTCGATTTGCTTCAGCGCCGACACGGGGCGAGCGCTGGGCGCGGGTCCTGCCGAGGAAGCAGGCGTCGCCGATGACGCGGGCAGCGGCGCGAGCGGATCGCCATCGGCGCGCGGCTTGGCCGAGAGCTGCTTCGCGTCCAGCGCCTCGTCGAGCAGGCCTTTGCGACGCCGCTCGGGCGGCTTGGAGTCGGTGAGCCGCAACCCATCGAGTGAGCCCTCGACGATGTGACGAGGCAGGTCCAGCACCTGGCTCACCTTTGCCGGGTCGACGCCCTTGAGCAGCACACCGGTCGCAGTGCGATCCTTGTGCGTGATCATCATGGGATTGATGACGAACGGCGCCACGCCGGTGACGCCGGGCACCGCCTTCATCTTCTCCATCACCTGGCGGTACTCGCGAAAGTCGGTCGCGTACTTGAGCACCAGCACGTGCGCGTTGACGCCCAGCACCTTCTCGCGGAACTGCGCGCGGAACCCGCCCGTCACGCTCATCACCGTGGCGAGCGCGCCGACACCGAGCGCCACGCCCAGCGTCGCGAACATCGTCCCCACGGAGATGAACGCGCGCTTCTTCGAACCCATGTAGCGCACGGCGAGGTCGAGCGGAAAACCCATCGGCGCCCGCTGTAGCAGCTTTTGCCCAGCGCGCGGACCCCCCGACCTTTCGCCCGTTGCACCCACATCCAGCCGCGTTTGCGCTGGCTCGTGCCGCGCGCCACCTGTCACTCCCCCGCAACGGTTGCGCACCGTCAGCCGCGAATCCCCGAAGCGCGCCTCACGTCAGAGCCATTTCTTGTGCTTCCTCACGGGCCCACCCCTTGCAAGATTGTCCCGGCGTCCGGAGGGCTCCCCGGACTGATTCTAGCCTTGGTGGAATCCCCACACAGGCGAAAGTATGCGGTAGAACGGCTGGCCCGGCCGCGCGTAGGGAGCACTGAGCGGAGAGCACTGAGCGGAGAGCACTGAGCGAGTCGATGACGGATCAGAACAAGCCGATGCCCAAAGTTCCGCGACCGGCGCGCACCGTCGCGGCGAGCGGCAATTGGCCCTCCGGAGTTGCCGCTAGCTCTCTCGGACCCGCGTCAGGAACCGGTCCCGCCAGCACGCCGGCGGGCAATGCACAGCTTGTCCCCTCGCCCTCGCTGCCGCTCGCCCACCAGCGCACGGAAGTAGCGTCGTCGGAAGTAGCGTCGTCGGAAGTAGCGTCGTCGCCACCACCACCGACGCTGGCGGAGCTACCTTCGAGCCCGGGCGGCCTCAAGGTCGTCACCATCTCGCCCGGTAGCATCTCCTTCCCCGACACCGAGGAGGTGACGAGCTCGCGCCTGAAGGCGATGCGGCAAGACCCTTACCTCGGGGCGACCATCGATGGTCGCTACAAGGTAGAGGCGGTGCTCGGCGAAGGCGGCATGGGCGTGGTGTACCGCTGCGTCCACACCATCATCGGCAAGAAGGTTGCGATGAAGGTGCTGCGTGCTGACCTGGCGCGTGACGCCGAGGTGACCGAGCGCTTCTTGAACGAGGCCAAATCAGCGTCGAGCATCGGTAACGCGCACATCATCGACATCAGCGATTTCGGCCAGTTCCAAGACGGCTCGACCTATTTCGTCATGGAGTTTCTGGTCGGGCAGCCGCTGAGCAAGGTGGTCGACGGCGGCCAGGCGGTGCCGGTTCCGCGCATCTTGCAGATCGCACGCCAGCTCGCCGAAGGTCTTGCGGCGGCGCACGCCGTCGGCATCGTCCACCGCGATCTGAAGCCGGACAACATCTTCCTCATCGATCGGGGCGGCGAACGAGACTTCGTCAAGATCCTCGACTTCGGCATCGCCAAAGTGTCGACGGCCGGAGAGGCCGCCAAGCTCACGCGCGCCGGCGCCGTCTTCGGCACGCCCCATTACATGTCGCCGGAGCAGGCCGCGGGGCAGCCCGTCGATCATCGCGGCGACATCTACTCCTTCGGCGTCATGTTGTACGAGATGGCGAGCGGGCGCGTACCCTTCGACGCCGATAACTTCATGGGCATCCTCACGCAGCACATGTACAAGGCGCCGGTTCCGATCCGCGCGCTCGTACCGCAGCTGCAGGAAGTGCCGCCGGGTCTCGAAGCCATCGTGCTCAAGTGCCTGTCCAAGCGGCCCGAGCATCGCTACCAATCGATGGCGGAGCTGATCGGCGACATCGACAAGCTCAAGGCCGGCCACGTGCCGGACGCGGTGCCAGAGATGATGTCCCGTTCGGGTGGCTTCAACGTGCCGGCCGATTATTTCGCCAAGCCACGCATGCCGGAGCCCGTGCCAGCTTCGCCCCCGAGCCAGCGAGAGAAGCGCCACTGGCCGCTGATCGCGGCGGTAGCGAGCGTCGCCGCCGCGATCGTGATCGTAGTGAGCATCTTCGCGAAGAGCAGCCAGAGCAGCGCGCAGGCGGAGGCGGAGGCCACCGCCAAGTCGGTCGCGGCCGCCCCGACGCCGGCGCCGCTGCCGCAAGAGCCGTTGACGCTGAGCCGACAGGTCGCCCTCGCCGTGGTGCCGGCCGAAGCGCACGTCTACGATGGCGAAAGAGATCTCGGAACGAGCCCCGTGGTGCTGGAGGTCGAAGAGGGCAAGACGCTGACGCTGAGCGTGCGCATGGAGGGTTACAAGGAGCTGGAGCTCGCGATCGACGGCTCCAAAGCCCGTGAGAGCGTGAAGCTCGAGCGCCTGCCCGCCAAGACCAGCCATGCGCCGCGCCCCACCGCAAAAAAGCCGGATCCGAAAGCAGCCGAGGCCAAGCCGAAGAAGAAGGCGGGCATGGGCGGCGGTGAAATCGTCAATCCCTGGGATTGATCTCGCGAGCCGGTGCTATAGCGCAGAGCGGTTCCAACCGATCGGCGTCGTATGTCGACTGAGCAGCTACAACACAGCGTACCGAGTGACGTTCGCGAGCTCTGCGCGCGTCTGAAGGAAGGCGGACACCGCTCGTGGATCGTCGGCGGCTGCGTGCGCGATGAGCTGATGCGCGCCGGAGACGCGGGCCCTGCCGCGCGCGGAGACTGGGACATCGCCACCTCCGCGCGCCCGGAGCAGGTGCAGAAGCTGTTTCGTCGCGTGATCCCGACCGGCATCCAGCACGGCACCGTGACGGTGATGGTGGGCAAGACGGGCTACGAAGTCACCACGCTGCGCGGAGAGACGACCTACACCGACGGACGGCGCCCCGACGCAGTCTACTTCGTCGACGACATCAAGGACGACCTGGCCAGGCGCGACTTCACCATCAACGCCATCGCCTACGACGTGCTGGAAGATCGCCTGATCGATCCGTTCGACGGCGGCGGCGATCTCGCCCGCCGCACGCTGCGCGCGGTAGGCAACCCGAGCGAGCGCTTCGCGGAGGACGGCCTGCGAGTGCTGCGGGCGGCCCGCTTCGTAGCCACGCTCGAGGTCGACTTGGAGCCGGAAACCGCGCGCGCCATCGAGCCATCGCTGGCCAGCTACCGCAAAGTGAGCGCCGAGCGCGTCCGCGACGAGTGGCTGAAGACCATGAAGGCGAAGCGGCCGAGCCGCGCCTTCGAGGTCATGAAAGATCACGGCCTGCTCGCGATCACGGCGCCGGAGATGCTCGAGTCCGTCGGCTGCGAGCAGAACAAGTACCACGCCTACGACGTCTGGGGCCACGCCATGAGCTGCCTCGACTCCGCGCCGGCAGCGCCAGTGCTGCGCGTCGCGGCCCTCTTGCACGACGTGGGCAAGCCGCGCTCGCGCGCGTTCAGCGACAAGACCAACGACTACACGTTCTACGAGCACGAGCGCATCGGCGCCGAGATGGTCCAGCCGCTGTTGTCGCGACTGCGCTTTTCGAACGACGAGCGCGAGCGCATCGTCGCGCTCGTGCGCCACCACCTGATTTGCTACGACGCCTCCTGGTCGGACGCGGCCGTGCGACGCTGGCTCCGGCGCGTGGGGCCCGAGCTGCTCCCCGAGCTCTACCTCTTGAACGAAGCCGACGTGCGCGGCAAGGGGCGCGACTGCAGCCTCGATCTGGCGACGCTCGCGCGCTTGAAGGAGCACGTCGAGCGCGTGCTGGGGGCTGGCGCGGCGCTGAGCGTGCGCGACCTGGCCATCGACGGGCGCGTGTTGATGCAAGAGCTCAGCCTCAAGCCAGGCCCAGATTTGGGGCGAATTCTCAAGATCTTGCTCGATGAGGTCGTGGAAGATCCGGCCCGCAACCAGCGTGACGCGCTGCTCGCACGGGCCCGCGAGCTCCTGTAGTCAACGCTCGCCAGCGAGCGCGCGCGGCACGATCGCGATGGCGTAGCCGACCGGCGCTAGCGGCGGGCGCTGCTTGGCCGCCACCTGCGGAGAGAACCAAACGCCCGCCGACGGGCCGCCGTCGAGGTTGAGGGCCACGCGGCAGCCGAAGCCGCTCGGCGCCGGCTCGCGCAGAATCGCGGCGCTCTCGAACAGCGTCGGCCCTTCGCCGCGCGGGGCCGCGATCAAGATGAAGTGAAGCTGCGCGCCGACCATGCACACCACGGTGCGGGCCGCCCGGCGCCCGTCGTCGCGATGAATACCAGACTTGCCGTCGGCCTCGACGATCAGGGGGAAGCTCTGCACCGCGAGCGTAGGCTCGAACGACAAGCCGGCGAACGGCCCCAAGTAGACGCGCGTCGCATCCAAGGCGAGCAAGCCGCCCTTCGACGTGTCGCTGCGCCGGGCGAGCTCGACGCCGCCGCTCTTGAGCCAGGTGCTGGGCTTGAAATCGGCCTCGAAATAGCCGCCGTTGACGACGGCCAGGGCGCCGGCCGGCAGGAGCTGAGCCAGGGCGGCACCGCGCTCGGGGCGCACGATCTCGAGCGTGACCTCGCTTGCATCGAGCGCCAGCGCCGTAAAGCCCCAGAGCCGCGGCGCGTCGCTCCGGGCCGCTTCACCGCGCGCGGCGAGCGTGCCGCTCCGCACCCGAAGCCCGGGTACCTCGAGCTCGCTCGACACGACCGGAGCGAGCGAAGGTGGCGCGCTCGTGATCGGGGCGACGCTGGCCGTAGCCTCCGGCGACGGTGCGGCGGGCTTACGGCAAGCCGCGAGCGAGCCCAGGAGCACACCCATCAGTAGCGCGCGCCTCACGGCTCAACCCCAAGCCTGCGTCGCGAGGGCGTAGCGCTCGGGCACCTGCCAGGCAGCGCGCGCCGCCCCGCGCGCCATCTCGACGCGCAACGACACTTCTCGAAAGCCGATGCCGACGAGCCAGCTGCGGAACTCGTACCGCTCCGCCGGCACGTCGACGCGCACGAGCCCCGGAGCAGCCGCGAAGACGGCGCTGGCGAGAGCGCGCGCCTCCTCCTCGCTTTGGGCCAAAATCGGCCCCACGAGCAGGCCCTCGCCTTGGGGGCTGGCGAGCGCGAAACCGCCGACCTCGCTGCGGACGCAGCAGCTAGCTTCCCGAAAGCGCGCTCGAAGCATGCGGCTGCGGTCGCAGCCGCTGAATCGGCGATCTGCAGCCACGAGCCACTCGGCGTCCGTGAGCGAAGCGACGGCCTGCCCGGGCGCGGCCGCGAGGCTCGGGCTTCCGACCAGAATCATCAGCTCGCCGGACACCTCGAAGCCGCGCGAGGCGTAGACGGGGCGCCCCCGCTCGGTCGCCGCCAAGCCGACCGGCTGCCTGCGCTCGTCGGCCAGTCTCAAGAAGGCGTCGAGCAGCCGCGCGCCGAGGCGCCGGCCTTGCAGCTCCGGAGCGACGACCATCTTGGCGAGGCATGCAGCCGAGCCGTAGTCGCCGAGCACGCCTTGAGCCACGAGCCGTCCGTCGATCCGTACGCCACGCACGTCGCCCGCCTCGTGCAAGACACGCCACTCGCTTTCGGCGTCGCGCCAACCGACGCTGTGCGAAAGCGCCAGATTGGCTTCGATGTCGCTGGCTAGAAGCTTCTCGAGCTGGGGCTCAGGGCTCATGCGCTGCGCTCGCAGCGTGCCACGAAACCTGCGGCAAGGGGCGCCGGGCTATTCGGTCGCCACCAGCGTGCACACGGAATAGGCTGGAAGCTGGAGCGAGAAGGCGTTGTTGCCCTCCGTCGGGATCGCGCTACCGGCCGCGGGCTCGGCGTGGCCATCGGTGATGCAGTAGGGCTTCAGGCTCGCGTAGCTGGTGTCGTGCTCGACGGTGAGCGCGCTCGCCACCGCTTCCGCGGAGCGATTGATGGCGACGAGCACGAGGCGCGAGGGATCGGCCGAGTCGATGCTGGCATAAATGGCAGCGCGCGATACGTCGCTGCTGGTGGCGGAGACCGACGTGTCACCGAAGGCGCTGCCTTGTCCGTCGTAGTTTCGGTATGCTTGGAACGCGCCGATCAAATACGGCGACTGGGTGCCGAAGGAGAGCGCCCCCGCGAGACCCACGCCGCGCTGGCCGAACGTGCCGAGCGCGTCGGCGGCTGCGATCGCGCCGCTGACGTGCGCGGTACCTCCGTAGGCCCATTCACTCAAAGAGACTCGGGTGCCCGGGTAGTTGTCGTCGACCGCGTCCTGCATCCAGCTGAGCAGCTCGATGGGACCGCCGACTAGGCTCCCGATCCAGCTGTCTTCGACGAAGTCCGGATCCCACAGCGAGCGGGGGGCTTGCACGCGCGCGGCGACGGCAGCGGGCGTCGCGCCGTCGTAAATGACGCGCGCCCCGTCCGGGTAGAGCTCGGAGAGCCAGTGCAGGTCGACGTAGTCGAGCAAGCGTACGCCCGCTTGCTGGCTGCGCTCGCTCATGCCTTGGAGAAAATACGGCAAAAATGGGCCATCAGTCGCGAAGTCGGGCGATTCCTGCAGGTTGTAAGCCGCCAGGAAGCCGTAACCGACCAGGCCGAGCACCGGCGCACCGGCCCAGTTGTCCTTGATGGCCTTGGCGTAGCTTTCACTCAGCGCGAGGTGCTCGGCGTAGCCGAGCGGCTGGCTGCGCAGCTTGTCGTGATCGAGGTGCCAAAGCTCGGGCTGGCTATCCAGCGAGAAGAGCAGGTTGGCGTCACCCCGTACGCTCTTCAGGAAGGCGACCAGCTCGTCTTGGTTGACCCAGCCATCGCTGGTATCGGGCGTGAGCGACAGGGCCGCACCTTTGTGGGCGCGGCTCTTCACGACCCGCGTGTTCAGGTAATCCACGCTGGCGGAGATGTCGCCCGAGCATTCGGGAGCCGCGCTACCGGAAGCCTTGTCGGCCGCCACGTAGCCCAGCGTCGGCAGCGTCACCACGCTACCGGCATGGACGGCGGCCGCTGCGTCGATTCGCTCGACGATGGCCGCGCCGGGAGAGCTCGACGCCGACAGGGCGTCGTTGTTCTCGTTGCAGTCGGCCTTGCCGGCGTTCGACGCGTTCGTCTCCCAGTTGTAGGTGCTCCACGAGTTGCTGCGATGCCGGCAGAACGTGAAGCGCGCCTTGGCATCGTCGCAGTCGAGGCCTGGTTGGTTCGCGCCGTAAATGAGCGGTGAGATCGGACGCACGCCCTCGTCAGCGTGCACCGAAAAAACGATGCGCTCGCCGGTCGTCTCTCCGCCTGCGCCCGCGCTTGCCCCTTCGCCGGCGGCATTCCCGTGCCCCGCGTCGCCGCCACCGCTGGTGCCACCACCGCTGGTACCGCCGCCGCTGGTGCCGCCCGAGTCGACGCCGCCCTCGCCCATGTCGCCTGCGCTCCCCGCTTGGCCTGCGTCAGCGCCGCTGCCATTGCCCGCGTTCGCAGCTGCGCCGGCACCCCCGGCGGCGCGAGCGCCGTCGCCCCCGTCGCCGCCTTGCGCGTCGGTACCGCCGCTGCCCTGGGGCTTCTCCGTCTCGCTACCGCATGCAAGCGCGAGCGCGCACGCAGCCACCCACGCCAAGCCAGCGCCTCGTCCACTCATGCACTTCACTCTACTCGCGATGCGCTCAGCAACCAATGATGCGGTCATAGGCAATTCATTCCCTCGACGTCACGAGGCACTAGGGCAACAGGCGTAGCTCACAGCGGAAAGCCAAACCTGATTGCAGGACACACACCTTACTTAGGTGTAGGCACGCAGGTCGGTCTGTTCAAACATCGTGCAACGCCATGAATTTAAACGCGTTGATGCGTTGTTACCGAGGCAGCTCTGCACGAGTGCTAGCATTCCGTCATCCCTACGGGTTGCGTCACGCTCGCCGCGACAACCCTGCTGGATGATTTCGCGATGGCGGACGCACCGCCGCAGCGACCCGCGCGAGGCGACGCCCCCCCTGGAGGGCCAGGAGACGCAAGTCGCGCTCCGCTCGTCACGCTTTGATGCGGAGCGCCAACGCGGCCCCGAAGAGCCGGGCGCTCGAGGGTGGGCGCCTGCAGCCGGGCGGGAGGCGCGCAGCCGTCGGCCGACCAGAACGCGGAAATGTCAGAAAATGGCGACGATTCGAGAGGACGAAGCGCGGAAACCCTCGCAATTTCGCACTAAACTGCTGGCGGCGGGCCCAGTTCGAGGTAGTGGTGCCGCATGCCCGAACCGCTGATCGCCGACGGCCAAGTCGTCACCCTGCAGTACACGCTCCGCGCCGACGACGGCGAAGTGCTGGATTCCTCGACGCCCGACGACCCCATGCTTTACCTCCATGGCGCCGAGAACATCGTGCCCGGGCTCGAGCAGGCGCTCGCCGGCAAAGCGGTGGGCTACAAGGGCAAGGTCACGGTCGCCCCCGCCGACGGCTACGGCGAGCGCGACGAGGACGACGAACCCGACGCCATCCCGCGCAAGGCATTCCCGCCGGACATGGAGATCGAGCCGGGCATGACCTTCATGGCCGAAGGCCCCAACGACGAGCACGCTCCGATTTGGGTGGTCGCCGTCGAAGGCGACAAAGTCTTGGTCGACTCGCAGCACCCGCTCGCGGGCAAGACCCTGCATTTCGAGGTCGAGGTGCTGGGCATCCGTGCCGCCACCCAAGACGAAGTGGCTCACGGTCACCCTCACGGCCCCGACGGCCATCACCACCACTGACGATGGCCGCATCGAGCGTAGCCAAGGTCTTCATCGACGGCGAAGCCGGCACGGTTGGCCTCGGCATTCGGCAGCGTCTCGCCAGCGTCGACGGCGTCGAGCTCGTCAGCTTGGCGCCGGAGCAGCGCAAAGACGCCGGGGCGCGGCGTGACGTCTATGGCCGCGTGGATTTGGCCATCTTGTGCTTGCCCGACGACGCCGCCAAAGACGCCGTCGCGCTCGCGAACGAGCTGCCCGGACAGGGTCCGAAGATCATCGACGCCTCGACCGCCCACCGCGTCGCTGCCGACTGGGTCTACGGCTTCGCCGAGCTGATCGAGGGTCAAGCCGAGCGCATCCGCACGTCGCGGCGCGTGACCAACCCCGGCTGCTACTCCACCGGGGCGCTCGCGCTGCTGCGTCCGCTCGTCAGCGCTGGCGTCTTGCCCGCCGACTACCCGCTCGCCATCAACGCCGTGAGCGGCTACACCGGCGGCGGTAAGTCGATGATCGCCGACTTCGAGAGCGGCGCGGCCGCCGCCTTCAAGCTCTACGGTCTCACCCTCGAGCACAAACACCTGCCGGAGATTGGGCATTACTCAGGCCTCGCGCGGCGTCCCCTCTTCGTCCCGTCCGTCGGCAACTTCGCGCAGGGCATGCTCGTCTCGGTGCCGCTCCACCTCGACGCGCTTCCGTCCAAGCCGACCGCCGGCGACCTCGAAGCCATCTTGACGGCGCACTACGGCGGCAGCTCCGGTCGCGTCGTCGTCCGCCATCCGGGCGACCAGCTCCGCACGGAGATCGACGCCGTCGCCCTGCGTGACACCGACCAGCTCGAGCTCTTCGTCTACGGCAACGACGCTCACCGCCAAGCCGTCCTCGTCGCCCGCCTCGACAACCTGGGTAAGGGTGCATCTGGCGCGGCGGTCCAGAACCTCCGGTTGATGCTCAACCGCTGAGGCGCCCCTCTGAAACCTGCCGCCGACCCGAAGCCTCTGCGATTCGGGCCGCGTTTCGGCAGCCCCCAAAGCCGGCCAGAACGCAAAACGGGCGACTCCGCGGAGCCGCCCGTTTCGACTTGAGCGCGGCTCGCGCTCTCAGGTGCCGGAGGTGGCGGGCTTCGGCGCGCCGAAGATGCTGGCAGGGCGGCGCTTCTCCGCCTTGTCTTTGCGCTTCTCGCTCCAGGTCGGGATGATCGCGCGCTGGCGCGGCGGCAAGTCACGCCCCGCTAGCACCGCCTCGATTTCGGCGGCGTCGAGCGTCTCACGCTCCAGCAGAGCAGTCGCCAGCGCGTCGAGCTTGTCACGGTTGTCGCTCAGCACCTGGTGAGCCCGGGCGTACTGCTCGTCGACGATGCTGCGCACCTCTTGGTCGATCTCGGTGGCGGTCGTCTCCGAGTAGTCTTCGCGGCGCGACGTCATTTCGCGACCGAGGAAGACGCTCTCTTCGTTCTCACCGTAAGCGACGGGCCCGAGCCGCTTGGTCATGCCCAGCTCGCACACCATGGCGCGGGCCAAGCGAGTGGCGCGCTTGATGTCGTCTTGCGCGCCGGTCGTGATTTCGCTGAAGACGATCTCCTCGGCGACGCGACCGCCGAGGGCCATGGCGATGCGCGCCTTGGTTTGACGGCTCGTCATCAAGTGGCGGTCTTCGGTCGGCAGGAACATGGTGACGCCCAAAGCGGCGCCGCGCGGGATGATCGACACCTTGTGAACGGCGTCGTTGCCCTCGACCAGCTTGCCCACGATGGTGTGACCAGCCTCGTGCCAGGCGGCGGTGCGGCGCTCCTCGTCGCTCATCACCATCGAGCGGCGTTCGGTGCCCATCAGCACCTTGTCCTTCGCGAGCTCGAAGTCCTCCATCGTCACCGCCTCTTTGTCCTGACGAGCGGCCAGCAGCGCCGCCTCGTTCACGAGGTTCTCGAGGTCAGCGCCGACGAAGCCAGGGGTACCCGCGGCCAGGATGTTCAAGTCGACGTCGCCCGAGAGCGGCACCTTCTTGGTGTGCACGGCCAGGATGCCCTCGCGGCCGCGGATGTCGGGGCGCGGCACGGTGATGCGGCGGTCGAAGCGGCCGGGGCGCAAGATGGCGGGATCGAGCACGTCGGGGCGGTTGGTCGCCGCGATGATGATGACGCCTTCGTTCGACTCGAAGCCGTCCATCTCGACGAGCAGCTGATTCAGGGTCTGCTCGCGCTCGTCGTGACCGCCGCCGAGGCCCGCGCCGCGGTGACGGCCGACGGCGTCGATTTCGTCGATGAAGATGATGCAGGGAGCGTGCTTTTTGCCCTGCTCGAACAAGTCGCGCACACGGCTGGCGCCGACGCCGACGAACATTTCGACGAAGTCCGAGCCGGAGATGCTGAAGAACGGCACGCCGGCTTCGCCCGCGATCGCGCGCGCCAGCAGCGTCTTGCCGGTGCCGGGGGGCCCCATCATCAACACGCCCTTGGGGATGCGACCGCCGAGCCGCTGAAACTTCTTCGGGTCTTTCAGGAAGGCGATGATCTCTTCGACTTCGTCCTTCGCTTCGTCGATGCCCGCGACGTCCGCGAAGGTGATCTTGTTCTGCGACTCGCTCAGCAAGCGCGCGCGGCTCTTACCGAAGCTCATCGCCTTGCCACCGCCGGCCTGCAGCTGGCGCATGAACAAGTAGAACATCACGATCACGAAGAGCATCGGCAGCAGCACCGTCAGCACGGGCGTGAGGAACGGGCTGCCCTCGTCCTTCTGGTAGGTGACCTCGACGCCGTTCTTGACGAGCTCACTGGCGGCCTCGTCATCCTTCACGGGGCCGACGGTGCGGCCGCGGGTCGACTCGCCCTTGTTGCCGGCGTTCTTGATCAGGAACGTGTACTCACGATCCTTGATCTCGACCTTGTCGATGTGGCGCTGATCTTTCGGCGCCTTGGTGAGCGCGATGAACTCGCTGTACGGGATGTCGGGACGTGGCGGGTTCTCGATACTGAGGAAGTGCCAGATCGATAGGAACGCGACGAGAACGACTACCCAGAGAAGAAGAGTCTTCGGCGGTTGCTTCACTCGAACCTCGACAAACGAAAAAGAGCCAGTGGGCCCAACTGATCATGCCACCCGTGGCCTGAAACGTCGATTGCCCAAAAGCACTTTGTTTCTTGTTTCTGGCTCATGACTTGCTGGAAGCGGGCGTCCGGCCGCGTTTGTCGCGGCTTTCCAGGTTCTGCTCGCTCGCTCGGTTCTGGCACTGGTTCTGACCACCCTCTCGCTCGGCGAGCGGCCTCTTGCTGACCAAGTCGCGACAGCCCGCGACGCGAATCGTCACTGAACGACCGAGCCTGCTCGCGCGCAGAACCTCGTGGATTTGCGCGCGATTCAGCGGAGCCGGCTCGCCAGCCTCATCGAGCTGGGGCAAGTCGGGCAAGGCCACACCCGAGAGCGCGTCTGCCAGTGCGTTCAGGTGACGGACGATTTGTGGAGAAAGTTGCGTGAGGAGCGGTACGAGCTCGCTTCGGACGCGCGCACGCAAGAACGCTCGGTCTGAGTTGGACGGGTCTTCGGCAAAGTCGACACAGTGCCGCGCGAGGTGCAGGAGCACGTCGCTCTTTTCCGCTCTCACGAGCGGGCGAATCACATCGTGGGCACGCGCGGGCAGCACCGCAAGGCCCCTCGGCCCAGAGCCGCGCAGCAGACGTAGCAGGACCGTCTCGGCGCGATCTGTCGCATGGTGCGCGGTGGCGATCAGGGCCGAGTGGGGCCGCGCCGCCTCGCGCAGCGCCGCGTAGCGCGCGTCACGCGCACGAGCCTGCAAGTTTCCGCCGCGGTCGACGCGGACAAGGGTCCGGGAGAAAGGCACGCCGAGCCGCTCGGCAAGTGCCTGGGCTTTGTCGAGCTCGGCCGCGGCGGCCGGGCGCAGACCGTGATCGACTCCGTGCGCGAGCAAGCGGAAGCCGAGCTGCGGAGCGAGCCGCGCCAAGACCGACAGCATGGCCTGCGAGTCGCCGCCGCCCGAGACCGCGGCCAGCACGCTCGTCGAGGCGAGCGCGCCGCACTCTTCG
Organism: Pseudomonadota bacterium; assembly: GCA_023431345.1. GTDB lineage: Bacteria > Myxococcota_A > Polyangia > Polyangiales > Polyangiaceae > PMG-095. Next base: position 115,422 of record JAEYWK010000194.1, read on the forward strand.
AGCAGCGTGCGGCGCACGAGCGAGACCAAGCTGGGCGGATGCGAGCGCGCCATGGTTGCGCTCAGCTCACCTCGAACGCCTTGCAGAACTCGAGGCTCGTCGCGCGCGAAAGATCGACGCCGCGGTGCGGACCGGTGGGGTAGCCGTTGCCGCAAGCCAGCGTCTCGGGCGCGAAATGCGCGCAGCTCTCGCAGCCGAAGCGCAGCTCGAAGCGCTGCGCTTCTTCGCGCAGCCGCTGGTCGACGCGGCTCGTCGTCATTGGAAGGGCTGCGCCGGCTGCCCGCGCTGGAAGAAGAAGTCGAACTCCCCCTCGACGTCCTCGCTCGTCACCGCCTCGGGGTCTTCGGCGTCGACCAGGTCGCGCGGGTCGGCGAAGCGCAAATTGTCGAACGAGGCGACCGTGCGGCGCGCGTCGGTGTTCTTTTCGTTCAAGTCACCGCTGAAGAGATACTTGAAAGTGATCTCGCCGCCGACGGAGTACGTGGCGCTGTTCTGCTCGTGACAGGTCTGGTGCAGGTAAAGTGAGATGCTGACGAGCGGCGCGGCGGCGCCCGTCAGCGGCTGACCTGGAGGCGCGACGCCCGGCGGCAGCCCGACGGGGATCGGCTCGCCCAAGCGATCACGCACGGCGTCGAGATCGGTCACGATCACGGTCATGCCGTCGGAAGCTTCTTGGTTGTTGTCGCCGCGTTGAATGCGGATCAAGAGCGACTCTTCGCGGTAGGGGTTGGCGGCGAAGAAATCGGGCTTCAGATCGAAGGGGCCGTTCCAGCACTCTTTCAGGTACAGGCGCGTCGTCTCCACCCGGCCGCTGCCGTCGCCCACGGTGCAGCCCGCGCTGGCGACGCCCAGCGCGAGCGCGGCGCCGGCACGCCAGCCCCTCACGGCGCTGCCTCCGCCAGGGACGACGCCGCGAGCGGCTCGGTCTTCTGGATCAAGCCTCCGCCGAGCACCCGCTCGCCCGCGTAAAACACGGCGAATTGACCAGGAACGACCGCCTGCACCGGCTTTTCGAACAGCACGAGCGCGCCGCTAGGCGTGGCCGCGATGCGCGCCGGAAGCGGAGCGCCCCGGTAGCGGACTTGCACCTCGGCCGAGAGCGGCAACGAAAGATCGCTGGCCAGGCTCACGTCGGTCAGCTCGGCCGAGCGAGCCATCAGGCGCTCCACCGGCCCAAGCTCGATTCGGCCCTCAGCGGCGTCGATGCCGACGACGTAGCTCGGCTTGCCCAGGGCCACACCGAGGTTACGCCGCTGCCCGACCGTGAAGCGATGCACCCCCGCGTGCTGCCCGACCACCTTGCCCGCGTCGTCGACGATCGGCCCGGGGCGAACGCGCCCCTCCGCGCGCTCACCGACGAACGTGTCGTAGCGGCCGCTGGGCACGAAGCAGAGCTCTTGGCTCTCGCCCTTCTGCGCGCCTGGCAACGCGAGCCGCAGCGCCTCCGCGCGCACCTCGGCCTTGTCGGAGTCGCCGAGCGGGAAGCACAGCCGCGCGAGCGTGCTCTCGGGGAGCATGTGCAAGAAGTAGCTTTGATCTTTGCTGGCATCGCGCCCGCGATGAAGCTCCGTACGGCCCCCTCGCTCGACGAGGCGCGCGTAGTGACCCGTCGCGACGCGCGAGGCGTCGAGCTTATCGGCCAGCTGAAGCAGCTCTTTGATCTTCACGCCGCGGTTGCAGCGCACGCACGGGCTCGGGGTTTCACCGCCGAGGTAGCCGTCGACGAAGGGCTCGATCACTTCGCGCAGGAAGAGCTCCCGCCGATCGAACGCGTAATGAGGAAAGCCGAGCGCGTCCGCCACGCGTCGGGCGTCGTGGATGTCCTCGGGGGCGCAGCAGCGGCTTTTGACGCTGCCGTCGTCCGGATAATCCCAAAGGTGCAGGGTCACGCCGACGACGTCGAAGCCCCGCTCCAGCAGGCGGGCTGCAGCGACGGAAGAGTCGACTCCGCCGCTCATGGCTACCAGGATGCGCTCGCGCGTCACGGGCCGCATCGTAGCCGGCTTCGCCGGGAAGGCTCGCCTCCGGGGCCGAAAATCAGCCTAATGCGGGGAAATCACCGTCTTGGCGGCGCTCGACGCTCGGTCCACCAGCTTGGCGACGAGATCGACGGCCTCGCTGTAGCGGTAGATGCCGGCTTGCAGAGCGATCAACTGGCCAGAATCCAGGTCGCCCAGCCCCCCGCGAGCCGCGCGCCCCACCAGCGCTTCACCGCGGTCGACCGCGCCGCCGAGCCCCCGCAGCGCGTCGGCGAAGCTGGGCCCAGCGCCGCGGGCGGCCGGTGGGCTGCTAGCGACTCCCGCAGCCTCGGGCTCGATCGGCACCAGGTCATAACGAGGGCTTTCTCCGCTGATGCGCATGACCTCCCCTCTTCGGCCGGCGCGCCCCGCGGTTGCTGACTATTTTCGGCGGCCCCGGCTCCGGTCAGACCGAACGCAGCTTCTTGGCCAAGCGCTGCATGGCGCGCGTGTGCAGACGGCTCGCCCACGACTTGCTGAGGCCGAGCGACTGGGCGACCTGATCGAAGCGCTCCCCTTCCAAGTAGTGGCGCTTCACCAGCTCGGCTTCCTCTTTGGGCAGGGTTTCGATCACGGAGCGCACGAGCGCGAGTATCTCGGCGCGTGACACCGCGTCCTCCGGGCTATCGGCGGGCGACACCTGGAGGTTCTCCCCCGCGTCGCCGATCGCGGGCGCAGCGATCAAGCCGACGCTCATGGCGGCGGCCATGGCGGCCAAGTGCTCCCCGAGCGCGAGGTCGGCTTGCGCGCGGCTCTGGGCCTCCGGCGAGGCGAAGGCGTCGTCGGCCGCGCCCTCGCTCACGCGCAGCGACGCCGAGAGCCCGTTCAAGCGCTCGTAGGCGCGTCGCGGCAGCTGAGCCATCGAGCGCACGCCATCGATGATCGCGCCCTTCACTCTGAAATTCGCGTAGGCGCGGAATGGGACGCCGCGCGCGGCGTCGAACTTTCGCGCCGCGTCGAGCAAGCCCTCACGGCCGTAGCTGCGAAGGTCATCCACCTCGACGGCGGAGCCCAAGCCGCGCGCCACCTGACGCGCGAGCACTTCGACCAGCGCGAGCTCGGCGTGAAAGCGCTCGAGCACGTCGGGCGCGTCCGCTGCTCGGAGCGTCGGCTCGGACATTTCGGTCACGGGCGGCGTACCGCTGGCGCTGGGCATTCGGTGGTCCGCAGATCTATCAAATCGGCGGCTGGGCGGGGTTTCGAATCCAGCGGAGGCGTGGCATATTGAGCGCATGTTCCGCTGGGGCCCCGCCTCGGTAGCGTATGCGCTCGTCGCGGCGGGCGCGCTCGCCATCGGCCACGGCTTCGAGCGCGGCTCGCTGATCACCTATCCGGAGCCTTGGCTGCCGCTCAGCCGCGCCGAGGGGCACGGCTTCAGCCTGGTCGCCGGTGGCGCGTTCGCGGCGCTCGTGGTCGTGGGCACGCGAGTCCTAGTAGAAAATGTCGGTTGGGCGCGCAACCTGCACCGCGATTTGCGGCCAATGACGCTGCGGCTCGACGGCGCGGGCATCGTCGCCATCGCCGCGCTGTCCGCCGTCGCCGAAGAGCTGGTGTTTCGCGGGCTGCTCATGCCGTGGCTCGGGCTCTTGCCGCAGGCCTTGATCTTCGGCGTCGTCCACGCCCAGCTGAGCGGACCAAGCCGCTGGGTGTGGGTGACGTGGGCGAGCGTCGTCGGGCTCGCGCTCGGAGCCGTGTTCGCGCTGAGCGGCTCGCTCTTCGGCCCGATGTTGGCGCACGGCCTGATCAACGGGCTGAACCTGCTCTACTTGAAGTCTCACGACACCGCGCCTCCGCCCAACTCCCTCGGCGGCCTTTTGGGCAGCCGGCGTGACTCGACGAACCCTGGCTGGGTGCCGAGCAGCGAGAGCCCTCGCAACGAAACCGGCCGCCGGAGCCCGCTGCCCGCCGGCCGCCGAGCCTAGCGCGCAAGCGACGTCGCGGGTCTCCGCGCCCGCCTCGATCCGAGGCAAAAACGGCTGGGCGGCCCGGAGACGAGCGCGGCCAAGGTGCGACCAATCGTGGCCCCGCTGGCCGCCGTCGGCTGGTTCTGCGCTATTCTGGTGGCAGCACCCCCCAGCCAAGAATGTCCGCGATCGAGTCAGGTCACCCCGAGGACCGTCCCAGGGTTCTCGTCGTCGATGACGAGAAGTTCATCCGCGACATCATCGCGGATTTCCTCGGTATGGAGGGCTACATCGTCCGCACCGCGGAGGATGGCACGAGCGCCGTGACGGAGCTCGAGCGCGCCCGCTACGACATGGTCATCAGTGATCTGAAGATGCCCAAGATGGGCGGGCTCGATCTGCTGAAGGAGGTCGCGCGGGTGCACCCCGACACGCTGACCGTGATCATGACCGGCTTCGGCACCGTCGAGACCGCCATCGACGCGATGAAGCGGGGCGCTTACGACTACATCCTCAAGCCGTTCAAGGTCGAAGAGATCGTGCACATCGTGCAGCGCGGCCTCGAGAAGCGCCGGCTCGCGGCCGAAAACCTGCGCCTGCGCGAGGCGTTGTCGCTGTACAAGGTCAGCGAAGCCATCGCCGCGAGCCTCTCGCTCGACGAGGTGGTGTCCACCCTGTCGGAGAGCGCGCTGTCCGAGGTGCGCAGCGACCTGGTGATGACTTGGCTCGCCGACGGCGAAGGCGACTTCACGCTGCGCAGCCTCAACTACAGCTCGCTCCTGGAAGAGGGAGAGGAGCTGGGCGAGCTGGACCCGGCGAAGGTGGTGGAGCGGCTGGCGAGCGGCCCCATCATCGAGCACGGCGCGCGCGCGAGAGAGCTGTTCTTGGCGCACCCGTCGCGGCAGGTATCGAGCCTGATCATCGTGCCGCTGAAGATGCGCGATCGCCTGCTCGGCTTCGTGAGCACGGTGTCGCTCACGGCCAGCCGCCGCTTCGACGAAGGGCAGCGCAAGCTCTTGACGATCATCGCCTCGCGCGCTGCCGCCGCCATCGAGAACGCCCGCCTGTACGAGGATCTGCAGGCGACCTTCCAGCAGACGATTCAGAGCCTCGCGCGCACCATCGACAAGATGGACCGCTACACCTCGGGTCACTCCGAGCGCGTGGCTCGCTACGCCGTGAACCTCGCCAAGTGGCTGGGGCTCGACGAGGCGCAGATCGAGATCGTGCGGCACTCCGCGCTGATGCACGACATCGGCAAGATCGGCTGCGTGATGAACTTGAACAAGGCGGGCAAGCTCACGCAGTCCGAGTACGAGGTGTTCAAGCGACACCCCACGTATGGGCGCGAGATCTTGGATCCGATCAAGTTCCTGGGGCCGGTCATCCCGGGCGTGCACCTCCACCACGAGCGCTGGGATGGCCGAGGCTATCCGCTCGGCTTGGCCGGCAAAGACATCCCGCTGATCGCCCGCATCATCGCCGTGGCCGACACCTACGACGCGATGACGAGCGACCGCGCCTACCGACGAGCCTTGCCCCACGAGGTGACCGTCAGCGAGATCGAGCGCTGTTCCGGTACCCAGTTCGATCCGGACGTGGCGGGCACGTTCACGGAGCGGATCGAGCTGCTCCGTGAAGAGCTGCGTGCTACTGGCGTCGAACCGCCAGAATGACGAAACGCAGGCTCGACGGCTACTTCCTGGGCAAGCGCGACTACCGCTCGTGCCTCGCGCTGCAAGAGCGCCTGCTCGCGGAGCGCGCCGCGGGCCGCGCCCCCGACACCGTCCTGCTCGTCGAGCATCCGCCCGTGATCACGCTCGGGCGCGGCGCGCACTCCGAGCACCTGCTGGCGAGCGCCGCGCACCTCGCAGAGCTCGGCGTCGAGGTGGTGGAGACCGGGCGCGGCGGCGACGTCACGCTGCACGCACCGGGGCAGCTCGTTTGCTACCCGATCATCGACCTGAGCCCCGATCGCAAGGACGTGCGCCGCTACGTGCGTGACTTGACGGAGGTCATGCGCAGCGTCGCGTCGCTGTACGGCGTCGACACGGGGCGGGTCGAGCAGCACATCGGGCTATGGGCCAACCGCGAGGCGCCCCGAGCCTACGTCGGCGAGGCTAGCCCCAACGACTTGGCCAAGGTCGGCGCGATCGGCGTGCGCATTTCACGCTGGGTCACCATGCACGGCTTCGCTCTGAACCTGCAGCCGGACCTGCGCTTGTTCGGCTTGATCGTGCCTTGCGGCATTCGCGAGTACGGCGTCACGTCGCTGGCCGAGCTGACGAACGGCCCCGCCCCGAGCGTCGAGGCGGCCGCGCCTCAAGCGTTCGCGGCGCTGGTGCGCGTGCTCGACGCGGACGCCGAGAGCTCGACGCTCTCCCGCGGCGAGCCGCCCGCCACGAGCAGCACGTTCTCGAACGGCGTGCGCTCCGAAGCGCCCTGAACCTCGCAGCGCAGCCCCGCGCGCTCGAAAATAGCGACGAAATCACGAGCGGGGCGGTACTGCGTGGCGCGACCGCGGTTCAGGCCCGTCTTGCGCGCGCACCACTCGACGAAGCGCGTGACGGCGCTCTTGGCCGAAGGCTGCGCGTCCAGCTCGCGCAGCAAGATGCGTCCACCGGGGGCGAGCGCGCCCAGCGCGGCCGCGAGCACCGCGTCTTGCTCGGCGACGGGCAGGTAGTGCAGCACGTCGATCAGCAGGATCGTGTCGGCCGGCGGGAGCACGGCCGTCGCCAGGTCAGCGACCTCGAAACGCCCCTCGACCCCCGCAGAGCTCGCCACCGCGATCTTCTCGGCGTCACTGTCGAGGCCACGCAGGCTGCTGACGCGCCCCAGCTCGAGCAAGAGCCAAGCGAGCTGTCCGCGGCCGCAGCCCAAATCCAGTACGCGCCCGAGGTGCCCCGGCACGCGGTGCAGCAGCTCGACGACCGGGTCGAGCGCCAGCTTGCCGGCGACGTAGTAGCGGTGCGCTGCGGGCGCGCCGCGGTAACGCGCGCGGGTGCGCGCCCGCGCTTCTTCCAGCGCACGGTCGGGCAGCTCTGCGGCGGCCCCCGCCGCTCGCCGCGAAGCGCTCAGCCAGGCTACCGCGAAGCCAAGCAGCGCCAGCGCCGCGCCCACCGCCAGGCTACCGACCAGCAGCTGCTGCGCGAAGCCGGCCGCTCCCGAGCCGCGCGCTCGCTCGACGTCGAAGCCAGCGAAGCTGCCCGTGAGCAGCCACGAGCCCGCTTGCACCTCCGCAAAGATGAGGAAAGGCGCCACGAGCGGGTTCGAGACGTTGGCGGCGAGGTACGACAGCACCGCGTCGAGCCGAAGCGGCAGGCACACCGCCAGCACCAGCACCAGGTGCAGCCCGTACAGCGGCTGGCAGCCGATGAACAAGCCGATCGCGACGGCGGCCGCCGCTCTGTTGGCCGACCCGGGCGTGCCGCGCAAGCGCTGCCACAGCCCGAGCAAGAAGGATTTCACGCTTCGGGGCGCTCCGATTTTGCGCGCTGGGTGTCCGCCAACTTGCGATACATCTGCGCGCTCTTGTTTTCACCGTCGCGAGCGAGCACGGCGTCGAACTCGGCGACGGCGGCGTCGTGCTCGCCAGCCGACAAGTGCATCACCCCCAGCAGTAAGCGCGCCTGGCCGTAGTTGGGGTTGGCGTCACGCGCGGCTTCCAGCTGCTCGCGTGCGCGCGCCGGTTGATTCGTGTCGCGGTAGAGCGTCGCCAGCTTGGTCCGCAAGTCCGCGAAGCCAGGACAGAGCGCGACCGCTCGCTCGAGCTCGAGGACCGCTTCTGGCACCATGCCGGCATCTGCATAGGCTTGGCTGATCTCGGCGTGCATGTTCGCGATCTTTCCTTTCGCGAACGGGTCCGCCTTGGCCGGCCCGCCAGAACCGCGGTGACGAATCTGGCCGTACACTTGGCGCGCGGCGTCGTACTTGCCCAGGTCGTTGTAGGTGACCATGAGGTTGAGCTGCGCCTCGGTGTAGTTCGGGTTCAGGCTCACCGCCTTCTCGAAGTAGCGCTCGGCCTGAAGGAAATCGCCCTTCGAATGGGAGATGACCCCGAGCATGTCGAAAACATCAGCGAAACGATCGGTTTCGGCCACGACCTGCCTCAGCAAGTACTCGGCCTTGTCGAGCTCACGCTTCTGGTAGTGCTCGCGTCCTAGGAGGAGCAGCTGCTTGACGTGATCGTCCATGCCCTGCCTATGGAAACCCAGAAAGCGGGCAAAATATAGGCAAAGGCGAGAGGCTTCCCCGATTTGTAGCAAACCGACGCGGCCGGCGCCCGCCTTGCCGCGGTCCCGGTTCCTTGCTACTCCGCGACCGTGGCCTCACCGCCAGGCGCCGGTGGTTCCCGCTACGTCGGCCGTATCGTCGATCCCGACGTGCGCGATGACGGCGAAACGGAACCCGAAGTCGAGCTGAACCCCAGCCCGCCGCCCGCGCACGCCCAAAGCCCCGACGCCGAGCGTGACTCCCCGGTTGTCCCGGAGCCGGCGGCGCTGGTCACAGCCGAGCCCGACCCACCGGCCGCACTCGAGACCCGTCACGCAGCGGGCCCTGTCCGCGGCGCGGAGGTTCGCGAGCGCCTCCTCGCCAAAGCGCGCGCCGCCGAGGAAGCGCGCATGGCCGCGCCCAGCGCGCTCGACGCCGAGTTGGACGCGGTGGGGCGCGGCAGTGAGCCGAGGGTGGAGGAGGTGGAAGACTTCGTCGCGCCGCCGCCGCCCGCTGGTCGCGCGCCGTCCGCACCGTTCACGCCGAGCACGCCTCGGGAGCTCTCGCCCAACCTGGTGGCGGTGTTCGCGGCGCTGGTCGGTATCGCCACGATCGCCTCGATCACGGCGCTGTTCATGAGCTTGGAGACGCGCTTGCCGGCAACCCAAGCCGTGAGCGCGGGCAGCAGGCCCGCCTCGAACACCCCGAACGCCGCCCCCGCCGTGCCGGCGCCGGCCGAGCCCAAGCCGAAGGCCAAGCGCCAGCGCCAGAAGCTCCCGGGGCCCTGGCGCGTCAGCGACGCCAAGGGCGACGGCAAATACCGCTACATCGAGGGCAAGGTCGGAAGCGACTCGTTCCTGAAAGCGCTCGCGGCGGCGGGGGCGCCGGAAGCACAAGGGTACCGAGTCCTCGCCGCGCTGCGCGGCATCGTCGACCTCGACAAATGCAAGAGGTCCGATCGCTTCCAGGCGCTGCTCGAGCGCGGAACGAACCGGCTGTTCGCGCTCGAGTTCCTGTCCGGCGCGGAGGACGTCTATCAGGCCAAGGAGGTCGATGGGCGCCTCACGGGCTCCAAGCTCGACCTGAAGATCGAGCGGGGGCAGGTGACGGGAGCGCTCAGCTACGACGGTTCGAGCTTCGACAAATCCGCCGAGCTGGCCGGCTTCGATCCGGGCCTGGCCAAGGTAGTCGCGCGCGCGCTCGACGGCCACATGGCGCTCGACGAGCTCGAGCGCGGCGACGTCATCAAGCTCGTGGCGCAAGAGGTGACGGTGCTCGGCGAGTTCTCGCGCTACGCGGGCATCGAAGCGCTCGAGCTCCACCGCGTGGATCCGAAGCGGACGCGCCTGCGCATCTACTACTCCGACGCCCCCGGCATCCGCGGCTACTACGACCACGATGGCAGAGCGCCGTTCGAGGGCGGTTGGCGCAAGCCGGTCAAAGGTGCGCCACGCACCTCACCGTTCAATCCGAAGCGCATGCACCCCGTCTTGAAGAAGGTGATGCCGCACCAAGGCACTGATTTCGGCGCGCCAACCGGAACCCCCGTGGGCGCGTCGTCGTTCGGTACCGTCAGCTTCATCGGCAACGGCGGCCCTGCCGGCAACCTGGTCAAGATCATGCACCCAGGCGGCGTCGAGACTGGCTACGCCCACCTCTCGCGCTTCGCGAGCGGTCTGAAGTTGGGCGACAAGGTCAAGCGCATGCAGGTGATCGGCTACGTCGGTAGCACGGGGCGCTCGACCGGCCCGCACCTGCATTTCACCGCCGCGCGTGATGGTGTGTACTTCGACGCCGAGACGCTCAACCTCGACGGTATGCGCACGCTCACCGCCGCCGAGCGCGAGGCGTTCAAGCCTCTGATCGCCAAGTACGATCCGATGCTCGACGGCATTCCGATGCCCGAGCGCTACGTGCCGCTCCCGGTGACGACGCCGGAGGCAGCGCCCGCCATGGCCGTCGCGGCCAGCAACGCGCCGCCGCCCGACGATGACGCCGTGGGCGACGCGGACGAGCCCGTCGCCGCCGCGACCGTCGCCCCGAAAGGTGCCGTGCCCGAGCCACCGACGCCATCGCGACCGGGAGGCTCCGCGGTCTACCTCAGCGACAAAGAGCTACTCGAGGCGCAGTCAGCGACGGACGACGGCGAAGTCGAGGAGTGAGCGGCGGAGCGGCAGAGCGCGTCGAGCTCGCGCGCCAGGCAATCGACCAGGCACGCCCCGCGCGTGCAAAGTAGCTCGACCAGGTACTCCTCCTGCTCGACGCTGAGCTCGTAAAATGGATCGGGGTGCATGGCTACCCTCACCCCAGCGACGCGAGGAAGGCCTCGAGGCGATCGAGCGTCTCGCGCACACGGCACCTAGCTCGTCAAGTGCCGGACGGAGGCGTTCAGCGAGCGATCAGAGAGCGCGGGCGGTCAGCGCTCAGGGCGCGAGCAGGCCGCGAGCAGGGCGGAGTCTGCTTCGCGATGCTCGGCGCGGAGCCCGCCCCCTGTCCGCGACCGCTGGCTGGAGCTGACGGCTGCTACGCTCGCCGCGTCAACCTCAGCGTAAACACCGCACCATGCGGAGCTGCATCCGCCACCCGCACGCTTCCCCCGTGCGCCTCCGCGATGTGCTTCACCAGCGACAGCCCGATGCCGGAGCCACGCACCTGCTTGCCGCTCGCGGATTTGCCGCGCACGAAGCGATCGAAGATGCGCTTGCGATCCTCCGGCGCGATGCCCGGACCTTGGTCCGTCACGGAGACATCGGCGCCCTGCGCCGCAGGGCGTACGGCGACGTAGATCCGCTTGCTTTCGGGCGCATACTTCAGCGCGTTGTCGACCAGGTTGATGACGGCGATCTCGACCGCTCGCTCGTCGATCATCAGCTCGGGCACCGGCTCCAGCGACAGCTCGAGCGTCACGCCTTCGCGCTCCGCGCGCACGCGGCAGGCTTCGACGGCGCGGCTGACTGGCTCGGAAATCCGTCCGGGCGAGAAGTCGTAGGCGGCTTGTCCGCGCTCGACCTTCGCGAAATCCAGCACGTTCTCGATCAGGGCGTTCAGGCGATCGCTCTCGTTGACGATGATCGATAGGTAGTGCTGGCGCTTTTCTTCACTGTCGGCCCGCCCCGTCTGCAAGAGCTCCCCGAACATGCGCACGAGCGCCAGGGGCGTCTTCAGCTCGTGCGACACGTTCGCCACGAACTCGCTCTTCAAGTTCGAGAGGCGGCGTTCGCGCTCGGCCGCCAACAAGATCACGAACAAGCCGGCGATCACCACCACGCTCGACAACCCCACCAGCACCATCTCGAGCAAGCGCCGACGCGCGACCGCCGCTGCCAGCTCCTCGGCGCTGTTCATGGTCACGTTCAGCGTCCACTTGTAGAGCGTCGTCTCGAACTGGCGACCGAGAGTCAACCCGCCGCGCCCCAGCGGCGGGCCGAAGACGATCTTGCCGTCGGCGTCGACGATGTTGACGCGGCTCTGCTGCATGTCGGAGTAGAGCGCCGGGAATACGTCGTGCACGATGCGCGGCACGTCGTGCCAAACCACGACCAAGAAGCGACGTTCGGCCAGCTCTTGCTCCCAATGGCTGAGCAGGTAGGCCCGCTCGCGCTCGACTTTGTGGAGGTGCCGCAGCTCGTCGAGCGGCGCCTTGTCGAGCTTCAACTCCGGCAGCAAGCGGTGCACGAGCAGCCGGCGAAAGCGCTCTGTCTCCAGCTCCGGCGCGCGTGAGGCGAGCGCCACCACGTTGCGCGCCGCCGAGCTCAGATCCACGAGGAACACGGTTCGCACCGTGGGTGTTTGCAGGGCCGCCGTTTCCAGCCATTTCGCGCCGAACGTGGCGCGCTCGTTGAGGTCGAGGACGGAGCGGACGGCGTTGTCTTGCTCGATGATGCGCTTGTCGAGACGATCGGCGCGCTCGTTGGCGAGCAAGAGCGTCGCCTCGACGACCGACTGCTCACGCAGCTTCTCGAGCTGAAAGCTGGAGCGGAACATCACCCCCGAGAGCACCAACACCGCCACGACGATGACCGGCAGCAGCAAGAACGTGAGCAGTCGCTCGCGCCTCGTTCGCTCGGTAGCCATCGCCGCGAGCTTAGGGCCCGCGCATGGCCAAGTCGACCGCCGCCCTCAGCGACGCAGGATCACGTCTGCGTCGAGCACGAGCGGACGGTTGGCCAAGAACTCGGCAAATTGCTGGCACACGTAGTCGAGCGCGTTTTGCTCGGTCTGGTGGAAAGGCGCATCACCGAGCGGGTTGACGACCTCGAGCAGGCCGAGGTACCGGCCACCCTGGCGCACTGGCCCGCACAGCGCCCGCTCTGGCTTGACGCGCAGCAGATCCCAGCGGGCGCCCAAGATGCGCCGGTCCTTCTCGACGTCGTGGATGGCGACTGAGCCGGGGCGACGCATGACCGCGTCGAAGAACGGGTCGGTGTCGGGCGTGCGCTGCAGCAGCACCTCCATCGTGCCCGGACCTTTCGCGCGTACGACGACGAACTGCCGCGTGTTGATGTCGAAGACGTGAATCAGCACGCCCTCGCACGGCACGATCGAGTCGATCGTCGCCATCATGAACTCGGCGCCATCCGCGACGCCCGACATGAAGTGCAGGTCGTGCATCGCCTCGAAGAGCTCGCCGATGAGGTCTTCACCGGCGCGTCGCCGCACCGCCGGCAGCCGCGGCTTCGATGAGCGGCCGGCGCTCGGGTGCGAGGGAAGCTTCTCACGCGTCAGCGGGATCGCCGCCGCTTGGGTGTCCGATTTCTCCGTGGCGGCGGCGATCGGCACAGCCGCAGCCGCGCTCGCCGACGGAGCCGTGCTCGCCGACGGAGCCGTGCTCGCCGACGGAGCCGTGCTCACCGACGGAGCCGTGCTCACCGACGGAGCCGTGCTCACCGACGGAGCCGCGCTCGCCGACGGAGCCGCGCTCACCGACGGAGCCGCGCTCGCCGACGGAGCCGTGCTGGCCAAGGGCGTCGAGGCGCCCGCGAGCGGACCGGAGCTCGCTGCGGAGGCGCCCGGAGGCGTTGACGGTGAGCTCGTCGAGGATGCGGGAGGTGATGACGGCGAGCTCGTCACCTTCACGACCGGCACCGGAATGATCGACGGCGCGGGCACCGAAGCGCGCGCAGGCGCGGTTCCGTCGAAGAGCGGGAAGGTGATGACCGGATTACCGCGCCAATCTTTCCAAGCCAACGTGCCGAGCGGCGCGCGCTCGGGACGCCGTTCGAACTGGTGATCGAAGACGGCCAGCTGCACGAATTTCTGCCCCGGACGAGCCGCGAGCTCACGCGAGACGTTCTTGAAGCTGGCCCACAGCAGCGCCTCTACCGCTCCGCGTGTAGCGCCCGGCTCGACGACGTAAGCGACCTCGCGGTAGGTGATGGGCGACTCGGGCGTGGGCTCTTCTTGCCGCTGACGCAGCACCGTCGACGGCGGCGGCAGCTCATAGGCTGCGCTCGGCTGGGTGTGAGTCTGCGGAACGCTGGGACCAAGACCCTTGGGTACCGCCGGTGCCGCCGGAATGACGTCGGCGGGGACGGTGATGCCTGCCTGCGCGGGCGGATGCACCGACGCGGGTCGGGGGGGGAAGGCGGACGGCGACTTGGCGGCGGCATCGGCGGGAGCGAGCGGCGAGAGCGCGCTCGACGGCACGCCCGCGTACGGCTCTGTCTGAACGAAGCCGGCGGGCGCGACGCTGACGGGCGATACTGCCGCGCTGCGCGAAGCCGCCGTGGCTGACGGAGCCGCCGAGAGAGGCGCGGCCGCAGGAACCGACGGCGCTGCAAGCGACGCCACGTTCGCCGCAGGAACCGATGGCGCTGCAAGCGCCGCCGCCGCCGCCGCAGGAACCGACGGCGCCGGAGCCGGAACCGAGGCCGCCACGGACGGGGCACGAGCCGAAATGGCCGGAGCAGGCGCTGACAGGGAGGCGGCGACCACGCCCGGCGGCCGAACGGAGGCGGCGACGGTCGGCGCAACGGCCGGCACGGACGGGGTGAGGAAGGGCGTCGACGTGGCTGGCGGCCCGTAAGACGGGACGGGAGCGACCGACGGCGTGGCCGGCGCCGGAATCGATTGCCCGTTGCGATATGCCCCGTCGGCAACACTGAGCTCCGCATCCGGCGGGGCTTTGGCGACGACGAAGCGCAGCTTCAGCTTCGGGTCGACTGCGCGGTAACCGTCATCCAAGAGCTCGATCGAGAACTTGGAGAGCGGCCCGCTGTCACCGCGCAGCTTGCGCGCTTCCTGCAGGGCTGCCTGCCACTGCTTGGCCTCGACGCAATACTTCTCGTCGGTGCTGCTTTCGCCGACGCGAGAAACCTCAACGAACCATCGCATCAAAATTCAGTCGCCGAGCTAACCAGTGGCCGGTAACCCACGGCCAGTAAACGTTGCCCCCACGCGCTCTTGCAGGGAGATGGCAAGTAGAGCGCCTCGGCGCGGCTGCCGCAAGCAACAATGACTCGAAAATGCCCAGGCGCTGAACAAATGCTCGTGTGCATGCGCTTACCTCCGACACCTCCCCTGATTTGAAAAATTCATTGCATGGCGCCGCCGAGCTCGAGCCACAAACGCTCAGCAATCCACGCAAATGCGCCGTGCAAACGAGCACTTCCGTAGTCAGGTGCCCGGCCGGCGGACCCGCGGTGCACCTGGCAGCGGCGGCTCGTAGTACAAGCGCCGAAACGTGAACGATACGCACTTTGCTAAAGCGCAGCAGCGGCTGCGCTCGCTCGCACCGCTCGAGCCGTGGCTCTACGGCGCGTGGGCCGCCGCCGTCACCTTGCTCTGCGCCTGCCGCTTCTACTCTTCGATGAGACTGCAGACCACGTATGCAGATCTCTTTCACGATCCCGCGGGATTTACGGCCGCGGCGCGGGGCGCGCTCGGTCCTTGGTCGGCGCCGCTCGACGACGTGTTCATCCACTTCGACTTCGCGCGACAAGCGGCGCGTGGTCATGCCTTCGAGTGGTCGCCGGGAGCCGGTTATTCGAGCGGAGGCACGAGCCTGCTCTACCCGTTCGTGCTCGTGCCTGGCTTCTGGCTCGGCCTCGGCGGCTTGAACCTGATGCAGTGGGCTGCCACCGTCGCCTGCGTCAGCGTCTTCGGCTCGATGCTCGCGCTGCGGCGGTTGTTCCGCGAGCTGCCGGTCGCCACCAGCTACTTGCTCCCACCGGCCCTGCTCAGCGTGGGAGTGCTCGACTGGTCCCTGTGGAGCGGCATGGAGGTCGCGCTGTTTCTCGGCGTTTGGTCGCTGGCCGTCGTGGCGTGGGACGACCTGCGTATCGCGGCGAGGAGCGCAGCGCCGGCGCTGCTCCGCCCGGCGCTCGGCTTGGCCGCAGCCGGACTTTTGATGTGCGCGACGCGGCCGGAGGCGATCGGCGCGCTGGGAGTGCTCGCCGTGACCGCGCTCTGGGACGCGCGCCGCACGAAGCTCACTCGCGTCGCAGGCAGCTTGGCGCTCGTGCTGGTGCCCTCGATGGCGCTGCTCGTGGCCCACGGCGTAGCGAACAAGCTCCTGACCTCGGACTCGAGCGCCGCCGGCGCGCTCGTGAAGCTGGAGATCTACCACCCGTACCTGACCAAGCTCGAGGCCGCCGAAAAGTGGCTGCACTTCTTGCGCTGGCAGCTGGATACCATCACCCATCATCACCTCTCGGCGACCTGGTATCTGGGCTACGCGCTGTGGTTGCTCGCCGGCTACGCGCTGTGGTCGAAGCTCACGCGACGCCCCGCGGCCATGCTGTGGCTCACCATGCTCAGCTGGCTCGCGATCGTCTCGCTGAATGGGCAGGTGGCGTGGCAGAACACGCGCTACGCGATGCCCACGGTCGCGTGCCTGCTGTGCACCGCCGCGCTCGGCCTCGCCGCTGCGCTAGCGGGCGTGCGTCGCCGCGATCCGGCGAGCTTCCGCCACGCGGCGGCGGCCGTCGCGCTCGCCGGCATCTTCGTCTGGCAGCAGGGGCCGCGCTTCACGGATCAGCTGTGGTTCTTCGGCCGAGCGTCGCGCAACATCCTCGATCAGCACGTTCGCACCGGTCGCATCTTGCGTGACGCCGTGCAGCCGCGCCCGCGCCGGGTGCTGGTCGGCGACGCGGGCGCCATCCCCTACATTTCCGACTTACCCGCGCTCGACATCATCGGGCTCGGCGGCTTCCGAGGCATGCCGTTCGCGCGAGCTACACGACAAAACGTGGCTGCGGGCATCGAGCTGATCGAGCGCCTCCGCCCGTCGGAGCGGCCGGACGTGCTCGCCATCTACCCCAGCTGGTGGGGAGCCTTTCCGTTGTGGTTCGGCAAGCGCCTGGGCGAGGTGCCGGCGCGCGGCAACGTGATCTGCGGCGCGCCGACCAAGGTGCTCTACCGCCCCCGCTGGGAGCTGCTCGATCGCAGCGAGGAGCCGTTCTCGCTCCGGCCGGGTGAACGCCGCGTCGACGGCGTCGACATGGCCGATCTGGTGAGCGAGCGGGCCCACCACTACAAGCTGTCGAACGGCTCTCCCGGCTACATCGCCATGAAGCTCTTGGCGAACCCGCAGCTGCCTCGCGAAGATCTGTGGGACGCCGGCCGCATCGTGCCCCCCGGCGTCACCGAGAGCTTCACGCTATCGGGGATCGACCCCGAGCGGCCCGTGACGCTGATCGTGCGCGCCGCGCCGACCGAAAAGCTCGAGCTCGTGGTGTCGGTGGGGACGAAGCTGACGCGCCGCGCCGAGCTGCCGCGCAAAGACGGCTGGCTCGAGCAGCGCATCGAGCTCGGCCGCGTCGACGCGTCGGAGCTCGACGTGCGGTTCGACGTCGCGATCGGCGAGCGCATCTTCTATCACGTGTGGGCGGTGCAGCCCGAGTAGGCGCGTCATGCCGCGACGCTTGGGGCTCGCCGCGCTGTGTTTGCTCGCGTTCGCGCTCTCGTACGCTTACTTGCACGTCTACTTGCGCGGCGGGCCGCGCATCATCGACGCCACGAGCTACTGGCTCGAAGCCAAGAGCTTGGCCGCGGGCTCGTTCACGCTGCCGGCCTCGGAGCCCCGCGCCGCCTTCGCAGGGCGCTTCTTGCTGCAAGCGCCCGATGCTGCCCGCCTCGGCGTGATCTTTCCGCCCGGCTATCCGCTCGTGCTCTCGCTCGGCATGCGCCTGGGCGCGGCGCTGCTGGTGGGGCCGCTGCTCGGAGCGTTGCTGGTCGCCATCACTTACGCGCTGGCGCGCGCCTTCGGCCAAGACGCGCGCACGTCGCTGCTCGCGGCCGCGCTGTCGGCGCTGTGCGCGGCGCTCCGCTATCACACCGCCGACACGATGTCGCATGGGCTCGCGACGGTGCTGGGCAGCGGCGCGCTCTTGTGCGCCGTCACGCCGAACGCGCGGCTCGCACCGCTCGGCGCCGGCGCATGCCTCGGCTTGCTCGCGGCCACGCGTCCCGTCAGCGCCGCCGCCGCCCTGCTGCTGGTGCTGCTCTCGACCCGGCAGCGACCGCGCCGCTGGCTGTGGCTGGGGCTCGGCGCGGTGCCGGGGGTGCTGCTGCTGCTCTTCCAGCAACGCGCCTTGACGGGAAGCTTCTTCGGCTCGACTCAGCTCGCCTACTACGCAGCGTCCGACTCATCACCCGATTGCTTCCGCTACGGCTTCGGCTCGGCCATCGGCTGCCGCTACGAGCACGGCGACTACGTTTCTCGCTTTCTGCCCCACGGCTACGGCCTGCGCGAAGCGCTCCGCAACGTGCTGGTGCGCTTCGCCGCGTTCTCGGTCGACGCGACCAACGCGGTGCCGCTCACGCTGCTCGGGCTCTACGCGCTCGTCCGTCACCGGCGCTCACCCCTCGCGCTGCTCGGCGCCGGCGTCGGCATCCAGGCGCTGGCGTACGTGCCCTTCTACTTCGACGGGAACTATGCGGGCGGCGGCGCGCGCTTCCTGTGTGAGGCCATCCCCTTCTGCCAGATCTTGGTGGCGCGGGCGGCCTGCGACTTGCGACTGACCGCCTTCGTCGTGCCGGCAGCGCTCGCGGGCTTCGGTCTGCACGCGCGCTTCGGTCACGAAGACCTTCGTGAGCGCGAAGGAGGGAGGCCCATGTTCGAGCCGCTCGTCGTGGCAGGGCACGGAATCGAGCGCGGGCTGGTGCTGGTCGGCACCGATCACGGCTTCAATCTCGGTCACGATCCCGCGGTCCAGGATCCGCGCTCCGGGCTGTTCGTCGCCCGCGCGCGCGATGACGCTCACGACCGTGAGCTCTTCCTGAGGCTGGGCAGCCCGCCCACGTACCGCTACCACTTCGACCTCAGCGGTCGCGAACCGCCTCGGCTCGAGCCCTACCAGCCCGGCCCCGGCACGCGCTTCGAGAGTGAGGCCGAGTGGCCTGCGGCGCCCGACCGCGGCAGCGCCTACCCCGTCCACTTTCCTTGCGCGTCGGCCGGCCGAGCGCTGCGCCTCAAGCCCGGGACTCGCGTCTCTCTCCCTTTACCAGCGGGCGACCGACCGCTCGAGCTCGGCTGGGTGACGACGTCCCCGCGGGCGGCGCAGCTGCTGATTCAGCGCGCGGGACGAGCGCCCGAGCGCTTCTCGGCCGCCGGCCCCGGCTGCTCGATTTGGCGCGTGCCCGGCCCTGAGACCGACAGCGCTCGCTTCCTCTCGATCGAGCTCCAGGGCGGCGAGGGCGCGGTCGACTTCCTGGGCCGGCTCCCGTAACCCGTTGACAATTCAGACTTTAGGGGGGAGCATCGTCTCAATTAGTTAGCGTTGGTTCACCGGCTGAGGGAGGCGACCCGCGAATGACGAAGAGCGAGCTCATCGAAGCCATCGCAGCACGCGGCGAGCTCACGAAGGCACGCGCCGAAATGGTCGTGAATTGCGTCTTCGACGCCATGACTGAAGCGCTGCAACGTGGCGAAGGAATTGAGATTCGTGGTTACGGCAGCTTCACCGTCCGCCCCTACAAGCCCTACGCCGGCCGCAACCCGCGTACCGGGCAGCCGGTGCCGGTGCCGGCCAAGCGCCTGCCCTTCTTCAAAGTCGGCAAAGAGCTGAAAGAGCTCGTGAACGACAGCCGACACATCCCCATCACCGGGGGTGATGAAGGCGACGATGACGATGACGACGATGAAGACGGCGACGAGTGACCGCGGGCTCGCGCTCGGCGGCGACCGCCGCCCCCTTTAGTCGTAGAGCGGCATTACTCGGAACGCTTTCGCTAGCTTGCGGCCGTGAGCCCGCGAGCGCTCCCGCGCGCGCGCCAAGCGTGCCTCGCTACACGGGTAAGCTGGAAGACTACGTGCCAGCGGCCGGTTTGCGTTGGCTGCTGCGCGGATCCCCGGCGAAGCTCGCGGAAAGCCCGAGCTTTCGACCGGCTCTCGACCTCTTGCTCACGCCCGCGCGGCTCAAGGCGGTGGCGCAGACCACCGGCTTCCCGTTGGAGGAAGTCACGCGCGGCGTGATCGCCCGCTACGATCTCGGCACGCTGTACCTGGCGGAGCTACCGCAAGCCACCGCCGCGAGAGCCCGCGAATGTTTCGAATCGCGTCAGGTCCACGACATCACACGGCGCACGCCGGATCCGAATATCGTCGTCCTTTCGGGCATCAATGAGGGCATACCGGTCGGGCTCGTGACGCTCGACGATCGAGCGGTAGCGTACGCGGTCGGCGACCCCATGCTGTGGCGCGTCGTCGAAGCGTACGCGCGCGGTCGACTCAAGGCCAAGCGCGCGTTCGAGGGAGCTGCGCTCGCCGGACTCGAGAGTGAGACAGAAGGCACCATCGCGTCCGCCTATGTACCGGGCCCGTTCGAGGATCGTTGGGCCGATGCCGCTGCTGGCTTGCTCTCGATCACCACCGCGCTCTCGGCAAAGCTCACCGCGACGACCCCCGGTCACGCGCTGCTCGAGCTCGCGCTGCACGGTGATTTCGCCGACAGCAACGCTGAAGAGCGGCTGCGTTCGACCTACATGACGGTCGCGTCGAGCTCCACCGGTACACTGCTCGGTTTGGGCTCGGCGCTCGACGCGCGCACCGTCATCAGCAGCGCGAACGATCGTGTTGCTCTGCTCGTCGCACTCCCACTCACCGACATGGCCCAAGGCGCGCGCGCGGTGACGAGCGGCGATTTGACCGAGATTTTCAGCATTCCGCGCGCAACCTCTGTGTCCCCCGCACCTACATCGTCACCTGATTTGCGCTAGAAATTGCAGCGATTTCGACGATCTATGAGATACGTGCGGGGATGGATTCGATTGACCAACAGGCGCTGATGATGTTACGACCTCGCCCGTGCTGCACTGCGGCGAGCGGGATGAACGAACGGCAGCCAGCGCTTGAGCGTCGGAGGGCTGAGGTGACTTCGTGGTGAAGCCGAAGTCACGAGGCGGTCGTGTCGCCGCCCCGGCTCTAGTCGAGCGTTTAGCACCCGCGCAAGCAGGTCAGGAGGGCAATTTGTCGGTTGAAACCATTCGCATCAACTTCAAGGCCGGCGACATGGCGGTGCATCCCGCGCACGGCGTGGGTGAAGTCCAAGACATCGAAGAGAAAGACTTCGGTGGACGCAAGACGTCCTGCTACGTGATCAAGATCCGCGATAGCGGTCTCAAGGTCATGGTGCCGACGGAGGCTGCCTCGCGCGTTGGCCTGCGCCCCGTCATGAAGAAGAAGGAAGCGCAGCGCATCCTCGATATCTTGAAGGCGCCCGAAGTCGCGGTCGATCTCCAGCCCTGGAATCGTCGCTTCCGCGCCTACACCGAGATGCTCAAGAGCGGGTTGCCGTCGGAGATCGCCAAAGTGCTCCGCGATATGTACCGGCTCAAGTTCGACAAAGACCTATCCTTCGGCGAGCGCCGACTGCTCGATCAAGCGCGCAGCTTGCTCGTGCAAGAGCTGGCGCTGGCCAAGAAGGTGCCGCCGTCCGCCATGGAAGGCGAGATTCAGCAAATCTTCAGCGCCTAGCGCGACGAACGGTTGGCTGGGGCAACGACGCGGAGGGCCAGAACGCCGAGCGGTCAACCGATCGTCGGTCTAGCTGGCGCTCCGCGCGATATCGAGGTTGGGCTGCCCATCCGCAGCCCTCCTCGCACAGTCGCCGTCCGTCGTCAGGTTACTGAGCACGTGGCCGTTTTCGGTCGCGCGCGTGTTTTCGATCGCGCGCTTGAAGACGTGTGTGCCGTGGAGTGGGACCTAGGGACTTGTGGGAAGCTTTCTGCAAGCGAGCTGCGAAGTGGCAGCCCCCTGAAACAAAATGCGCTGCCTACATCTGCCGCTCGAAGGCCGTCTCCGTTTGGGACTAAAGAGCTGCTGACGCTGGCCGATCTGAGGGGGGTATGGAATCGCGCGCGCTATTGGCTCTCGGCAAATTCAAACGCGACGAACGAGCGGCGCTCGCGGTCGCGGCCGAGCAAGCGGCGTTTCAGCTGCACGCGGTCGATAGCAGCGACGAGGCGTCCGACTGGCTCTCTACCCACGACGCTCACGCCGCCATCTTGGAGAGCGAGCAGTCGGAGTCGCTGGCGGTCGAGGCCCGCAGCAGCGCCCGTCACGTGCGCATGCCGATGTTGGCGCTCGCCCGCACCGTGAGCGACCTGGCGTTCAACGACGCGTTCAGCTGGGGCGCCGACGACGTCTTGCCGTTCGGCGAGTTCAGGCCGCTGCTCACCCGCCTGCGCAACTTGCCACGCGAGCAGGCCGATCCGCCGACGGCGGGACGCGGCGTCGCGCTGGTGGCGGAAGCGGACCGCACGCGGCGCACGGTGGTGGCGCGCGTGCTGCGCAACGCGGGCTACGCGGTGAATTTCGCGGTCACGAGCGACGACGCCGCGCACTTCGCGGAACAGACGGATCTCAGCCTGGCCGTCGTCAGCAGCGAGCTGATGCCGAACGCGCGCCCGATCGTCGAGCGCGCTCGCAGCGCGGGCAGTAGCGCGAATTTCATCCTGTGCTGCGCGCCGCGCGACCTGCGGCAGGCGCGCGAAGGCCTGCAAGACCTGACCGGCGTCGCCGCCGTCGACGGCTTCGCGGCGCCGGAGAACGTGCTGTTTGCGTCGAACGAGCTGAAAGCCGGCGGCGTCAACAACCGCAAGAGCGCGCGCTTGCTCTACGGCACGACGGTGGCGTTCCGCGGCGCCGGTCGCGAGCGTGATGACCTGGGCTTCACGTACAACTTGTCGAGCGACGGTATTTACGTGCGGACGCTGGCTCCGCCGGACGACGAGCTGACGTGGCTCGAGCTGCGACCGCCGCGCAGCGATCGCTTGGTGCGCTTGGTGGCGAAGGTGGCGTGGCGGCGTCGCTTCAACCACAACGAGAACGCGACCGTACCCCCCGGCTTCGGCGCGCAAATCGTCGACGGCGCCAAGGCCGACCTCGACGCTTGGGCCAGCGGTTACGCCCTGATGGCGACCGCCCTCGGCTGACCTCGGCTGACCTCGGCTGGCGGAGCGCGCCGTCCGCGCGGCGGCCCCACCGGTTGGGCGTTCTGGCCTACGCTCGCCGGCATGAAGATCTACACCCGCACCGGGGACCAGGGTCAGACCGGACTGTTCGGCGGTAGCCGTGTCTCGAAAGACGACGCCCGCGTGGAGGCTTACGGCACCGTCGACGAGACGAACGCAGCCATCGGCTTCGCGGTCGCCGCCTGCTCGGTGCCGCTCGTGCGCCGCGTGCTCGAAGACGTGCAGAGCGATTTGTTCACGCTCGGCGCCGAGCTCGCGAGCGTGCCCGGACACGAGGCGCGGCTCGGGATCGACCTGCTGGGCGACGACGATGTCGTGAAGCTCGAGCGCGCGATCGATGAGGCGGAGGAAGCGCTGCCACCGCTGCGCAACTTCATCTTGCCCGGCGGGCCGCCCGACGTCGCCGCGCTCCACCTTGCGCGGACGGTGGCGCGACGGGCAGAGCGTCGCGTGCTGACGCTGGCGCAGCGCGAGCCAGTTCGCCCCACGGCGCTGATCTACCTCAACCGCCTCGCGGACCTGCTTTTCGTGCTCGCTCGGCGCGCGCACCACGAAAGTGGCGGGAACGAACAGGCTTGGGCGCCCCGCGGCCGTCGTTCGTGAAGCCCCGCCGTTTTGGGCTACGATGCCGCCGTGGCCATCAGGAAGATCGCGCAAATGGGCGAGCCGGTGCTGCGTAGGGTTGCTCGCCCCGTCAGCGTCGAAGAGCTGGGCAGTCCAGCCATCCAGAGCTTGATCGACGACATGATCGACACGATGCACGACGCAGACGGCGCAGGCCTGGCGGCCCCGCAAGTCTATGAATCGCTTCAGATCTGCGTGATCGAAATCGCCAAGAACCCGCGCTACCCCGACGCGCTCGATATTCCGCTCACAGTGCTGGTCAATCCGGTCGTGACGCCGGCCGTGGAGAGCGCGCCGGACGCCCTCTCCCCCGAGGACAGCATCGCCATGTTCGAAGGTTGCCTCTCGGTCACGGGGCTGCGCGGCCAGGTCGTGCGGCCGCGCCGCGTGCGCGTGCAGGCGCTCGACCGCTTCGGCAAGCCGCTCGACTTCGTGTGGGAAGGCGTGCGCTCGAGCGTGGTGCAGCACGAGACGGATCACCTGAAGGGGGTGCTGTACGTCGATCGAGCCGACAGCAAGAGCCTCACGTTCTTGCGCGAGTACGAGCGCTACATCCCGCGTGAAGAGCGCATCGTCGACAGGGGAGCGTCGTGAGTCGCTTCGCCCCCGGCGAGCTCGTCTCCGGCAAGTACCGGATTGTCCGGCTGATCGGCGACGGCGGCATGGGGGTCGTGTACGAGGCCCGGCACGAGGTGCTCGGCTCGGGCGTGGCGCTCAAATTCCTGCACGCCGACCTGGCCAAGCGCCCGGGGCTGACTCAGCGCTTTTTGCAAGAGGCGCGCGTCTCGGCGACGATCCAGAGCGCGCACGTCACGCACGTCACGGACGTCGACACCGCGCAAGACGGCTCCCCGTACTTGGTGATGGAGCTGCTGTCGGGGCAATCCTTGCAGGGCCTGCTGGACCAGCAGGGGCGCTTGCCGGTGGAGCAGGCCATCGATTTTTCGCTGCAAGTCTTGGCCGGGCTCGAGGCCGCGCACGCGCTCGGCGTGGTGCATCGCGACATGAAGCCCGACAACGTGTTCGTCACGCCGACGAACGGCGGCCCGCTGCTCAAGCTGATCGACTTCGGTATCGCCAAGCTGCGAGCCTCGAGCGAATACACCAAGGGGCTCACGCGCGCGGGCGTCGTGATGGGTACGCCCGAATACATGGCGCCGGAGCAGCTGGTGTCGGCGCACACCACCGATCTCCGCGCCGATATTTACTCGCTGGGCGTGATGATGTTCGAGATGCTGGCTGGCTGTCGCCCCGCCGACGGTGACGACGCCGAGGTCATCATCGCGGCGGTCGAGGGCGGCCGCGTGCGCAGGCTCAAGCAGCTGATGCCCGAGCTGCCCGACGGGCTGGTGGCGCTGATCGAGCGCGCCATGCTGCCGAACCGCGACGAGCGCTTCGAGAGCGCCAGCGCCATGCGGCTCGCGCTCGCGCCGTTCGCCGGACATTTGAGCCACGCGGGCAAGCTCGCCGCCACCGCGGAGCCGCTGCTGCCGTTGCCTACGCCGATGTCGTCGGTGATGCTGTCTCTGCCGCAGAGCTCGGCGCCGCCGCCTTCGCCCGGGGGAGTGCCGAAGACCCTACCGCCGCTCAGCATGAGCCAGCTCGGCGCCGCTCGCACGAGCCTGTCGGAAGGCCTGCCCGTCATGTCGCCGCCGGCGACCGCGATGGGAGGGCCCGCCTTCGCGTACGGGCCCGCGCCGATGGCGGCGCCAGGGGCGATGCCGGCGCCGGCGCGACCGCTGCCAGCGCGCAAGGGTCGCTCGGGGCTCTTGGTCTCCGCGCTCGTGATCGCGGTGCTCGGCGGCGGCGGCGCCGTTGGCTACGCCGCCTACCGTGCCGCCGACGACCGGCGCGTGGTCGTGCCGCCGCTGCCGGACGCGTCGCTCGCGGCGACCGCGGCAGCATCGGGCCCGCTGACCATCGAGCCGCTCAATCCGAACGTGACACCCGAGCTACCGCGCGACAGCGCGACCTCGACGCCGATCACGACGGCGAAGCCGCCGACCGGCACCAAGCCGCCGACCGGCACGCCCGCTGAGCCGGTGGTCAATAACCCCGGGCAGGTGATCGTCGGCAGCGGCGGCGGCTCATCGACGATTCAGCTCCCCTTCCCGATCCAGCTGCCCACCGCGTTCCCGAGCGGCATCCAGCTTCCCCCTGGCATCACGTTTCCCCCGGGTTTTCCTGGTGTTCCCGCGCAGCCGACGGCAACGCCCCCCGCGACGCCGCCCGCGACCACGACGCCGGCCCCGACCGCGCCGCCGACCCCAACCACCACTCCGGCCCCGACCACCACTCCGGCCCCGACCACGACCGAGAGGCCGAGGCGTCCGGCCCCGAGCACCAAGCCTTGAGCCGCTCGCGGCTGGCGGCGCCGGGAAATGAGAGTATGTCACGTCTCCGAAACAGAACCGAAAGCCGCCCGTGCGGCCGCCGGTCGTAGAGTTCATCATTCGCGCTGCATCGAGATTCGACGTGACCTCCGCTCCCTCCTCCGAAGCTTTCCTGCGAACGTTTACGGCTTCGCTGCCCGCGAGCTACCGCGGTAACTTCGACGCGCAGGCGATCGCTGCGCACGCGCGCGTCGCACGCGAGCGTGAGTCGGCTCCCGCCAACATCGGCGCGTTCTTCTCGAGCCGCGTACCGGGCGCCGCCATCTGCGTCGTAGCCGACGATCGCCCGGGTCTGCTCGCCACCATCAGCGCCGCGCTCGTGCTCTGCGGGCTCGACGTCATCGAAGCGGAAGCCTACACGCGCCGCATCCCCGGCCAGCACGACGAAGCCGTCGACATCTTCTGGGTCCGTCACGAAGACCCGACCGATCACCGGTTGATGTTGTCGAGCGAAGAGATCTTGCAGCTGTGCCAGACGCTGATCGGGCTGATGGACGGCAAGGTCGAGCGCAAGCGCGCCGACTCTTCGGGCCGAATCGCGCTGACCCCCGCCGCCAAAGAGACGGTGGTACGCTTCATCGAGGGCGAAGACGGAACCTTCGCGACGCTCGAGGTGGAGACGTTCGACCGCTCGGGCCTGCTCTTGGCGCTATCGCAGGCGTTGTTCTCGCAGCGGGTGCAGATCGTCGGCTCGCAGGTGAAGACGCGCGGCGGTCGGGTGTACGATCGCTTTCACATCGTCGAGCTCGACTACAAGCCCATCTCGTCGGCGCGCCGCCTCGAAATCCAGGTCGCCATCCTGTCTGCGATCGACCCCGTGCCGGACGACACGGACTCGCTCAGCGCTCAAGCGTAAGCGCGGCATCCTGCCTCGATGAGGCACGCGCGGGCAGGGTCCGGGCGCCGGCCACAGCGCGCCGGTGTTGCATTTTCCTCAATGCGATCATGCATCTAGCTCAGGCTGGCGCGGTCGGCCTGCGCCTTGCACCGTCGAACGGGTGCACGCCTCCCGCGTGCCCTGAAGGAGACCTTGCATGGCTTCCCGAGCCCACGTCATTCACGACCAGTCCTTGGGTAACTACCCGGTGCAGCGGCAGCGTCGTGCGGTGTGGCTGCACCGCGACGAAGAGGTCGTGCTGCCGCGCTCGCGCGACACGAGCGGCGCCGGCGCACTGCTCATCTCGGCGCTGATCGCCAGCGCGCTCACGGCCGGCTTGGCCTACGCGGTCTACGTAGGCGACGCCCCCACGCTCGCCGTGACCGAGGCCGCGCCGCTCACCAGCAGCTGGGAGCCCGATACGAGCTTTTTGCGCGCCAGCGTGACCAATCAGCTGAGCGGCCCTGCGCTGTCGGCAGTCAGCAAGGAAGCGCCGATGATCATGCCCGAGGCTGGCATGGCCGACGTGCCGGCCGAAAGTGAGAGTGCGGCGCAGGGCTCGTCGAGCGCGCTGACGTCCGCTGACGACGAGTGGTCGCCCCGCACGCAGCCGGCGCCCATCGAAGAGCAGCAGCCGAGCGAGCCGCAGCTCGGGTCGAGCGTCCCCGACGACGGCGCCGCGCCGTACCCCAACCCCAGCACCACGCCGCCGGATGGCTTCGCCCCGCCTCGAACGCAGCCGCAGGCGCCCCCGCCCGCGGATCCCGAGAACCCGTACGACTTCTGACTCGGCGCCGGACGAGCGAGCACTCTCCGCGAGCTAGAGCAGACGCAAGAAGGCGAGCAGCGCCTGGCGCTCTCGCTGAGTGAGCGCGCCGGGCGTGCCTTCCGGCGCGCGGTGCAAGCCGCCCTCCACGGTCCGAAACTCGGTGAGCACGTCCGTCAGCGTGGCGGCCGAGCCCTTCGTGAAATACCGCGGCTTCAGCGCCAGTCGGCGCAGGCTGGTGATGCGCGTCCCTCGCTCGTGCACGTAGGGCAAGACGCCGGTCTGGGCGTAGTCCCCTCGCGCCCACACCAAAGGCGCGCGCCGATCGAGCACCAGCTCTTCCCAGGCCGCGAGCGGCACTTCGCTGAAGGCCCGATCCGACTCTAGCCGCGCCGAGTGACAGCTCGCGCAGCGGTCGTGAAACACGCGCGCGCCGGACGCTTCCAGCGCGCTGAAGCGCGCTCGACCCGAGGCCGCAGCGTTGGGCGCATGGGTGAAAGCGTAAAGGAAGCGGAGCAGAGCAGAGCGCAGCTCGAGCGGCGACAGCCGCGCTCGCTCGACTCCGAGCTCGTAGAGCCAAGGGAAGCTCGGCGTATCGAGCCAGAACCACGGGTCTTCAGCGCTGCCGGCGCCGGCCACCCGAAATTCGTTGTGCGAAACGGAGCTCAGGTCCGGATCGCGAGCCCGCGAGAAATGCGGGCGATTGTTGGCGAGGCCGAAGAGCGCCTTGGTCACGACGCTCACGGAGGCGCGGCCGGTGGCGTGGATGCGTCCGTCGACGCCGCCTTCGAAATGGCAGGTCTCGCAGGTAAAGCGCGAGTGAGACCCCTGACTCGAGCTGGCGGGAGCGATCAGCTCCGTCGTGAACAACGCCTCGCCGAGCCGCACCTCGAGCGGAGGCCGGCTCCCGGCGTCGACGCGAGCGAGCGCGATCCCGCTCCGATCGACGCGCACCCAAGCGTCGAGCAACGGGCTGCCGAAAGAGACCCCCTCCGCGTCGAACACCGCGTCGGCGGCGCCGGGCATCGCGGGCTCGACCACGAGCTCCGGCGGCTGCAGCAACGATGGCGCAAAGCGGGCTCGCAGCAGCTTGGCGCTGCCGCTGGCCAGCACCTTCAGCTCCGTGCTGTCGCCGTCGCGTGCGAGGGCTAGCGCCTTGGGCACCAGCAAGCCGTGCTCGGACACGTTCAAGCTGAAGACCGGGCGAGCGCCGCGCGCGCCGACCCGATACAACCACACGAACGAGTCGATGTTTTCGAACTCACCGCGCGATCTCACCAGGGGCTTGTCTTCGGCGCCGCTGAGCGCGACGAGCAGCTCGCCGTCTCGCGGGAGCGCATCGACGCCCCACAGCGGCCCGTCGTGGCGGATGCGCGTGAGCTCGCGGGTGGGGATGCCGCGCGGCGAAAGCTCGAGCACCCGTAGCGTGCGCTCGAACAGCGATAGCTCGAGCAGGTGCTGGCCGCGGCGAACGAGCCGTAGCCCGCCCGCCAGCGAGCCGCGTCGATCGAGCAGCACGCCGTCGCCGCGACGTGTCGATAGCGAAGCGCGGCCGTCGGCCAGCACGTGGACGGCGTCACTGCCGTCGCTGCACGCCAGATCGGCGATGGCGTCCTCACCCGAGTCGAACGTGCTCACCTGCCCCGTCGCGAGCTGCACCCGCACGATCTGGCGCGACCAGCGGCTCCCGACGAACGCCTGCCCCCCGCTCAGGCACAGCGCGGAGGGCGCCTCGGGCAGACGAACCCGCGAAACCTCGCCCAGCCTCGAGTCGAGCGTCACCAAGGCCTTGGCGCCGCGCAGGATTCCCACGAACCCGCCCTGTGGCCGCGGCACGAGCCGGTACGGATCGGCCCCGCTCACGTCGATCCACGGCGCTTGCTCGCGTGGCGAGAGCTCGGCCCGTAGCGGCGCCTCGATGCTGCGGAGCTCGCGGAGGCGCTGCTGAGTGCTGCTCGCCGAAGGCGCTGAGCTACGCTGCGGCGAGCGCTCGCGCGGCGACGCCGCGCAGCCGACGAGCAGCGCGCAGCCGAGCGCTCGCGCGAGCCGGGTGCCGAGGGCCGGGAGCATCTCACGTTCGCCTACACGGGAAGCAGCGCCCGCGCAATCTCTCACGTCTCGACGAGAGACGCGCTGTCTCAGCCTGAGGAAGCGTGGTCGTGCAAAGTTGAAAACTTCCCGCGGGGCGGCGGCGAGCGCACGCGCAAAACCCGGGTTTGCGTCGTGCATGCGCGCACGACCGCGAGCGGCACGGCTCGTGCTGAGGAGGGCGCGTGATCGAAGACTCCGTGAAGCAACGCCGCCTGGTCGAACAGCAAGTCGAGCGCTGGACCGCCGAAGCCAAGAAGCTGGCCGACGCGGGCAAAGAGGGCGACGCGCTCGACGTTTACCGACGCGCCGCCGACGAGCTACCGGGGGCGCCGTGGCTCCAACATCGAACGGCAGAGCTGGCGCGAAAGCTGAGGAAGCCCGACGTCGCGATGCTCTACTTTCGACGCGCGTCGACCGCGTTTCAAATCGCCGACTTCTCCAAGCGCGCGGTGGCGCCGCTCCGCACCGCATGGTCACTCGCGATCGACGGGTTGCCCGGTTCTTCGAAGCTCTTGGTGGAGCTAGCCCTCGAGCTCATGCAGCTGCAGCGCAAGCTGGGGTTCGCGGCCGACGCGACCGTCACCTTCGAGCGCACCAACGCCGCCCTGCGCGTGCGCGGCTTCTCCGAGATAGCGCCGAGCGCGCTCGCTCCGGCATGGCAGCGCGGAGCGCCGGGGCCGTGAGCCCCGGCGCCGCGCAGAGCTAGCGACGGCTGCGACGCCGCAGCGCCGCGACCGCCACCAACCCGAGGAGCGAAGCCAGCGCCGACAGCGGCGCCGGGCTCGATGCAGGCGCGCGGCAAGAGCAGCCGCCGCCCTCGAGCACGCCATCGACCACGTCGTCGGGCGTCGAGCCGGTTGCGCCCGAGCC